>NZ_CP134494.1:2680872-3006546 GCF_031759225.1 Mesobacillus jeotgali
GGCCTGCTGGTGGATCATGTCAATTTGCTTCATAGCTGAACCCCTTAAAATATGTAAATTAAGCAATAAAAAAGCACGAGAAGAGCTTTGAAAAATACCTAAAGAAAGGGCCGCACAAATACTGTGCATGCCCTTCCATCTGGTATGATTCTTAAATACAGCGGAACGGCTTGACTAGGCGTTCTTCACTTTCAACTTTTGCATGACTTTGGTTTGAACCTTTTTGTCATCCTTAGTAAAACTTTTAGGCTTGATTGGTGACACCGGTTTAATTTTATCAACATTCTCGACGCTCAGGATCTCAAGATAGAACGGACTGCTCTGTCTGTTGCCTTTTAAGTATCCCTTAAGTATTTTCATTTTTTCAGAGGTACCTGTAAAAGGACCCTGATAATCCCATTCTATTTCATTTGCATATTTTGAATCCATTTTTTCTTTTAAAGCAAATGCTTCTGATAATGCATCCTCAGGTGTCATGAAATAGGATTGCGTTCTCCTCAATCCCTTTTTTTTGCTTCCATCTCCTGCTTTTGCCTGGTAAAGTTTCACTAACATTTCCCTCATCCTCTCTGGTTTGGTCTCACGCCTTCTCATGGTAAGTGGAAACACCAGAAGACCCGAGGAATTGCGTATATAGTTTAGTATACCCTTTTTTCCATCAGTTACCTATTAATAAGGAAATAATCATGATGAATTGAAGGGAGCGCGATATTAAATCACGCTCCCCATTAAGGATTATTTCGCTATAACAGCCTCTTTTTCGTTGTTTCTCTCGTGGCGGATTGTTGCCTGAGCAGCAGCCAGCCTCGCAAGCGGTACACGGTATGGCGAACAGCTTACGTAGTCAAGCCCTGCATTGTAGCAGAATTCAATCGAACTCTTTTCACCGCCATGCTCCCCGCAAATCCCAGTCTTTAAGCCCGGCTTTGTCTTGCGGCCAAGTTCTACACCCGTCTCAACCAATTTGCCTACTCCTTCACGATCAAGTACGGCAAATGGGTTTTCAGGGAGTACTTTCTGTTCAATATATGCTTGAAGGAACTTGCCTTCTGCATCGTCGCGGCTGTAGCCGAATGTTGTTTGTGTAAGGTCATTCGTACCAAATGAGAAGAAGTCTGCTTCCTCAGCTATTTGATCCGCAGTCAAAGCTGCACGCGGAATCTCAATCATTGTTCCGACCGTGTATTCAAAGTTCTTCCCGGTTTCTTCCTTGATGCTTTGCGCAGCTGCGTTCACTAGCTCACGCATTTCCTTCAATTCATTCACATGGCCAACTAACGGAATCATGATTTCAGGCTGAGCATCAATTCCTTTATCAGCTAAGTTAGCTACAGCGTAGAAAATGGCTCTCGCCTGCATTTCATAGATTTCAGGGTGAATCATTCCAAGGCGGCAGCCACGGTGGCCAAGCATCGGATTGAATTCATCCAATTGTCGCACTTTCTTTAACAGCGCTTCCTTTTCCTTTAGCACTTTCGATTCAGGGTCCAGGATTTGCAGTTTTGTAATTTCAACCAAGAGCTCTTCTTTATCAGGCAAGAATTCATGCAAAGGCGGATCGAGCAAACGAATGGTTACAGGCAATCCCTGCATCACTTCAAGGATGCCCTCAAAGTCTTCCCTCTGCATCGGCAATAGTTCATCCAATGCGGCATTCCGCTCCTCAAACGTTTCGGCAAGAATCATCTTCTGGACAATTGGGACCCTTGCAGCGTCCATGAACATATGCTCAGTACGGCAAAGTCCGATACCACCCGCACCAAATTCCAGTGCCTTGGCAGAATCCTCAGGATTATCCGCATTGGCGCGAACGCCGATTTTACGCTCTTCATCGGCCCATGAAAGGAGAAGCTGGAACTCCTCTGAAAGTTCAGGTTCAATCATCGGGATTTCACCAAGCATGATTTCACCGGTTCCACCGTCGATCGTAATGATATCACTATGCTTTACTACCACATCGCCAACGCGAAATTGCTTTTCGTGCAAGTCGATTTTCATCGCTTCGCAGCCACAGATACAAGCCTTACCCATACCTCGCGCTACTACAGCGGCATGGCTTGTCATTCCTCCGCGGCTTGTGACGACCGCCTGGGCAGCAATGATTCCATGGATATCATCCGGAGTTGTTTCAGGCCTTACAAGAATGACTTTTTGACCTTCATTTGCAAGAAGTTCAGCCTCATCGGCATCAAATACCACTTTCCCAGTGGCAGCCCCTGGTGAAGCAGGCAGTCCTTTTGCCAGTTGGTTCCGCTCAAAATCCTCATCGATACGGCGGTGCAGAAGCTGATCGAGCTGTTCCGGATCCACACGAAGAAGGGCTGTCTTTTTATCAATGATCCCTTCATTTACAAGTTCTGTCGCAATACGGATAGCTGCTTGAGCAGTACGCTTCCCGGTACGGGTCTGTAGGATGAACAACTCCCCGCGTTCAACTGTGAATTCAATATCCTGCATATCCTCATAATGCTGTTCGAGGCGATTGCATGTTTCAACGAATTGCTGATAAACGGCAGGCATTTCATTTTTCAATGTTTGGATTGGCTGAGGTGTCCTTATGCCAGCTACGACATCTTCGCCTTGCGCATTGATCAAGTATTCGCCATACAGGATGCTCTCACCGGTAGACGGGTCACGAGTAAAAGCAACACCAGTTCCTGAATCATCACCCATATTTCCGAATACCATGCTCTGGATATTAACAGCAGTCCCCAGATGGGAAGGGATTTTATTCAAACGGCGGTAAACAATTGCACGCTGATTATTCCAGGAATCAAACACAGCATTGATAGAAAGGAATAGCTGTTCCTTTGGATCCTGAGGAAATGGTTTTCTTGTATGTTTCGTAACGATATTTTTATAGCCCTGGATAACTTCTTTCCAGTCTTCCGCGGTCATTTCCGGATCTGCTGTGTAGCCTTTCGCTTCCCTTGTTTCTTCCAGTAATCGCTCGAAGAAAAAGACATCAACATCGAGAACGACGTCACTGAACATCTGGATAAAGCGACGGTATGAATCATATGCAAAACGTGGATTATTGGTTAGTTTGGCCATACCCTCGACGGTCTCATCATTCATGCCAAGGTTCAGGATGGTATCCATCATCCCGGGCATTGAAAATACTGCACCAGAACGTACTGATACCAGCAGCGGGTTCTCCGGATTCCCCAGCTTCTTGCCGGTTTTCGCTTCAAGTTCAGCAAGAGCTTCAAGAACCTGCGCCTGTACTTCTGCAGGAATTGTCTTGCCTGCGTCATAATAGGCATTACATGCTTCCGTGGAAATCGTGAATCCGAACGGTACAGGAAGCCCGATACGCGTCATTTCTGCCAGGTTCGCTCCCTTACCTCCAAGGATTTCTTTCATTCCGCTATTTCCTTCATTAAAAAGATAAACAAATTTAGACATCAGCCAAAACTCCTCTCACTTTTTAAAATATCAAGTATCAATCCTGCTGTTTCTTCAATCGCCTTGTTGGAAACATTGATGACAGGGCAGCCCACACGTTTCATGATTTTTTCAGCATAATCAAGCTCTTCCAGGATTCGTTCATAGCTTGCGTAATTCGCCCTCGCACCCAGCCCAAGCGCTTTCAGCCTTTCCGTCCTGATTTCATTCAGCTTATCAGGCGAAATGATCAAACCTACACATTTGCTCCTAGGTACTTGAAACAGTTCATCTGGCGGCTTGACTTCAGGAACGATCGGTACATTGGCGACCTTATAGCGCTTGTGGGCAAGATACATCGACAAAGGTGTTTTTGAAGTACGGGAAACGCCAACAAGTACGATATCCGCTCTTAAAATGCCGCGAGGGTCTCTGCCATCATCGTATTTGACCGCAAACTCAATCGCTTCAATTTTACGGAAGTACTCATCATCCAGCTTGCGCATCATGCCTGGCCGATGGTTTGGCTCCTTATTGAACTTCTTTTCAAAGGCATTCATCAATGGATTGAGCAAATCAACCGCATAGATTCCTTCCTCCTGAGCCCTTTTATCGAGATAGGCCTTGAGAGATGGAACGACAATGGTATATGCGATAATGGAACGCCCTTGCTTCGCAACCATGATGACATCCTCAATGTCTTCCTCATCCTCCACATATGAATTCCTTCTGATATCGACCTGTCCTCCATTAAATTGGGTCGCCACAGCCTTAACTACAAATTCCGCCGTTTCCCCGACTGAATCAGATACTACGTAAACAACTTCCTTCATATCCAAAATGCGCTCACTTCCTAGACAGATTTTTGCTCTGCTATTTCTAAATAAACCTTAGTTATGGTTGTTTTGGTAATTCGTCCGATGACTTCATATGAATCGGATTTATTTGAGAGTTCCCGGACGACAGGGAGAGAATCAATCCTGTTCGTCACAAGCTTCTTAGCAGCCTGGACAAGTGTTTCCTCGGGTTTCACAGTGATAATGTTTGGCATCCTCGTCATGATGACGCTAACAGGAAGATCCTCCAGATTCTTGTTCCCGATCGCAGCTCTCAGCAAATCTTTTCTTGAGATGACCCCAGCAAGACAGCCTTCCGAATCAACTGCATATAGCGTCCCTACATCCTCAAGGAACATCTGGACAATCGCATCATAAACGGAAGATGATTTCTGGACGACAATCGGATGGCCTTTATAATCATTTACCTTGAGATTAAGAACTTCAGTAGGTTCAAACAGCCTCTCTTTTTCCTTATTGAAAAAATAACCCACTCTTGGCCTCGCCTCCAGGCTCCCTGCCATCGTCAGAATCGCCAGGTCTGGCCGGAGAGTCGCCCGCGTCAGCTTAAGCTTTTCGGCAATCTGCTCACCTGTAATAGGGCCATCCTCTTTGACAATTTGAACGATTTCTTCCTGCCGTTTTGTTAGTTTAATAGAACTCACCACCAACGTACCCCCAATAATTAATATGTAATTATTATCAAGGATTTTTTAATGTGTTATCCTTATTAACTTATAGTATATAACATTTAACCAAAAAGCAAAAGGAAAGGTTTTGATAATTCTTTGAATTTATTAAAATAGCAGAGTATCATAGTGTCTAATGGGAAGATTTTTTATTTAATCAACTTAAATATGTCATACTGTTACTTATTTCTGGTTGGCCGAACCTGGGGCTGCTTCTATCAGCTTTAAGAGAAAACAGCGATAAGCTGTCCAAACTCGAGATAAAAAAATCCCCGGAGCACAGCTCAGGGGATTCAATCACTTTATAGACTTAATTCAAGTGTCACGGGGCAGTGGTCGCTGCCCATGACAAAACATTCTGCGCCTGCAGTTTTGATTGCAGAGGCCAGTTTTTCAGAAACGATAAAATAGTCGATACGCCATCCGATGTTCTTTTCTCTTACTTTAGACATATAAGACCACCAGGTATAGACATCTTTCACTTCAGGATGCAGATGTCTGAAGGAATCTACGAAGCCGCTGGCTAGAAGTTCAGTCATCTTGCCTCGTTCTTCGTCTGTAAAACCAGAGTTCCCCCGGTTCGGTTTTGGATTTTTCAAATCGATCTCATTATGGGCGACGTTCAAATCACCGCAAAGAATTACAGGCTTCGTCTTCTCCAATTCCAGCAAGTATTCCTTGAGCAGTTCTTCCCAGGATAGGCGGTAGCCGAGGCGCGCCAGATCACGCTGGGAATTAGGAGTATAGACATTGACAAGATAAAATTCCTCGAACTCCGCAGTTATGGCTCGACCCTCATGGTCATGCTCAGCTGATCCGATGCCATACCTCACTGAAAGTGGCTGTTTTTTTGAAAACACAGCCGTTCCGGAGCAGGCCACTGAAAATCTGCCGATTTTTTAGATTTTCATGATAACCAAACAAAAAAGCCGATCCAACTCCATATTTTTGGAATTGAATCGGCTTTTTTTCCAGTTTCTTGTCCCCTTTGGCCTCTATTGTTGCCCTTTCAGTTTTAAAATTCTTTTTAAATTGACCGTGAAAATGGCCATGGCGCCTTGCATTTCCATGCCAATTAGACCCGAGGATGTGGCTACATCATACCCGTGTCTGTGTTTCAACTCGCTATTCTTCGCTTCAATCTTATAGCGCTCCTTGGACTTCTGCTTAAAGTATTCACTTTCCTGAAACTCTGCCTGGTCTAGGTGTTCAGTTGACTTCAAGGAAACAGAATACGTCTTACTTTTCGCACCTTCTTTATAACAGCCTTCCCTTAAGGGGCAACGCTTGCACTTATCAATATCAAAATAATAGGTATCTACCTGGTTCGTTCCAGTGTTTTTCTTTCCGGTTCGAGCCTTTCTGATTGCGAGGTGTCCTGCTTTACAGACATACATCCCAGCGTCCTTATTAAATTCGAATTCGTCTTCCTTTGAGCGGAATCCCTGGGTAACACTTGGATTCAATTTTGCGACCAAGTTTATTTTGTTTGTTTTACTGTACTTAATATTGTCTTTTTCTGAATACGCCGCATCGCCGATCACAGTCTCAACCTGTATACCTGCGTCTTCGCTTTTCTCAATAAGAGTTTGAAGTTGCTTGCCATCGTTTTTCTCGCCTGTCGTAATGACAGCTGCCGTTATGATTCGTTCCTCGCTCATTGCCAGGTGGGTCTTGTATCCAAAGAAAGAGGAATCTGCCGTCTTGTGTCCCACTTTCGCATCATGATCCTTTGAGCATTTGATCTGTTCAAGGTCATCTGCGACCGTCTCTTTCAATAAGTTAAGCTGTTCTTTTACTACCGGGTATTGAATCAGGGTCTCTTCCTTTTCAATCACTTCAATGAGTTTCTGTGAATAGGCAATTTCATCCTCCAACACATCAGTCTTTGTCTTGGAAGGAAATTTGGATTTCATGGATTCATCGATTTGGTAAATTGCCTTCCTTAGCTTCTTGGAACGCTCCATCAGAACTTCTTTCGGTTTCATCTGATTATAACGGGCTTTTGTATGAGTGGCATCGACAATAATGGATTTGCTTTTGATGATCTCTTTTTCTAAAGCAATCTCCACCGTTTTATTAATAAGCAGATCCAGGAGGTTAATATCCTTTAACCTCAATTTACGGAATTTGGTCAGGGAGCTCGGGTCTATAACTTCCTCTTCTGGAGTCATATCCAGAAAATATTTGAACGACATATCATACTTCGAACGATCAACAATATCCACGTCCGAAAGGTCATGGATGGTTTTTAATAATAGATATTTGAACATGCGAATGGGATCGATTGCGTTCCTGCCGTTATCAAGGCAATACTTATCCTTGAGCTCTTCATAAACAAAGGTAAAGTCAACCAGATCATTAATCTGACGCAACATATTATCCTTTGGCACGATAAGGTCATAGAGACCCATATAAGGACTTAGTTTGATTGATTGTTGCATTGACATCATTGGAACCACCCATTTCAGCTAAATTAATTCTATTATAAAATAAAAACCGCCCAAATCCCTTAAAAAAGTCAGGATTTGAACGGTTTATAGTTTGTCTAAATAAGGTTTAGTAGCACTAGGTTGATTGGAACGGAAGGTGCGTAGACTCCTGCGGGATCAGCGGGACAGGTGAGACCCCGCAGGCGCTTTAGCGCTGAGGAGGCTCACCGCACGCCCCGCGGAAAGCGAAGCAACCTGGAGTGGAAATCAACCGGTCCTATTTAACAAGCTATCCAGTGGGGACTTTTTCAGTGGCCTCGTTCCGGAGTACCCCTTTTTTTCAGCATAATTCCAGAGCTGATGATACCCTTCAAGTTCAAGGGAAATCTGGCCCTCCTGCAATTTCGTTTCCTGTATACAAAAAAGGTCTGCGTCCGCCTCTTTGAAAAAATCCATGAACCCTTTACGTACGCATGCCCTTATGCCATTAACATTCCAAGATACTAATTTCATATAAACATATTCTCCTTATTTAAAAACTCATATTCTTGTATTCTATCAGTCTTCAATCAGCGATTCTAATATGGCGATCCCCTTAATGAGATCCTCAACTGGTGCATTCGCAAAAGAAAGCCGGAAATTCTGCATTTTTTGGGTGGCATAAATTCGCCCGGGGTTGATTAACACTCCATGTGCGAGGGCTTTTCGGTATAAATCAGACAGGGATATATCCGAATTCATTTTTACCCATATGAAAAATCCGCCTTCAGGCTTTTCCCATTCTGCATAATTGCCCAAGTGTTTTTGCAATGCTTCCAGGGCAGCATTTCTTCGCACCTTTAAATGCTCCCTGACGTTGGTTAAATGCTTCTCATACAATCCGCTTGACAGCCATTCTGCAGCTGCTCGCTGCGATAAAGAGCTCGAACCGTAGTCTGTTTGCATTTTCAGGTCAGCCAGCCGGTCGATGACTGCTTCTGGACCGGCAACCCACCCGATTCTCAACCCAGGATTCAGGCTCTTCGAAAGGCTCCCAAGATATAGAACATTTCCGTGCCTGTCATGAGATTTAATAGGAGACGGCGGCGGAGAATCCAGCCAGAGATCTCCGTAAACATCATCCTCAATGATTGGAAGCTGAGCTGTCTCTGCCAGTCTAAGCAGCTCATGCCTTCTGGTTTCTCCCATAAGAGTACCGGTGGGATTATGAAAATTCGGATGGCAGTATAACACAGAATTTTTGCTTTGATGGGCTTCCTTTATCATCTCAGGGATGATCCCCTCAGTATCCATCGAGATACCATGAAGTTTCATGCCTGCAGACTGGAAGGTGGACAAGGATTGCACATAAGATGGATTCTCAAGGAAAACGGTTGATTCCCTTTCCAATAACCCGATGGAAATGAGGTGCAATGCCTGTAAAGCACCAGATACGACTAAAATGGATGAAGCATCAACCATTATTCCTTTTTGAGCGAGGTATTGAGCAATCGCTTCCCTAAGCTGCCGGTTTCCCTTTGGGTCTTCATATCCGAATGGCTCCAGTTCATGTCCAACTTTTATTAAAACAGACCTCATTTCCTCTAGCGGAAATAAATCCTGTGATAGTTCTCCTTTACTCAGCTGGATCAAACTCTTATCGGATTCTGCCAAATTTATAGTCTGAACTGTAGACAAACTTGCCTGATGAGTGCCCCGCCCTACCTGTACATTCCAATTAACAGGAGGCGCAGACCGCATGAGGGTCCAGGTATTGTTAATGACTATTGTACCCATCCCCAGCTTCCCCTCGAGCAGTCCATCAGCAGCCAACTCTTCCAGCGCTGTGACGACTGTGCTTCTGTTCACACCGAATTGTTTTGCAAGATCACGCTGACTCGGCAGCCTGCTGCCAACTGGCCATATCCCATGTGTAATCTGTTCTTTCACGTAATTGATTATTACTTTATACTTTGGCGCTTTCATGAACCTGCTCCATTCATAATTGGTTGGTTTTAAAATCCCCCTATTGGTTGGATACATTTTACCAATACCTCGTTATATTTGAAAGATAAACCTGATACACAGGGTTAAATTGGATGGTTTTTTCGAGGTGAATTACATGGACATAAGGATGGCAGCTGCACATGTGCTCGTGATTTTATTATGGGGGTCGGCATTTGCGGGGATTCGGCATGGACTAGAAGGCTATTCTCCAGAACATTTGTCATTCCTTAGGCTTTTTATTGGCTCAGTGGCTCTTCTTTGCTACGCTGCACTAACAAAAATGAAGCTTCCAGAAAGAAAAGATTGGCCTGTAATATTCCTGTTCGGATTCCTGGGTTTCGCAGTTTACCAAACAGCCCTGAATTTTGGTGAACAAAGTGTCAGCGCCGGAGCCGCCAGCCTGCTTGTTTCTACCTCACCTGTTTTTATTGGTTTTTTGGGGAGAATTTTCTACCAGGAGAGTACCGGGAAATGGTACTGGGCCGGCGCTTCGATCAGCATGCTCGGAATCATTTTCATCTCGATGGGAGCTGAAGGAGGTTTTAATCTAGGTTTTGGTGTACTTCTAATATTAATTGCTTCATTATCCGAATCTCTTTATTTTGTGTTTCAAAAAAATTACTTGAACAAGTATGGTGCTCTTCCTTTTACAGCCTATACGATATGGGCAGCTACCTTGTTCATGGGTTTCCTTGCTCCAGGGATTGTGGATGAGATTGCTGAAGCCCCGATAGGAGCCACGATGAGCGCTATTTACCTCGGTCTCTTCCCAACGGTGGTTGCTTACTTTGCTTTAGCCTATATTACGGCAAAATCTGGTACCTCGGAAGCAGCAAGTTCTCTGTACCTTACTCCCGCTGCTTCTTTCATAATCGCTTGGATCTGGCTGGGAGAAGTACCAGCATCCATGACAATAGCAGGCGGCATGATTACCCTAATCGGAGTTTCATTGACCTATTTTAAGGGGAGGAATGAAATGGCTGAATCCTCGTTAAATATCAAAGGATAACTGTTCGTCATCCCCTACTGTTTTTTGCCTGCCTGGCTTACCTCTGCCCATAAATTCATGATATTGAAGCCTGGCATATTTATTCACTTTTTTCACATCGACCATCGGAGCATCGTATCCAAGCTGATAAAAGCCAGGATATAGCCATGGTTCATGGATATATTCAGCCGGAAGCCTGCTTAATTCAGGTATGTACCGGCGAATAAAAGCTCCATCCGGATCAAGCTGCCTGCCAATTTTAACAGGGTCCATGATTTTCATTTTGCCGCGCAACCCAGAATATAGCTGGATATAGTAATCATGTAAAGCTGGTTCATAATCCAAATAAAGCTCAGCCAGTGCAGTGGACGGTTTCTCTTCATCAAGGAGCAGTGAATTAGTGATGAAGGATATTACCATACCCCGCAACGAAAAGTTCATCCATCCCGTTTTATCCAGACTCTTCATGGCTGCATCAATAATCGGGATCCCTGTTCTCCCTGCGAGCCAGCGCCGGTACCAATCTTCATTCCACTCCCTTTTGATTACACTTAGATCTGCAAGTTGTTCATTCTGCCTTTCCATACTGGAAACTTTAATCCTGGCAATGAGCTTTGATAAAAACTCATCAAGCTGTTTTTTACCTTCCTCCAGCTCACATGCTTGCGACTTTTCTGCTGTTTTTTGATAAATGGACCTGATTGAAATATTTCCCCATGTAATATAAGCAGAAAGCCTTGAAGATGAAAGGGAGGAAGGCAGCGGTTTTTGGCTATTTTCGATATAGTTTGAAAATCTGCCTTCTAGAAAAGAATCCAGTGTTTCCTCCGCATTCCCTTCTCCCCCTTGCTGACCGAAGCGGATTTTATTTCCCTTGAACTTGAAATTTTTGAGTTTTTTTAAATCGGTCAGTAAAAAATCTGGTGTCTTTAACGGAACATCAATCTTGGATGGAACTTCTGCTAACATTTCTTTCAAGTAAGAGTTCAAACGATGATCGAACTGCTTATCGCGAACATCTTCAAGTTCCGGACCAAAAGTAAAAAGAACCTGTTCATTTTGCTTCACCCATTTTTCAGCTTTGTCTATTAACCTATAATCCTTGTGGGCAAATAAGTTTATGGAGTCATAGATATCCAAGAGGTTATCCAGAACTCTTTCCACCTCATCAATTGCGTATAAGAGGCGTCCTCCCTTCCCCTCAATTCCTTTTGCCAGCTCTTCCAGACTTTCAACAATAAATTGAAAATGACGGGCGGAAAGAGCGGTCTCCTTCCATAGTGAAGGCTCAAATATATACAGCGGCAATACCTCCCCCGCTTTAGCCGCTTCTGCCAGAGGCTGATGGTCGGAAATACGCAAATCTTTATTGAAAAGGACGATGTTCATTCAAATCACTCCGCTATTTACTCATATACCTTGGCACTTTGAAAGCTGTTTCCAACTTTTTTGCCCCCTGGAGCTGGTACAAAGGGTTGCATCATCATTGCAGATTGTCTAAAGGCTTCGATTGTAAAAATTGACTTTCATTTTTGCTTCAACTGCAAAATGTCTTTTAATTCAGCTTCAACTGAAAGTGACTCTTAATTTAATATTTCCCTTAAAAGAATCCCAAACATGATTCCTAGGAACATGGACGTCAAAGTTCCCAGGAGAAAATACTCTGCCCAGTCACGATCATCCATCTGCTTAAAACGGGCGATTGATTTTGCGGTCACAATGAAGGCGATTGCCGGATATGAACTGTAGTACGTAAGCAAAATAACCAGAAGCCGCTCGATATACCCTATCAGCTTTCCGCGTGACATATCGTGCTTATTGAAAATCATATAACTGTATTGTTCAGACAGTCCTCTGTCACCCATGCTCGTTTGTGGGTATGCCGGCTCCTTCAGTTCGTTTTTAAAGGTATATTTCCCTTCAAAGGTTAACAGCTGCCCGGGCAGAGAGCCTAGAAGGATCCGTATCATATGGCCGCTGACAGTTGTTCCCAATATTTAAATAATGACAATCACCAGGATTGTACCAGAAGGGTCCAAATCCCTACCTTTCTCAAACAGAAGCCTTATGAATCTATCAATATTAGAAACGAGTGATATATTAAAAAATAACTGCATCGCTACCAGTAGCATGAAAAGATGAAGCAGCTGGTCTACTATAAAAAACCATAGTTTATTTAAATTTTCACGTGCGGTAAGTTGATCCACAAGCTTGATCTTAACAAGGTCAATAATTAGATGTGAGCCTGGTATGAATAATAACGGCCAAATGATTGCCATCAAGGGATCATCCTGAGGGTAAAAAAATAACCAGCCTGCACCAAGTACGGTTGAGTTCATCAGAAAATGATGAAAAATATGCTTTTTAATATTTTTCAGCTTGTCCTGTACCATAGTGTCCGTCTGCAGGTAAAAGTCGGCTAGTAGATGCGCTAAAATCAGACTCAATAAAAGCATGCATGCTCCTTTCACCAGAATCTAGAGGTTGAACATGTGCTGCACCTGGCTTTTTAGATTTGTTCTTATGGATTCTTCAAGCGTATTCATTTGCTTATATTCCTTATTTGGGAACTCATGTGCTTCACTGTCATCCAAAACACTGACAATTTCACGATAACTTCGGAGGATCTGCTCGCAGTGCCCTTTTTTATAATGGCTGTAAACCGTAGGAGCTGAGCGATCGAGAAGCTGTGCCACAGTATTTTGTTTGCCATAAATAAGATAGAGCGAGCATACAAGCCGCTGTATATCAGTCTGCTCCATTCTTAGTACATTCTGCAGGCTAAGCATCCCATTAATTAATGTTTGCAAACCTGGCTCCTTGTCGGGAATTTGAAAACAAAAGGTTTCCCTGTCCTTCTGTTTTTTAATATGCTCGTTCGCATTTCTTGCCTGCTTCACCAATGGATGAATCCACTTTTCAATATCAATTTCTTTTACTTTCTTATCGAGTCTGCCATAGGCAAGCCCAAAATACGGAAGGTTTTTTTCGTAGCTCCAGATCGAGCTGATATAAAAAGCTGTGATGAAGGCTGATGAGTATCCTTCACTCAGAAAAATGAGCTCGTCTCCAGACCGGTGTTTAACCTGTACGGAACCAATTTTTCCATACCAATTTTTTATATTTGTCTCGAGCTTCCCTAAATAATCACTCAACTCCTCACCATAACCTGCAGAAGAAGAATCCGTAACATCCATTATGAAAACAGATACTGGCTCCATTGCCATTCCACCTAACCATTTAAATTCGACTATTTTATATAATTTTAAATAAATTAGATAGTATAGTCAAATTTATTAAATATTAGACTCTTGAATTTAACATTGTAGACAATTTTCTTTTGAATTCATTTTAACAAGAGCGTACGTTCGCTTCAATGGGTAAATAAGAACAAAAAAAGAGCCATCAGGCTCTTTTTTATGATCCTATTCTTCTGATACAACTACCTTTTCCATAACATCACCGTTGCTCATCGCTTTAGCCGCTTCCAAATTAGAAGTAACTTTACCGAATACAGTGTGCACGCCATTTAAGTGTGGCTGTGACTCATGTACGATGAAGAACTGGCTGCCGCCTGTATCTTTACCTGCGTGTGCCATAGAAAGTGAACCTGGTACATGCTTGTGCGGGTTGCCTTCTGTTTCACATTTGATTGTGTAGCCAGGACCGCCAGTACCAGTACCGTGAGGGCATCCTCCCTGACTGACAAAACCAGGAATTACACGGTGGAAGTTCAATCCGTTATAGAAGCCTTCGTTAGCTAGCTTCTCAAAGTTCGCAACTGTACCAGGTGCTTCGTTTGGGTATAGTTCGAATTCGATTTTTTCACCGTTTTGCATTTGTATGTATCCTTTTTTAGCCATGTAAATCATCTCCTTGTGTTAAAATCACTGTTATCATACCACTATTACAAATAAAAATAAAAGTATCCACCTTAAAATTGTATTTTTCCAACATGATTGTGTTAAAATATAACTGCCTCTGCCGGACATTCGCTTGTTGCGGGACACTTAACCACTGTACGGACGGCAGGGGCCCTGCCTTGGCAGGATGATGTAATACATATTCTAAAACCTTGCCATGTGGCAAGGTTTTTATTTAATTACTAATAAGTATAATTTTCTATTTAATTTTTTGCCGGTTTGGGTAACTAATATCTGATATGTCTTTTTAACTAAAGCCTATGTATCTTTTAAAATATCTTCGTGATCACCAAAGGAGAATTTATGATAAATATAATAGATATTAAGTACAAGAAATGGATTTCAGCTATATCCTATACTTTATTCATTTTGTACATTATCATTGCCGTCATTTTATTATTTCTCAGCCCATACAGGCAGGCTGCGTATGAAATCAATTCTACAGGAACCAACCCTTATAACATCATCCCATTTAAAACAATCACAGATTACATAAAAGCTTCTTCTCACATCAATCAAAATATCTGGAAGTCCAACTTATTAGGCAATGTTCTTGCCTTTTTCCCGTTAGGAATCTTCCTTCCCTGGCTGTTTAAAAGCCACATCGGATTTTGGCGGACGGCCACTTCTGTTTTTCTGGCAACTTCATCCGTAGAGATCCTCCAGTTTGCCACAAGGGTTGGCAGTTTCGACATCGATGATATCATTCTTAATACAGTAGGCGGTGCTTTGGGGTATCTCTTAATCAAAATCACATATCGATTATTATATAAGGGGAAAACACATGAACATTAGAATGTTAAAAGAAGGCGAACAGCCTCCCTGGAAATTGCTGCTCATGGCTGATCCTTCTAAAGCTTTAGTTTCGAGGTATTTAGATGAAGGCTTATGCTATGTTACGGAGTCAGAAAATGGGGAAACAATTGGGGTAATCGTACTTGTCCCGGTCAGTGACCATATCATCGAAATTATGAACCTGGCTGTCGACGAATCTCACCAAGGCAAAGGTTTAGGTACCTTACTGCTTAAACATGGAATTCAAACCTCAGCCGAGAACGGTTACGATACGATTGAAATCGGTACAGGGAATTCAAGTATCAACCAACTGGCTCTTTATCAAAAAGTTGGCTTCAGAATCACCGGAATAGAACATGATTTTTTTATAAGGAATTATGAAGAACCTATTTTCGAGAATGGGATTCAGTGCAGAGATATGATTCGATTGTCGATGCCCTTGTCATAGTAAATAAATGGAGCACATCAGGTTCGTGAAATTGCACACAAACTCTGGTATAGTTAAGTCCCTAGAATAATAATAAGCACCCTTATCGGAATTGGTTACTCGATAAAAGGGTGCGATTAGCTCCTAAATGTGCCCCTATGGAAGGCGATTTCAAGCCCATAAGAGCACTTTATGAACTCGGCTTCTCTACATCTCAGTTCCTTTTTTTATTTGGATTTTAAACCATCCCTTAAGAGAGGGAGTTCTTTATAAATCCTCACTACTTCATCCATTTTCATCCTTACGAGTCCGCTTGAGGATGGGGCGACGAAATCGACAGTGCCTCTCACAACGGATTCTTTCTGCTTTCCCCACGGTATATCTTTTTTTCCGCTATATTGCTGGTAAACGCCCTTTCCGACGAAACAAACGATTTTCGGCCTGTATTTTTGGACTTTTTTCTTTAGCTCCTCCTTGCCCTGCTGGTATTCCTCTTTTGTAATTTCATCCGCAGCTTTAGTCGGACGGGCTACGATGTTCGTCATCCCGCAGCCTAATTCCAGCAGCTTATAATCCTCGGAAGATACATATTTTCTAGGTGTGATCCCTGCTTCAAAAAGTATCTTCCAAAATCGGTTGTTTGGATTTGCGTAATGATGACCAGTTTCCGAAGAACGGATGCTTGGGTTGAAACCGACAAAAATAACGTCCAGGTTCTCCATTAAATGATCTGAGATCGGCTCCATATTCTCAACTCCTCTCCCTTGTTATCTATCTACAAAAACATCACCAATACCGGTGAGGAAGCTCATTATTCTTGGTGATACTCTTGAAAACCCTTAGGTGGAACAAGAACTCGTCATAAAACATGCTTTCGGCACTTTCAAATGAATAAGCGTCCGAAAAATGATCCAATAGTTCGACATCAATGCTATCTTCAAGACCGCTCAGCCACATTTTATAGCCATGCTGCTCATATACATCTGTTAAACCTGCCCATTCGAACATATCTTGCATTTCCTTTTCACCCATTCTATCACTCCTTCTGCTATCACCTCCATTTTCCCATACTTTTACTTACCTTATACCAAAATCTCCCTCTTACCTCGATCCCGAAAACCAGCAAAAACAATCAATCAGATAAACGGAAGAAAACGAACCCTCGAAAATCCAACGTTCATTGCCACTGGAACAAAAATATAAGCCCTTCCTGAGAGGAAAGACTCTGTTAAGATACATTATAAAAAACGGCATGAATCATTTTCTATTTCCTCAGAGGAAAGAATATAAAGTATATTCCCCCTGCCTGTCTTCATTCTTGAAAAACCAAAGCGTTCTAAATCCGGAAAATCACCTTTAACGATGATTGCAGAAGCAAAGAGTAATGCCTGCAAATGAAATAAAGAAACATCCACATGCTCTGCCAGGGAATTCACAGGTTTGAGGTCGGTCAGTACGGTAATCCTGCCTCGTATTTCGAGGCTTTCATAAACATATTCGATAGCCTCTCCCATAGTGTCTGATATGGCTGTCGCAGTATGTATGATGTCATTCCAATTTTCATCAAATACATAAGCATGCCATGGATCCAGTGTTGGTGCTGGTATAAAATCAATTTTAAGAAATTGCTGATCTGTATCAAAATGATAAACCGTTTTCATTCCATCCAAAACTCCCCTCAGTCAAAGTAACATTAGTTTCCCACAGCAATCCAGGTTAATGAATTTATTTGCATGATTTAATATCAATAGCAAATACTTACAACAAGTTATCTCAAGCATGATTCTTGTTGAAAAGGGAATGAAGGAATAAAAGCCTAAGGAGGAATAATTCATGGAGCAAAAACAGAGTCATCATAAGAAGACAAATGAGGAAAATGAACAACAGCATAGCATGGTCTGCAATGATCAACTTTTCTTTCAGGAATTAAGAATAGCAGCTGAGGATGCAGAACGCGACCGCGATAATAGTGACCAGGACCAGACAAAATAAAAGAGAAAGGCTTACTTGCCTTTCTCTCCCTAAAATACCTCATATGTGTTTGACAACATAAATTCAACTAATGAATCGGTCTCTTTCCGCAGCATCTTCCTCACGCTGTGCTTCCCGTTCCTCGTACCAGAATTTAATATGGGTTAAGATAGAGAAGACAAGGAAAAAGTTCATCGACCAGACACTTACAAACGGGGCCATCCCTCCGAACTCAATCGTCTCATACTGTTTTAAAACCATCACAATATATGACTCAATGAACACAAGGACAAAGCCGGCTACACCTGCAATTGCCATTCGCATCATAATCAATAACCACCTTATCGTATTATCAGATTATTTAAATAATACGACTTATTATTGATTAGTGCAACTGTTTTGTTCACTAATTCGCCATATTTGTACGTTGACAATTTGACATAGTTCTTTTTGCTCATATTTCATTTCGAAAAACATTCTAGCTCTCCAAAAAATCCGAGCGTGATCTAAATGTTGTGAGGAAGTCTCAACGTAAAAGAATTACGATAATTTATGTGTCAACAGTAAAGCATTGATTCAAGAGGGGATCTTATCTATTCAACTTTTTTTGTTTTTGCATGATCTCATATGATTTTTCGATAATATCTGTCAAAACATCGCCTTTATATATTCTTCCGATTTTTGTATTCTCCTGATAATATTCGACAATCTCATCAAGCTTATCAGATGTTTCCTTGGACACTCTTACGTTCAATTGAATTCTCTGGGCCTCATTCATGGAATAGATTTCCCTCCAAATCCTACTACTTCTATGTAAAAAATACAATTCATCACATTGCTAGCAGTCTGATATTATGTAGATATATGTCGCTAACCACGAACTTTATTTTAACATAATCTATCAATTTACAACACTATGTCGCTTCAAATACCGGTTTTCCTTTAGCCTTTTAGGGTATCTAATATGGAGAATTCTTTAATCTGTTTTATTACCATAATGCATAAATAGCGGCTTTCAATCTTACCCCTATTATTTTCGAAAAACATGGAGACTTTCTATGAAGCTTACAAATTGGTCGTACACAAAGAGGTATAATATCAAAGGACAATTTGATGTTTTTCCGAACTCGATTGTGATCTTCCGTAAAATCAAAGATTACTATTTTGTCTATACCATTAATTGGTCATTGAGTGACCCGGTTGTCTCGAAATCTGATTTACAGGAAATGGAGAGACTGCTGAATGCAGAACTCGGCACCCTTGAAAGCTATTACCAAAGGAAATTCTTCGGGAATGATTCCGAATGATTTAAATTTTTTAAAATTAGCCATTTACATTTAGATTCATTTCCCTTAAGATGATTTTGGAAACAACAACTGCATAGTTATACGCACTAGGGGAGCTTTTGGCTGAGAAGAACATTGTTCTGACCCTTATCACCCGATCTGGATAATACCAGCGTGGGGAAGTGCAGGCGAAGCTCTTCGTTATGCCTCTTTTAAATAACGAATGAATTCAACTGCATCCACCACGCTGGATGCAGTTTTTTGTTTTTCATTCAATTAAAAAAGGAGCTGAAGTAAAATGAAAGAGTTTTGCGGTACTAGCGAGATTACTGGCGCGAGGTTTTCAATTTACCCTATGTCAGACAGATTCGTGGAAATTATCCTCTCCTCCCTTAAGGAAGTAGACACTTCAAAAGTTTGGATGGGGACAGATGATGTCAGCACATGTGTGCGAGGCCGGTCTGAACATGTATTTGATGTAGTTAAAACGATTTTCCTGAATGCTTCAAAGGATGGAGACCATGTAGTACTCAACGCTACCTTCTCAAATGGATGTCCTGGTGACAGTGCCGGTGATACCTTCATGGCGGAAGATTCTGTCTTAATGAACCACGAGCTTACTAAAAAAATCAGCCAGGAGGTCGCAACACAGTTTGCCCTCTATCCATTAGGTATTCCAGGATATATGGATGTCATTATGGAACAGATAAAGACTGTAGAACAGCAAGGTGTTTTTAACGGAGGAGTTCATTATGCTTCGAGATTAGATGGTGATGCCAATAAAGTTTTTACCGCCTTGGAAAGCGCTTTTGAAGGTGCACGCAAAAGTGACTCTTCCCATATCGTCATGACCGTAACCATGTCAGCAAATAGCCCTACTCGTAAGGAGGGCCAATAATGCTTGCTAACTGGAAGCTTCGTGAGGTTGTTGTCTTATCCGTCCTGGCAGTCGTTTTCGGCGTAATTTACCTCCTTTTCCTACAGTTCGGCAATTTGCTAGTGGGGCTATTCGGCCTGATCGGTTATGACTTCATATTCGGCATCTGGTTCATTGTATCCATCATAGCTGCCTATATTATCAGGAAGCCTGGGGCCGCGGTTCTCTCAGAAACGATAGCTGCAACAATTGAAGTCATGCTGGGTAATGCGGTTGGTCCAAGGTTGATCCTGGCTGGCATTATTCAGGGATTAGGAGCAGAAGCAGCCTTTGCGGCAACCAAGTGGAAAAACTACTCAACATGGGTGCTTGTAGCAGCTGGAATGGGGGCATCAGTCACTAGCTTCATATGGGGCTACTTTTTGGGCGGCTTTGCCGCACTTTCACCTGGTTATGTGGCTGCAATGTTTTTCACCAGGCTTGTGAGTGGTGCTATTTTGGCCGGCCTACTAGGCAAATACATAAGTGACAGCCTCGCTAAAACAGGAGCGTTGAATAGCTTCCCCCTTGGAAAGGAAGCGAGAAAGGCTAAGCAGGACAATGAGATCTCAGCCTAGTCTTCCCTTAATTGAAGTCTCAGACCTAACGTTCCGTTTCGATTCAGACAAGGAGAATGTTTTGAAGAATATCAGTTTTGATATTTACGAAAATGAAAATATTCTTGTATTGGGACCTAGCGGCTCAGGTAAAAGCACACTCGCATACTGCATGAACAATCTATATCCATCTTCAGTGGATGGAATAATGAATGGCGTAATTACTTATAGAGGACGTGCTTTAACCTCTTTTGGGCCCGGAGAGATTAATCGAAAAATCGGATTGGTCATGCAGGATCCTGATGCACAGTTTTGCATGCTGACGGTCGAGGAAGAGATCGCATTTGTACTAGAAAATATACACTGTCCCAAGATAAAAATGGAAGAAAAAATTGATCATGCCCTTGATTTAGTTGACATGGCAGGATATAAAAACAGGCTGATCCATTCCCTATCCGGCGGGCAAAAGCAAAAGCTTGCGATTGCCTGTGCACTGGCAATGGATCCAGAATTATTGATTCTTGACGAACCTACCGCTAATCTGGACCCTGCTTCCAGTATTGAATTAGTAAAGACATTAAAAAAATTGAAGAATGACCACACCTTCAGCATCCTGGTTATCGAACATAATCTGGATTACTGGCTTGAAACGGTGGAACGCTGCATCATATTGAATTCTGATGGGGAGCTATTTTTTGATGGTCATACTGGTGATTGCTTTGCTGAATATGCCCAGGAATTGAAAAGAGAAGGGATATGGCTTCCCCGCTCTATAGACGCGGGGCTGAATCTCCTGGAAGCTGGCTTGCTAAAGTCCTCTTCCCTGCCACTGACAATCAATGAGCTTATTGAAAACAGTAAAGATGTAAGCAGGACAATTGATTATTTATCTGCTAATATCCGCAGGTCAAAGCAAAATTCTCCTGATTCAATTTTCGAAGCATCTGATGTTGGTTTTACAAAAGGTGGCCAATCGATCCTCCAGGATATTACTTTATCCATAAATGCAGGTGAATTCATTGCAATTGCCGGTTCAAATGGATCAGGAAAAACGACTCTCTCTAAATGCTTGTCCGGATTAGTTTCTTCACAAGGCGAATTAAAATTTTATGGCCACCCTTTAAGAGATTGGCACGAACAGAAGAAATGGAGCAAGCTAGGATACGTATTCCAGAATCCTGAGCATCAATTTATTACTGATTCAGTGATCGAAGAAATTAATTACAGCCTGCATGCGAAACATGGAACGCTAAAATATAAAAATAGAGATATTTTGGAAAGGCTTCGAATGGACGACCACTTATACAGCCACCCATTTGCGTTGAGCCAGGGCCAAAAAAGAAGGCTAAGTGTGGCTGTGATGCTGGTGAATGGACAGGAAGTCCTGACCATGGACGAACCTACGTTCGGACAGGATGCAATCACCTCAAAGGAAATCATCGATTTTGCTTTGGAGGCTGTACCAGAGATGGGCAGCATGATTATTATTACTCACGATATGGATTTAATTGATCGTGTCGCAGATAGAGTTTTGGTACTTGATCAAGGAAAAATGATATTTTACGATTCTCCTGACAAGCTTTGGAAACAGCCTGAGATTTTGGCAAGAGCAAATTTAAGGCTGCCTTTCCTCAGGGAATTGGAGAAGCATCTGGAGGGAAGCTATGCAGTTAAATGCGATGAATCCAAGCATTAAAGCCCTAAGCATTCTTGTCAGCATCTTGCTGTTGTCAATATTTTTCGATCCAGTCACCCCCTTGCTAAGTCTCATTTTAACTATTGCGGTCACTTTTATTTTTGGCAAGGTCAGCTTCAAAAAGTGGATACTATTATTCTCTCCTTTTCTTTTTATGGGCATTGTCTATATGTGGTCATCTCTATTGTTTCCAAGAGTATCTTCAGAAGAAAGCATAATCTGGGAGTGGTCTTTCATTTCTATCACTTCAGAAGGGTTTGAAAGAAGCTTATCGCTCGGATTAAGAGTGCTGAGCTTTGCTTCCCTTTCACTGCTTTTTGCCCTTACGACAAATCCGATTAATTTCTTGCTTAGCTTGATGCAGCAATGCAGGCTTTCCCCAAAAATTGCTTATTCCATCATGGCGGGCTATCAATTCCTTCCCTTGATAAAAGAAGAATTCGAGATTATCAGAAGTGCCCATCGAATACGAGGTGCAGGAAGAAACATCACACTTTCGGATAAGATCAGGCAAATAAAGCAGTACGCGATTCCCCTGCTTGCGAGCGGGATCAGGAAAGCTGAAAGAACCGCCATTGCAATGGAGTCAAAAGGTTTTACCGGAAGTAGGTCCCGAGAATTTCACAAAGTCATCACCGTCTCCAAAAAGGACTGGCTGCTGCTATGCCTGATGGTCAGCATTGTTCTTATAAGTGCTTTTACCTCATACATGCTAGGTTACCTTGATCTGTACAAAGGTGAACTATAAAAAATCAGCACCTGAACATCATCCAGGTGCTGGTTTTTGCTTTTTTAATTTTTCACAGAAAGAATGGCTTCCCAGTCGATTGTACCGTTTTTGACTTGTTCGCGTTTTTCCTTATTCATGATGTCAGCCGGCCTTCCGCCTTTTGGCCAGTCAGCTTCATGTCCCTTGAATTCAGGTCGGTCATGGGAAAGGATATAGGCAGCAACATCAATCGCTTGCTGATCAGTTAAGGTTCCTCCCTGACCTTTAGGCATGTTTTTCTGCACATATCCCGCCATTTTCGTCAGTCTTGACATACCTGCACCGTCATTGAATGAATTTTCTCCCCAAACAGCTGGGCCTGTATTTGTTCCCGTACCGGAACCATCAGCAGCATGGCAGCTAGCACATGATTGTGCATAAAGCTTTTCACCATCTTCTACACTAGGGACAGGGAATTGTTTTGGCTCTTTTGGCGCTCTCCACGGAAGTTCCGCACCAGCCGGCACACCTTCTGACATGTATTGCAGGTAAGCGATCATTGCACGCATTTCCTTACTGTCCGTAGGGAACATTTTTCCATTCATGCTACGGATCATACACCCATTGATTCGATCTTCCAGAGTGTAAACCTCTCCCTCGCGCGGCCTGTATTCAGGATAAACCGCAGAAAGCCCAATCATTGGTGCTTCTTCTTTTACTGTGCCTCCATTCGCATGGCAGCTGGCGCATGAGAGATTATTGCCTACATATTCATCGGCAACTGTATTCGTTTCCATCACTAGTTCATGTCCATATTTAATACTTTCTCCAAGAGGTCCATCAGGGATGTCCTCCATGCTTGGCGGGTTGAATTCAATTTCTTTGCTTGAACTCTCAGTTTGCGGCTGAGGCGCATTGGCTGTCTCGGCTGCCCCAAGGTCCTGGCTTATTTTCCAGCCAACAAATAATGAGCCGAAGATTAAAAATCCAATTATAATTGCGAGACTGTTTTTCATTTTTGTTCCTCCTTATGTAAATTTGCTTTTCATTTGCTCTATACCCATTCTAGTATAAGTTATAGACCTATTTTTATATTAAATATGTAGAAATAGTGAAAACTATAAAAATAGGAAAAGGAGCTGGAATTAACCAGCTCCTACTTCTCTTTCCCAATATAATAGAGGAACCACACAGCGTGGTTCTGTTCATCAAAAGCTGCACGCCTGAACACTTCTTTTATGACCGGATCAGTAGCTTCATCCGCTACCTCGTGATAAAAATCCGTCGTTTTTTGCTCATCCTTGAAAGATGATTCAAGTCCTTGCCTATACGTGTCGCTGCATTCTTCAGTCATCTGCAGCTGTGGCTGCTTTCCTGTCAATGTTGTATAAATTTGTGTAAATTGACGCAAATGCCTTTTCTCATCTTCTAGTATTTCTTTGATCTGGTCCCTCTGTTCTGAATTAGGTGCCAGCCCGGCAAGTTTTTCGTAGCATTGTGTTGCACTGTATTCACCATTAATCGCTTTAATCAGGGCACTTATAAGCTTTTGGTTCTGTCTGTAATGGTCATAATATGGATACATGTCAAACCTCCCCAGACTATTTTTATTAGTCTATGGAGAGAGTGAAATGATGTGCCTGGCCGGCTTATCCTGGATTAACTCCCTCGTATTCAACAAAAACACCCTTAAAATACTTCTTTTCTTTCACCAATTCGATTCCGGATTCTTCCATATACCGTCCTGTATCCCTGTTTAAATGGCAACCATCACACAACCTTTTCCACGCGGGAGTAAGGAAATCCTGCAGGGCAGCAAGCGATTTTGATTCCGTTCTTACGTGCTCGAAAAGGACAATTTTCCCGCCTTTTTTGCACACCCTTCTCATTTCCTTAAACACCTTTTGCGGATCGCTCACCGAACATAGAACAAGTGTGGCTACCACAATATCAAACTCCCCATCCTTAAATGGAAGGGATTCTGCTCTCCCTTCATAGAACTCGACAGGCAAGTCAAGTTCTTTGGCCCTGTCTTTTGCCTGTTCAAGCATATAAGGATTTGGCTCCAATGAAGCAAGCCTTTCCAACTTCCCCTTTGAATAATATGGGAAATTCGCTCCTGTTCCTGCTCCTATTTCCAGTACATTTCCCTCTAATCCAGAAACTATTTTTTTCCGGACACTCGCAATCCATTTCTTTTCAAGAGGCCCCATGAGTTTATCATAAAAAAACGCAAACATTTTTCCCAATATTAGTGCTCCTAACCGTTACCTTTTTGTCCATTATAATAAACAAGGTCCTGAAAAAGCTATTGCTTTATCCAGGACCTTTGTATATAACTTCCAGACTTTACTTTTGCCCATTTCATAATCCAGATATAAACCTAAACTCTTAAGGCTTTAAAACAACCTTGATACAGTCGTCTTTCCGATCATTGAACATCTCATATCCTTTTGCTGCATCCTCTAACGGAATTTTATGAGTGATAATGTCAGTTGGGTCGAATTCTCCGTTTGTGACCATATCGAACAGTTTCGGCATATAGTGAATTACCGGAGCCTGGCCCATTTTCATCGTAATATTGCGTTCGAAGAATCGGCCAAGGGGGAACATATTGTATCTTAAGCCATAAACACCTGTAATTTGCACAGTACCGAATTTCCTTACTGCTGTATGGGCGATTTCCAGAGCGGAAAGAGTTCCTCCCTGAAGCTTCAGTTTTTGTTCTACCTTTTCCACGACAGACTTCTTTCCGTCCATTCCCACACAATCAATTACCACGTCCGCTCCGCCATCAGTCAAGTTTTGCAGGAATTTCCCAGGATCATCTTCCTGTGTAAAATCAAATATCTCTACATTATTGGTCTTTCTAGCATGCATCAGTCTGTAGTCTAGGTGATCGACAGCGATGACACGCTTTGCCCCTTTCATCCAGGCAAATTTTTGAGTCATCAATCCTACCGGACCGCTGCCTAGTACAATAACCGTATCCCCTTTTTTTACACCCGCGTGTTCCACACTCCACCATGCAGTTGGGATGACATCGGAGAGGAACAGAAGCGATTCATCCTCCAGCTCACATGATTCAGGAACGACGAATGATGTAAAATCAGCGTAAGGCACTTTTAGATATTCTGCCTGCCCACCCGGATGGTTGCCATACTGCTCTGTGTAACCAAAATAGGCACCGGTATCCTTATAATCATTGGTGTTATCACACTGACTTTCCATCTGGTTCTGGCAGTAAAAACACTCACCACATGAAACGTTGAAAGGAATGACCACTCGATCTCCCTTTTTCAATTTTTTCACTCCAGGGCCCACTTCTTCGACGATACCCATTGGCTCATGCCCAATGATGTAGCCTGGTCTAAGTGGCATATTGCCTTGATACAGATGGAGGTCCGATCCGCATATAGCCGTTGAAGTAATCTTCACTATCATATCTTGTTCATGTTCAATCTTTGGTGCTTCTACATTTTTAACTTGTACATCCTTAGAACCCTGATAAGTAACTGCTTTCATCAATTCGCCACCCCATTCCTATTAAGTACATTTTATGTTTCCCTGCAAGGAACAAGAGAAAACACTTATGGAAGGTTTTCCAATAATTAGCTGTGTACATAAATTACTCTTTACTTATGCAACTTATAAATATGGAGGTGTTCAAAAATGGAGCCTAAACAGCCCGGAAATAAAAGACTGCCTGATTTCAAGGAAATGACCGACCGAGTGATCGGAGAACCTGCTAAAGGACCGCAGCTGGTCATCAAAACAAATTTGGATCCAAGTGATGCAACTGAGGAGAATCCATATTACCAAAATGATCAAATAACTGATTCCGATCAATTCAAAGAGTATTTCAAGGAGTAGACAATGGAAAAAACACAGGCTTATCTACGCGAAATCATATCCAACTATACAGAGACCTATCCACTTAGCAAGAAGATTTATAGTCGCTTGGAACATGGTAATTACCCTTCTGAAGGTGACTTTGTTAAAGACCTAACCGCCGAGGAAATTGAATTTTTGAATAAAATTCTTCCTGAAGCCATTGAATATGCCAAAAACGAAATGGACGATAAACGCTCACAGCAATTGAATGAAGTTTATGAATTGCTCTATTAAATACGACTTTACTTTTGCAGTTTCTTCGAAATGCGGATGACTCTATTTTTTTCGATAGTCAGGACGCATTTCGAATTCACCCATTGTAATTCAATAAAAGTCCATAAAAAAACAGCAGAGGATCTGCTGTTTTTTCTATGGCTCTTTTGAATAAAGGATTGATTTTCCCAAAGAAACTTTCTTGAAATATCTTAAGCGTTGACTGATTCTCCATGCTCTTCTACCGGCTCTTCACCTGTCTTATCCCTGTGGTAAATTGCGTTGATCTCACCGCCAAGAACAAGTGCAAGTCCTGTCAGGAACAGCCATAGCATCAAGACGATGACACCACCAATACTTCCATATGTGGCTGAATAGTTTCCGAAATTGCTAACGTAAAAAGAAAATCCAAGAGAAATCAGCTGCCAGACAATTGTTGCGAATATAGCTCCCGGTATTACATGCTTGAATGGATAATGTTTATTTGGTGCTACTCGATATAAACCTGCCAACACTGCAGACATAACGACAATTGCGACAATCCACCTTACAATGTTGAACACAATATCATATGGTTCCGGAATATGGATGACCGATTGCACCGTATCCAGTATTACTTTTCCGAAGACAGGCAACAGGAGTGCAACAATAAATGCAAGGATTAGACCGAAAGTCAGCATAATCGAGACAAGTCTTGCCTTGATAAAAGATCTCGTTTCCTCAACATCAAAAGCAATATTCATCGCTCGAATAAAAGCGTTCATTCCATTGGATGCTGACCATATCGTACCAATGATACCAAAAGTAAGCAGGCCGCCATTCCGTTCACTTACTAATTTGACAACATTATCCCTTAATAATTCGGCCGATTCCGAAGGCAGTAATGAATTCACGACATTTATTGCTTTCTGGGGATCGATATTCAAATAAGGCACTATTGCAATCAACAGAATCAGCAATGGAAACAAAGCAAGCATATAATAATACGCTTGTTGAGCAGCAAGGCCGGTCGCTCTGTCTTTTTTGAGTTCTGCCATTAAACTCTTGCCATAATACTTAAGTTTCTTTTTCAATGATGATTCACCTCTCATAGCCCATTCAGTATACTTGTCTTTTCCCTGTCATGGGATGTTTTAATCCTGACAAAACATCCAATAGATATGTAATAAAAAAAAAGACCATTTCTGGTCTTTTGGTAGAACTATTTATCGTCCTCTACATATGGGTCATGTTCATAAGCAGGAAGATCACCAAATGTTGTCATGATTCCCTCTTCATCCAATGCGCTTTCGTATTTCTCATGCTGCTTATTTGGATAAACCGTTACTTCCTTGCCTGTAATATCGTTGCCGATGAAATTCTCAAAATCTTCAACATAGCCTACATTTTCTTCAGATTCAATATAGGTGTCATTATAGTGATCCTGAGGCGTCATAAAATCAGATGGTGTTTCAGAAGTTCCCCAACTGGATACCTCTTGCCAGGCATCTTCGGCATCATAAGCAACATTTTCATCCTTGTTATCCAAATCAAACTTTCCAAAAGGCGGCATTAGCACACCCTCTTCTATTGGGCGGTTATGAGAAACAGTCCGGTCTGGGGTATGCTCTACACAAAATGTCGTTTCCGGGACGGCCTGAAGTCGCTCATATGGAATCTCTTGCCCACATATTTCGCATTTGCCATAAGTTCCTTTATCAATGGCCTGGACAGCTTTTTCTATACTTTGGATCTGATATTCAATATGGTCATTCAGCGCGATATCTTTCTCCCGCTCATATAGCTCGGTACCCTCATCACCAGGATGGTTATCATAGCTTGAAAGTTCGCCGGTTGACTCATGTGCATGACCGCTTCTTAGGTCAAAATGGTCATTCTCGTCAAGGTGGGACTCAAGATCTTGTTTATTTTTGAGAAGCTCTGCCTTGAATGCCGACAGTTGCCCTTGTGTTAGCATAACAGCTGCTCCTTTCTTTAGTGCAATTTTTATTAGCTTGCTGCAATCTGCTCCATTTAATAAAAGGTAATAAGTGTTATCTTTTCCGCCGGTACCACTTTTTCAGCAGAAGTCATAATATATATGACAACTTATTACAGGAGTGATGCCTATGCCTATATTCGTCAATGGATTTATTTCACCACAGGTTTTTAGTAATACGGACGAAGTCACAGAACAGAGTAACCAGGAGAAGTTCCGTCTCAATTATTTACAAGAAATACTGAATGAGCAGCAAAAGCTGAATGATGAATTGACAGGAAGCGTAACAAACTATAACCGTTCCCTGGAGGAAAGCAGAAAAGAACAAATCACTCAATTTCAAGAAATGGTTTCTTTGTTGGCGAAACAGGAGGATTTTTCAGAAAAAGTTATGGAAAACATCTCTGAGCAAAAGGAATCCACAACTGAAATCGATGATAAACTGATTAAACTCGAAAAGATGCACGAGCAATTTTCCAAGGACCTCGTGAATCGTGAACTGACGAGCGAAGTGATATTAAACCAGCTTGCCCATCAGCAAGCAATGATTCAGGATCTGAACCGGAAGCTTCTTGAATATGAAGATGTGACTGAAGCATTGGCTATACAGGCTAAAAAGCAGGAAGAATTGCAGGAGATGCTTTCAAAACATGCAGATTTACAAGGAATATTCCATGAAACAATCATGGAACGACTCGGAAAACAGGATGCTGCAGGAGAAACAATAAATGAACAACTTTCCGAAATCAAGACCTCTATTTCCCAGAAAGCTAACATAGTCCTTGAAAAAATCGAAGAACAATACTCCAGATTCACACAGTTTTTCTTAAGTCTTATCTTGCCCAATATCACTCAAAAGAAAGTTATCAATGGTAAAACGTTTAAAACGAAAGCGAAACAGGAAAAATAAAAAAACTACACCTCCAATTGTTAGGTAGGACTAACAATCGGGGTGCAGTTCAAAATTCCAATGCTTTCTAACAGCAATTTAATCCAAAATCGTCACTTTCACTTGTTTTCTTCCCCATTGAATTGCTTCATTTTGAGTTGGGATGAAGACATCGATTCGATTTCCTTTAATAGCTCCGCCAATGTCTTCTGCTGTAGCATAGCCATAGCCTTCAACATATACTTTTGATCCTAAAGGAATGACAGTTGGGTCAACGGCAATTACTTTTGCGTTAGGGTTAGCTTTCAAATCCACACCCGTCTTCGTAATTCCAGAGCAACCCGTACAATTCGCTGTATAAGCCGTAGCTTCAACAGTAATTTGGTTTGATGGTGCTGCAGGCTTTGTTGCAGCTGGTTTTGCTTCTGCCTGGCTTGCTGGAGCGGCTGTAGTCGTAGCTGCTGGTGTTGCGGCCGGCTTAACATCATTCGTTTTCTCAACTTTCATTTCAGCCGGCATATTTGTATAAACTGCCAGGCTCATCCCCGGATGGATTAAGTCAGATGATAATTTATTCCAGCCTTTAAGATCATTTACTGTAACACCATATGCCTTTGCAATACTCCAAAGCGTATCGCCTTTTCTGACTTGTGCATATTTAATAGGAGATACTTCTAGTAAGTCGTTTGGATGGATGATATCACTCTTTAAGTTATTCCATTTTTTAAGTGAATCTACTGTTACGCCGTATTCCTTAGAAATACCCCAAAGTGTATCTCCCTTATGTACGACGATTTCCTCTGCCTGTGCTTGAGTCCCGGCAGCTCCAGAAATTGCCGCTGCTGCAACCAAAGATAATAATGATTTTTTCATTTGTTTGCCTCCCATCGGCTAATTTTTATCACGTGAATTATCGTAACATAGAATTTCGGTACAAAAAGAACAGCCATATTTAAATTGGATTACGAGAATAACAGATTTATAACGAGAACATGTCATATTTACTGAATATTCAGTCTAAATGAAGCTTTCGTAGGAATAATTTCTAGTTAATTAGAAATTAATTCTATTGTTTTCTTGTAATACCATTTTTTTCTTAATGCTCCCCAGTTGTTAATGACGTTCTACAATGTCCAGAACTTGACGATGTTAATTGTCCTAAAACTGACGGAACTACTGTCCAAAATTGAAAGGGAAGCAGTTCACATGCTTCCCAAAAGTTTTTACAAATCAACTTGATAGGTCTCATTTTTCTTAAGATAGAATCTAACGTCATTTCGGCCGGTAAGAATATACCAATCTCTGCCCAGCTCCAGGCGGCAGGAAAGGGTCCGACCATTTCCTAGATGTAAATCAAACCATTCACCACATCGCATCTTATAGCCGGAGTTCTCTCCCCAAAACACAACCCAACAATCCAATTCTTCATTATAATTCATCTCTTTCCAGCGGGTTTTCATGAAAGTTCCCCCTGGATGACTTGCTTGATCATATGATCATCAATGATCCTTCGGCCATTTTGTGAACCATAGAGAAGACTATGTGTACAGAGCTTATTAATGAGCCTTGCGGCACCACCAGAGAAGCGATGAATCTCGTCAAGTGCTCCATCAGAGAATATTGGTTGATCAACACCGGCATATCGAAGGTGCCTAGAAACATATTCTTCAACCTGGGCACGGTCGAGATGTCCTAGCTGAAACTGGATATCGATTCTTTGGCGTATGGCTGCGTATGATTGGAGTCGAAGCCGATCCCATAATTCACTTTGACCGACCAGGATAAGCGCCATCGGGCTTTGCGAATCCATTTTGAAGTTCAGTAGGAAACGAACCTCTTCAAGCATTTCCCGGTCCAGAAGATGAGCTTCATCCACTACCACTACAGGTTGTAGCCCTCGTATGCCTTTCATTAATTCAATCTCACGATGAAGCTGCCGTTTTGCATCTCCTCGATAAAACTTCGCTTCAGAGCCTAACTGTTCCAAAAGACCTTTGTAAAAATGACGAGGCGTTAACTTAGAGTCGGACAGGTAAAGGATATGGAATTTCCCTTTATCCAATTTGTCCACAAACTTACGGATGGTTGTGGTCTTTCCAGTACCACTATCCCCACTCAGAACGGCAAAAAGCTGTCTTTCAGCTGTGTACTTCAGCCTACCAAGGATTTCTTGCACCATGGAGGAATCATACAATTGATCAGTCGGAAGATCTCTGGCGAAAGGAGTGTTGTCCATTTCATAGAATGCTTCAAACACGGGAATCTTCCTCCTTCCAAACGGCACGGAAGGTCACGGCAGGTTTCTGTTCGGTTAGGCGTTCCTGGTTCTTTCGTTCAGCTGCCTTTAATAGTCTTGAAGATTCTACACCCTGCACCTGCAGGTGCTCAGGTAATGCAGGACGCTTCCCAGCTCTTTCCCCAATGACAAGTTTCTTGGCTTTCCAAGGAGTATGATCCTCGAACTCAATGGTAAGCTCCTCGATATTCGCAGGATCATAAACCACCTCAACCTGTCGTCCAATGAAAGCCAGGCCGACCTCATATTTTTGATCCATGAAACTTATGCATCCTGATTTATCGACTTTCCTTGTTTCACAATGGAGGAATGCATTACTCAAGGTATCAGGATCGATGAACCTAATCGCTTTTTTATCTGAACGAAATGCCGTTTCCGGGCTGATTTTCTCCCCAAGTGCAGAATGAGGCTTATTCTGATAACACTCTGTGAGCCACACTTGGAAAAGCTCATTCAGACGATCAAGTGTATTGGGCTTTTCGATGACAGCCTCACTAATGAATGAATCTATGATTCTATTGAAGCGTTCAATTTTCCCTTTTGATTCAGCTGAGTACGGCCGTGTGTAAGTAAGGCGGGTGCCTATTTTTGAGCAGGTACGCGACATCCATTTGGTTCGATATTGCTTTCCATTATCAAAATAAACAGCCTCTGGAACACCATACTTCTGGATAGCCTGGCGGAAGGCATCCTCGATGATCCTTGAATCCAAGGTAGGATAGAAAGCTGCGTGAAGCACAAACCTGGTGGCGTCATCGATAAAGGCGACAAGATACACTTGTTTCTTTATTCCATTCGGACCAATCGGCAAGTAGGGACCATACTTGATATCTGACTGCCAGAGTTGGTTGCGATGTCGCTTCTGAAATCTTCTGGCAGCTACTCCTGTCTGGGAATAGAGTCGCATATGCCGGGTGCTGTAACCTTTTTCAGCGAGCTTTTCCTGGAGCGTTGATCTTTTGATCTGCCCTGGTTCAGCCAACCCTTCCCATTCGAGTATCTGTATGATTTGAGCCACGCTCCGGCTCGGCACTTCCTTACGCAGAAGGATTGCCTGTTCCAATAAATGAGGAGGGATAGCCTCAGACTTTCGAGCACCTTTTCTTCCTTGTGGCTTTAGTCCCCCAAACCCATCTTCCTGAAATTGAGCCAAATATCGCCTGATGGTTCTTTCTGAAAGACCGCTGGCCTTCGCTATCTGGTCTCTTAATTCCTTTACTTTCCCAGCGTCAAGCCCCTCTGCTAATAAAGGGGATATTAGCTGAAAACGATGCACTGCCAATTCTTCTGATTTCTTATGATCACTCATGATACACTCTCCTCTCTGTGTCTATCACGAGTGTAAATCAGGTGCTATTGGACAATGAATGCGGAACGGGTATGTATCCATAAATTAATATTTACGATGGGCCGGACAATTCTTGTCAGCCATCCATTGGCATCTCCTGCCAAGCGTCCTATCCTTTGAAGTGCGGTCCCTGAACATTTGGACGTGACATCCTGGGGGATATTTCCCTGGTTGGTCCTGATCATGATGGAATTCAAACAGCCAATCCAATAATCCACAAATTGATGAAACCAGCCGTGCCATCTCGAAAGAGTGGAATCATCGGCAGCAACAATATGGGCGGACGGGTTCGTAAGAACGTCTTCGATACATTCAGCCTCATAGCGTTTATAAGGAATCAATAAATCTGGAAGTTCATGATGGATGGTCTGACAATTGGTGCACTGCAATCTTCGGATGTTATATGTTTTACTCTGACCTGTATGATCCTTGGCTTTTCGATTCTTTGTACCTCTAACCAACATGTCTTTACCACAGCATGGGGAAGGAATCCTCCCCGCACCCCTAACTAAAAACTCCAGTATGAGTGTTTTCAATCAGCTGATAATCTGATACAATAACCATATACTTTTTGGTGGGACGTCTCCTGTATAACTGTTGGCGCAGTTATACATTTATGGGGGACGTCTTTTCCTTTCTCCAGAATAAATGTCGAAATGTTTCGAATTATATACGGACATTATAATCGACTAATTCTGGACAGGCAATACCGTCAACTTTCGGATAATTAATGGCGTCAAAAACACCCAGTCATGAAATTAAAAAAAATCGCTGCTCATGACAATAAACATTAGTCAGAATCAATATAGAAAGTTCTCAGGACATAAAAAAAGCTAAAACCCCTTTTGCGGGATTTTAGCTTTTTAGCTTTATTATGCAATGGTTTCGACTTTAACGGCACAAGCCTTAAATTCTGCAGTACCTGAAATTGGGTCATACTCATTCAGTGTCAGTACGTTCGTTGGCACCTCGGACCAGTGGAAACTCATAAAAACGAGACCTGGTACAACCTGTTCTGTTATTTTCGCCTTAACTTCAAGAGTACCACGACGTGAACTGACTCTTACGAGATCTCCATCATTAATACCCAGTCGACTTGCATCTTCCTGATGGATATCCAGGGTTTCTTCAGTTTGTTTGATTTTCACTCCTGCTGCATAGTGTCGAGTTTGGGTATGAGTATTATATGACTCATACCTCCTGCCAGTCGTCAGGGTGAATGGATATTGTTCATCAGGCTGTTCTAAAGGTGGCGTGAATTCTACTGGCACGAAACTCGAGCGTTTCTTAGTTTCTTTTTCAGCGTGGAATCTTTCGTGAAGTACTTTCGTGCCAGGGTGATTTTCATCAGGACATGGATAGTGAATTCCATACTCTTTTTCAAGGCGTGGATATGATATGCCTCCATACATCTCCCAGGCTAGTTCTCTTACTTCATTCCAGATCTCTTCACTGGAACTATACTCCATTTGATAGCCCATCCTTGTCGATAGTTCACACAATATCTCCCAATCTTCTTTCACTCCAGCTTGGGCAGCGACCGCAGTACGTACCCGCTGGACTCTCCTGTCTGTATTCGTGTATGTCCCATCAACTTCCCCCCATGATTTGGCAGGCAGTACAACATCCGCCATCTCGGCTGTCTCTGTCATGAAAATATCCTGGACGATGAGTAAATCAAGCTTTTCCAATAAGCTTCTTGTATGGTTCATATGAACATCTGCGACTAATGGATTTTCACCTATGCAATACAAGGCCCTGATATCACCTGTTTCAATTTTATCGAAGGTCCTTGTCTGGGTGTCACCGACTTTTTTGCTGATTTGCATATTCCATGCTTTCTCAAAACGTGCACGGTATTCGTCATTCAATAAGCTGACTGCTCCTGTAAGCTGGTTCGGCAAACATCCCATATCTCCGGCACCCTGGACATTATTCTGTCCCCTTAAAGGCATGATGCCAGAACCACTCTTGCCAATGTGGCCAGTAAGCAGAGCAAGATTAGCAATATCAAATACATTGTTCACTCCACAGTGGTGTTCAGTAATACCAAGTGTGTATGCAATCATAGACTTGCCGGCATTTGCGTATAGACGAGCAACCTCGATGATATCTTCTGCCGCCAAACCGGTGATTTCTGCTGAATATTCTGGTGTATAGCGTTCGACCTTTGACAGCAAGGCGTCGAAATCTTCAGTATGCTTGCCAATGAACTCCTGGTCATAGAGCTTTTCTTTGATGATAATTCGGATTATTGCGTTGATCAGCGCAATATCCGTTCCGACGTTAATTTGCAGATGCTTATGGGCAGACTTGACCATGTCAATTTTTCTTGGATCAATGACAATTATCTTCAGACCGCCCTTGGCAGCCTTTTTCATTCTATTTCCTATGATTGGATGTGCTTCAGTCGTGTTCGACCCCATAAGTAAAAGCACTTCTGCTTCATCAATATCTTCCAATGTGTTTGTCGGGAAACCGCTTCCAAAAACAGTCGCCAGACCGGCGACACTTGGAGCGTGTCAGGTTCGGTTACAGCCATCAATATTATTGCTTCTGATAGCAGTCCTCATGAACTTTTGTGTAATATAATTTGATTCATTGGTAGTCCTCGCGCATGCAAACATTGATATAGCATCTGGTCCAAAATCAGTTTTGATTTCAGATAATCGGCTTGCCATGTAAGTGTATGCTTCTTCCCATGTCGCCTTTACCAACTTCCCTGCTTTCCTGATCATTGGAGTTTTCAATCTTTTTTGGGCATGGACATATTGATAAGCAAAAGCACCTTTTACGCATGTCTGTCCTTTATTTACAGGTGCCTCCTTGTCTCCCCTGATTTTCACTATCGTATTATCTACTACATCTAATATTAAACCGCAGCCTGTTCCACAATAACCACAGACCGTCCTGACCTGGCTAATCGATGACATAGCTTCCCCTCCGGTAAATATTTTTAATAATTCCCTTAATTTCATAGTAGTCTAAATTTTCATTGCGATGTGAAAAAATCATCAATTTTTTTGTCATATTTCCAACATTTTATCGACAAATTCTGATATTTAGAGTGTAATAATAGTCCGTTGATTTCCGTTCCATGCGCTTCGCTTTCCGCGGGGCTGACGCTGAGCCTCCTCGTCGCCTTTGGCGCCTGCGGGGTCTCAGATACCCAGCTAAGCCCGCAGGACTTTGAATAGGCTTCTTCGAGTTCGCCCACACACGATGGAAATGCGTTAGCATTTTCGGAGGAGTCTACACGCCTTCGACTTCAATCAACTCGGTATTAATTTGGAAGATCACTCCCTAATACACAAACTTTTTTTATTAAATTCCACCTGAATAACATAATAAAAGAGGCGACCTTCTGAGTCAGCCTCTTTTAAAATGTACTATGCAGTTTTTGCCGGCAGCATAATTTTGAATGTTGTTCCTTTGTTTTGTTCGCTTTCGATATAAACCTTGCCATTGTGGCTTTCAATGATCTTGAAGCTTACCATCAGACCAAGTCCGTTTCCATTTTTCTTAGTGGTATAAAACGGTTCGCCAATTTTCTTAAGAGTTTCCGGCGGGATTCCTACACCTGTGTCCTTGATGGAAATGACAACATTATCATCTTGTATCTCTGTTCTCACTTTCAGATCTCCGCCATCCGGCATTGCTTCGATTCCATTTTTAATGAAATTCAAGAATACTTGCTTCAGACGGTTCTCATCGCACTCGATTTGGATAATTTCCTCTGTTGCATCAAAATCCAGCCTGACATTCCTTTTCCTAGCTTCGAATTTCAACATTGATACTACATTTTGGACAATCGGAATGATATTCTGTTCCTCAAGCTCGACAGCCTTTGGTTTGGCAAGAACCATGAACTCCTCGACTATATTATTGACTCTGTCAATTTCGTCAAGAATGATTTCTATAAACTCCTGGCGTTGTGGATCTGTTTCATCGAGCTGCAGGAATTCAGCATATCCTTTCATCGATGTCAGCGGATTCCTGATTTCATGGGCAACACCAGCAGCCAGCTGTCCGACAGCAGCAAGTTTATCCTGGCGGTGCAGCATCTCTTCTGACTTTTTCTTTTCAGTGATGTCATTTCGTATTGCCAGGTACTGATATGGCTTGCCATTTTCATTCAGGAAAGGAACAATCGTAGTAGCCACCCAGTAAAACGAACCATCCTTCGCCCTGTTCCGGATATCCCCTTTCCAAACCTGGCCAGTACCGATGGTTTTCCAAAGATTCTTAAAGAACTCCTTTGAATGCAATCCGGAATTCAATATGCTATGGTCATTACCAATCAGTTCTTCCCTGGTGTATTTAGAAATTTCACAGAATTTATCATTCACACTTTTGATAATCCCCTTCTCATCGGTAAAAGCCACGATGGAAGATTGATCAAGCGCAAAATTAATGTCACTGACTTCTTTCAGTGTTTCTTTCAGGCTTGCTTCCGCCTGTTTTCTTAGCGTAATATCAGAACGAATCGAGACATATTGATATGGCCGTCCCTTACTATTCAAGAAGGGTACTATTGTCGTATCGACCCAATAATAAGAACCATCCTTCTTCTTATTACGGATCTCCCCCTTCCAAACCTCACCGGAGCCAATTGTTTTCCACATTTGCTTAAAAAATTCCTTTGTATGCAAACCTGAATTCAAAATCGAGTGATTCTGGCCTAAAAGTTCACCCTCACTGTAGCCTGAGATTTCAATGAACTTTTCATTAACATAAGTAATATTACCTTTAGGGTCAGTTATTGCAACGATCGAAGATGAGTTTAGTGCATCGGTTATATCCTTTAAGTTCGTATCAGTAACTGCAAGCCTTTTGCTGATTAATGCACTTGAACCGATCAAACCAGCAAGGATGAGTACGGAAATAAAAACAATTAGATAGCTGATTAAGGACTCTGGTATTCCGGTCTGCTCAACGATACCGTTCTTCGTATTAATTGAGGATGCTCTTGTTAAAAGGAAATGTCCTTCAGCAATAGCAGCGGTTACGAAAAGAGCACTTAGCGGTTTAATCCACCCATGGTCTCCTTGAGTGAAGCCTTTCGAAAAGAACAGCATCCAAAAGGAAAAGTAAAATGACACGAATACAAGTATAAGAGCAATAATCAGGATCGATGGTTCATAACTGAAATCCAACCTCATTGAGTACATACCCAGGATATGGACAACCAGGACTGCAAGCATCATGAATAAACTTCCAGCAATCAAATTGCTCTTTTTCAACGTCTTGCCAGTCAGTGTATAAAACGCCATCGCTGTAAAAGAAATAACAAGGATAATGGATAATACGGTTATTGGAATTCGATACGAAACAGTGCCATTGATATTCATGGCAAGCATTCCAAAGAAGTTCATAACCCAAATCCCAATACCAAGTGAAAATGTCCCACCCAGAAACAGGAATCTTTTATTACGGTCTGAAGATTTAATAAGACTGAACAAATCAAGTGCTGTATAAGATGACATTACTGTCAATAAGATAGCTGCAAACAATAGTATTGGATTGAAGGATAATTCCGGATTATCCATTTAGGCATCATTCCCCATTTAAAGTTTCATCTCGATTGTATGTTAAAACAGGAAAGAATAAAAGGGTTTATTAAATATAATGTAATAAATTTGTCACTTTTATCTATTGACTTTTAAGACTATTGGTAATTACTGGTTTTGACTTCTTTCAGGCTTCCACAAAAAGAAATCAACCTTCCCTCCAAATGACTAATACCCTAACTCAATGATATGAACAAACACCTATTTTTTAATTTTTTCAAAAAAAGGCTACACAAATTATCAGATAATGTTTATACTGTACTATAACAGGTTAAATAAAATATAAATTGTACTATAAAAGGAGGAGTTTTAGAATGATGAGTCCGGTGGAATTTTTTCGTAACTTACCAAAAAAGGTGTGCCCTGAATGTGGTGAAGGCATGCAGGAACAAGCAGAATCATATTTAATGGAATGTGATCGTTGCTTATCGAAAAAAGAGGAGTAACCTAACAAGGCACCTTTCTTGAGAAAGGTGCCTTTTCAGATTTAAACAGAAGTATATTTACAAAGAAAAAGAAGCTCATATTCGAGCTTCTTTCTTAACATCTTAGGAGACCCAACCAGCATCAGCCCAAAACTTTTTTTGGAACTATTGAGTTGTATGATCCTCTTACTATAGCCGATGTGTGCTTGTTCCGCATTAAAGGTGCCATTTAAAAGGTTTCTCTCATACTGACCACCTTTACAAACACATTTTTCGGTATAATCACCGAGAGACTCATTATCCTCTATAGTGTTAGCTGTTTTTTCTTCAATTGTGTCATGCATCCCAACTGACCACTCGCTTTGAATGGCAACTGCTTACAAGGAGCGACGATCCTAAGACTGTTTCACCTGAAATTTGTTGACTTCCTTTTGAATCGGTGCCATTCCAAGTATCAATTGATTACCTTGATTCTCTTTTGGTAAGAAGCTTCTTTCCAGCGTACAAGTCTTTAGTAGGCTGAACATCTGCTTTTTCCCTTTTGAATTGCTCCATCGGAAGAACAACATCAATCTGGTTAACTTGCGAATAGGTATTGATCCCTGCAACTGGTGATGCTGACTTTTTGAAGATGAACTTGCAACACTTTAGGAATAACCAATTTTCGTTCACTACGGAACGAACACATTTGGTTGAGCCTCCTAAGATGTTAAATACTTTCTTTCTACACTTTTATTATACCACCACATCAGAATGTAAACCCTTACATTTGTGACGAATTAGTGTCTATTCCAAGAATTACGAACTAAATAATAGGCTGTATATCCTTTATCTCAATACAAAAACTACCCTTATCAGGGGGTGAAATAATGGACGCTGAAAAAGATGATTTGAAAAGAGAGAAAGATTCATTCAGTTCAACATATACTCCAAATCAACGATATGTGCCTGGCGGATCTGTTGATGAGCATCGCGATTTTGAAGCAGGAAATATCATCCTAACGGGTGATGAAATAAAACAGCAAAATGAGAATTTATAGATGGTTCTCTTCACCTGCCAATAAGGACTAGGAAATATGCTTTCCATGTGACAGATTTTCGTAAGTCCAAACACTGAAACTCTCGAAAGGGGATATTCAAATGGATGTAATCGACCCGAAAAACTTGAAGTTTGGTGATGAAGTATATGTCATTTACCGAAACCCGCATGTACCTTCTGTATCAAACATAAAAGCTGGCGAAATTGTCCAGCACCCGAAAGACCCTAATGCGTTTGCACTATTCCTGAATGAGACCCTGCATGTAATTGAGGATGATGATGCTCTCTTTGCTACACAGGATGCAGCGGAAAAAGCTTATTTTGAAGCAACGGATCCTTATCATTCTTAGGTATCGATCCTATTTTTTGAAGTTTTAACAACTTTTCTGAAGGGTAAAATTATTACGCAAGCCAATTCTTTCTAGGAGGGATGAAGATGAAGGTTATATCAGCATCTTCTAAGCTCGTCTTTGGCTCTGCACTCGAAGGAGGATTTGTCTATCTAAAGAAAGGCACCCTAACCCCCAAAAAAGTGATACGACGCGGAAAGCTTTAAATGAACAAATCCTCTTTCCAAAAAGCGCATCCACTAAAGGATGTGCTTTTTTGTAATTTCCAGCTATTTTAAAGGGTTTTATTCACCTTGACTCGAATTAAGTTAACAATAAATGGATTTGGGGTGATGTGTTTGCTTCAATTAGGTATGGAAACTGACATTCAGCTAAATGAAACCCGCTTGCAGCCTTCGCACAGAATGGATCTCAGGAATTTTTCCGAAAAGGACTACAATAAGTTTGTAAAACTGAATACCGTGAATGATTGGAGTCAGCTGCGTTGGAAAGATATAGGAAGACCATATGAGGTAACTTCCTTCGCTAAGGAAAAAAAAGATTGGGAAGAAGAACATCAACAAAGTCTTCCAGCGAACGTATCATGGCAAATGTTCAATAAATCATTCCACGAGTGGTTCGTCAAGGATGTTCCTGCTGAAATGGATATGTCGAAACGGAATTTCATGAAGAGCCTAAGTAATTTCAAGCTCGCAGAAACAAAGTCTGCATTAGGTGAACTGATCAGGATTCACCTTTGGAATTACGCACACAGGATTGAGGATGGGATCTGGGACCCGAGGGGCAAGCGCGCTTTATTCGAAGGATTGGATTTAATCAAGCCTAGAATCCTTTTTCTCGGAGCTGCCGAAGGATATGAAGCCATGCAGTTAAGTGCCATGTATCCTGGCGGCGAAATTGTGTTTGTGGATTATGACCCATTCTGTAAGGATACAAGGTTCAGGGATTTTCCTGATACCTATCCCTTTCTCGGAAGCAATCCTTCAACAGGAGGAAATAAAGTCTATCATAAAAAGGATTTTGAGACTGAGTACATTGTTGAAGATATTCGCAATCTTCCTTTTGGCCATGAATTTGACATCGTCCTAAGTGTCGGGTTGCTTGAGCACTTTCCGGATACTTTAAAAAGCGAAGTCGTGGATTGGCATAAGAGATTCCTAAAAACAGGCGGATATATCATCATGACAACACCGAGAGCTCAATTAAAATCCAAGCTGTACTATGAAATCATGGCCGATGTCATGAACCACACATACCGGGAACTGATGACCGTCGAGCAGATGGGACTCTATTTATACGAAAACGGATTGGATATCCTGAAACATGGTTTTATCAAGGTCCATAACGGGATCGTAGCCCGCCCCAGATAGAAACAGGCCCTTTTTTTACAAGGGCCTGCAATTTTCATAGATCCGATCTCTTGACCGGTTCTTCTTCGTTATTTGTCTGATTGCCAGTACTTGAAGTATAGCCTACTCGATAGACAAAGTCCTTCTTTTGCTTTAAGGCGTCCGGCATTTTGTATTGATCGCGATTTGACTGGAATTCACCTTTATGTGACACTTGGATCCCCTACTTCCTGTTTACTGATATCCTCTGTTGTTCAATTCTTCTTCTGCACCGGACGAACGTTCAATTTTCCCGCCGATTTGCCCTTCTACATAACTGTCGCTAGCCTGCTCATGTGTCATTGCAAGCCCATTCGAAAGTTCGTCATTTTTCTGATAATCCGATGTATCATATATACGCCCTGCAAGCTCGGTATTTTTACCCTTATTCTCTCTCATGGAAAGTCCCTCCTTTCGTACTTCATTTATTTTTTGAAATAAACGCTGAATCCATACTACAGTTTTATATCCTATTGAAAGAAATAACAAAGCCTGCCCTTCTATAATGGAGGACAGGCATTTGGGAATACTTCATAAAAGATCTTAGTTTGTAGTAATCTGTTTTGAATGACTTCTTTTTTCATCCTTTATTAACCAGACTGTCAGCAAAACTCCCATTAAGGTCAGCGAAGCAAAAAAGAGGTACACTCCATAAATATTGAATTCCTCAAAAACGATTCCGCCGAAGAATGTAAAAAACCAATTGCCCAAGCCATTGCCAACTGCAGAGTATATCGTCACTGCTGTAGCCGTAATATGCAGTGGAGTGATATCGCGGATATACTGCAAACCCGCAGGAATGAACAGTCCAAGCGAAAACCCCTGGATCACAGCCGATGCGTAAACCAATGATAAATCCGGCTCTGTAAAATAAAAAATCCACCTTATTAATGAAACAATCGCTGCAATAAAAGCGACCTGCAGCAGTCCTAGTCTACGGATCCAGCTTCCTGCAACCCTCATAAAGGGAATCTCAGATAACACCGCGATAAGAAAGGCGATTCCAATCCCTGTATAAGTACCACCCCTGTCTTCCACAAACAGGCTGAAGTAAAAGTTGTTGGCGAGATTTGGTCCGAAAATCATGAATGTTACTCCTAGAAAGATAAGAAACTTCTTCATCCGCATTAAATCCTTCATTCCTGAGAATAGTCCTGTTGGCCGACCTGAAGGTTCCTGAGGCATCTTTATTGAAATAGCTGCCGAAACCAATAAGGTCAGGAAGAAAGCGTAGAATATTACTTGGGGGTTCCATTCAGACAATCTGCCCATCTCAAAAACCGCAAGTCCAAAACCAAGTGAACCAAATAATCGGACATTCCCATAATTGACTCCCGTTTTACTTGTATATTTTAAGGAAATACTATCCGATAACGGGATGATAGCACTTTGAAAAATCGCCAGGGTCGTTGCGATGATCATGAACGAAACAAAACCATCAAAGAAAACATAACCCAAAGCAGCCATACCTGTTACGAATGTAGTTAATGTAAGCAGCGCATTATGGGAATTTTTCATGTCGGCGAGCATTCCCCAAAATGGCTGGAAGAAAATCATAATGACCGGACCAATCGACAGAATCAAACCAATCTGATATCCATTCAAGTTTTCAACTTCGCTTAAGTAAACACTTAACAAAGGAAATAAACTGCCTATACCAAAGAAGACAAAAAGATAAAAACCTTGCAATGTAAAGATATTGCGCTTAACGTGCCTGTCCATAAAAATCCTCCGTACACGAGTTATAGAGTTATATCTTACCACTATTTTAATATAAGAATAGATTATTTCGTTTTATGTAATATATAAGAATAAATAAAGCGTTTTCATTTTATCTTGGTCATGTTAAAATAATGTTGCTAATTGATCAGACGTCTGTTCACTATATCATTTATTAACCATTTTGCCATAAGAGGCGGTGAAAACATGAAAGAAATCATTTTAAGCTTAGTGGCTGGTGTAATAGTTGGGATTCTTTTTAAATTCCTGAAGCTGCCTCTTCCAGCACCTCCAGTTCTCGCAGGAGTCCTTGGAATCGTGGGAGTTTATTTAGGCGGGGTTGTTGGAGAGTGGATTTTGAATTCCTTTAAAGGTTGATCGTACCGCCTAAGCAAATAGCTCTATCATGAAACCCGCATTTAGGCATTTGCAATTTCTCTAAATGCCTAAAACTGAATGGAGCTATCAGATGCTATGATGAGCATGTTTTATTGAAATGATTAAATATAGCGATAACAAAAAAATCCACGGAAATCCGCGGATTTTTTTTAGTTACATACGTTTTAGTAAATTTTGTCCATACACTGATCGGGCTGCTGTTTGATTCTCCTCGTTTGCAACCCCTTTGGCATTCAGGTATACATAAAGAGTGCCGACAAAGAAAGCGCCGCCTATTATATTTCCCAATGTTACAGGCACCAGATTATACACGCTGCCGGCCATACTGATGGTTTCAGGATGCGGCACGAGAAGCGCGACCGAAAAGAGTACCATGTTTGCGACACTGTGCTCGAAACCTGACACCACAAAAGCAAAGACCAAAAGCATTGTGACTCCTATTTTTGCTCCATCTCCTTTAATACTGAATGGAACCCACACAGCAAGGCAAACCAGCCAATTGCAAAGGATTGCTCGAAAGAACAGTTGATAAGCCGGGGTGTTCATTTTCATGCTCACAGTTTCCATCATATATTGAGTTTTTTCTGGCGACATAAAGAGTCCCGACAGCATGATTAGAACTCCAAAAAACAATGCTCCCAATAGGTTTCCTGAATAACATGCAATCCAGTTTTCAATGGTATCTTTCCACGTCGTTGCCTTCTTCAAAGAACTGATCGTCATCATCATTGTGTTGCTTGTGAACAATTCTCCCCCGCCATACAAAATCAAGACCAGTGCCAAACCGAAAAAAATCGAACTTGCGATAGGTGTTGCAGCTGAGTGAGCATCAGAAAAATATTCACCCAACCGATAAGAGACTATAATGCCGAAGCCGATATAAACACCAGCCAGCGCTGCACGCAAGAGGTACTTCCCCTTTGATTGCATGAGGTATTTCTTCTTTTTTAATGCAGTGGAGATGGCAATTTCGATTGGTTGTTCACTCATTGTTAAGACTCCTCTATTTGTGAATAAAGTCACATTTTTTACTGTTAGATTCATCTTAAACCTCAACTCTAAGTTTGTTAATAGATAACCCCATGAACTGTTTATGTCCATTTTCGAAGCGTTTACATCCCTATTCCTAAGCGTTTTTATTAGGAACTTGGTTGGAACCGAATAATATATAGGGGAAATCACTCAAGATATCACATAGAATTCGGACAAATTCGGACAAAAGAGCCTTTTTTAAAGGCTCTCCATACAGACATAACTAAAAAATAGAACTAGATATCTTCTCGTATAATACTTTCTTCAATATGTTTTTTCTCCATCCTGTTCAATAGCTTTCGATGCTCTTTGGACTCAAATATAATACTGAAATCATAGTCTTCCGGATAAAGTTCTGAAGCAGGCAGATTCAGTTTAAGCCGTTTATAATTCACTTCGATCTTACGCTCCCTGATCTGGACTAGATAATTCCCTTGACTGTCCGGTCCCTTGAAAATCACTCCCAGATCCCCTGTGCTTAATACATGCACACTATCCCCCATCTCAAACACTTTCACTGGCTTCTTCGAGGCTTTGAATGACTTCTGTCTTTTGTGCCTGTTTGCGGTGATTTGCTGTTCTCTTTCTTTCAATGCAGCAGGGTCATCCACAAATAACGATGTGTAATCTTTATCCGTTTTATAGGTTATATGATGGGCCCGTTCCAGCAACTTTGGATGGATGCCTAATTTCAGCGCAATGGCAAAAGCCTGGCTGTCCCCCCCTTTTCCTATTCGCAGACGGTAAGTAGGCTTAAGAGTTTCGAGATTGAATTCCATTGAACCATTCATGAAATCCTCATGATGATCCGCGAAATCTTTAATCTCGCTGTAATGGGTTGTGGCAAATATAGTTGCCCCTTTATTGTTCAAGTTCTCAAGGATGGCTGTTGCTAGGCCCATCCCTTCTCCTGGATCAGTTCCTGAACCAAGTTCATCAAGAAGGACAAGCGTCTTGTCATTGGCTTCCTTCAATATTTCTATAATATTTACAATCCTAGAACTAAAGGTGCTGAGGTTTTGCTCAATGCTTTGTCCGTCGCCTATATCGACTAGCACTTTATGAAAGATTCCCGCGGCACTCTCCTCACCAACCGGCAAAAGCAATCCGCTTTGCGCCATTAATATCAGCAATCCTGCTATCTTGATTGACACAGTTTTTCCGCCTGTATTTGGTCCAGTAATGACGAGCGCATGATAATCTGTTCCAATTTCAATCCTTAACGGAACCGCTTTTTCTCCAAGCAACGGATGGCGTGCTTCATTAAATACAATGACTGGGTCATCATGAATTTTAACTTTCTTCCCATCAATTGACCTGCAATATTTCGCTTTTGCAAACAGAAAGTCATAATGAGCCATTGTTTCCATAGCCATTCGGATTTCCTTCTCTTTTTCCTCTGCCAGGCCAGTCAAGTGAAACAGCACTTTTTCCACTTCTGCCTGTTCTTCTAAAAAGAGCCACTCCATTTGATCCTGGAAGAAGCCAATTTCTTCAGGTTCCACAAAAAGAGTGGAGCCCGATGCTGAAGTATCAAGGACCGAACCTCTTACTTTCCCTCGATATTCCTTTTTTACAGGAACAACATACCTGCCATTTCTTTGACTGATAACAGCTTCTTGAAGATATGGTTTTATTTTTGCGGATTTCAACAGTTGGTTAAGCTTTTCCTTCAATCGTTCTTCCTGGATGCCAATTTGTTTCCGAACCTTTAATAGTTCCTTAGATGCATAATCATCAATTTGTCCGTTCCTGATACATCTTTGAATTTCTGCGGCTAGTTCGGGAAGCTCTTCGATCCCATACACATAAGCAGACACTCTTGGAGCGACAAACTCTTTATCCTTCATGAAACGGCGGATCTTATTGCAGGTTTCCAGGAAAGAAAGCAGGAGCACAAGTTGCTCCGCCCGAAGCGGGACTCCTTTATAAAATCCTTTAAGAATCATTTCCATACCTTCGAGACCGTGGATGGGGACACTGGAACTGATTTTCAGGATTTCAATCGCTTCATAAACTTCCTCTTGCCACGATTCAATCTGCTTCTGATTCGTGGACGGCTGCATTTCCCGTGTTTTCACACGGCCTGATTGTGTCAAAGCAAAGCCGGCTATCTCTTCCCTGATTTTATCGTAACCAAGAACCGTAAAAGTTTGTTCGTTCAATTTCTTTACCTCCTTAGAATATAAAAAAACCGCTATGGAACAAGTCCACAGCGGCTTAAAAATGCCTCGCAGCCATTGCTGCAGGCAAACCTCTCCATAAGAAAAAGCTGTGTACAAGGACACAGCTTATGCTCACGGATATCAAGCATGCTTTACTATGTTCATTGTTCTTAACATTCAATCCAGTGCATATTTAAATAAACCTATATCAGGCCTATAATAAATCCGGATTGACCGTATGAAATTAACGGTTAGTTAAGAACGACACCTAACATAAAACATACTCCCTATTGAAAAATTTTTCTTCTATTATAGATTACTTCGTTTATATACAATTAGTCAACCACATTTATCCAATTAATATAAAAAACACTTGCCCTAAAAGATTGTTCACATTTTCTCTATTGACCTCTTGTTTATATTTCATATTAAATTAGGTATAAATAACGAACGGAAAAGGTGGAGATTGTGTGGCCAGCCAGGATAATCCAAATAACTTAACTTATGAGATGAGCGAACTAATAAAAGCATCAGAAAGGATCATCAAGATCAAGAAAGGTACTTTTTTATTCCGCGAGGGGCAGGAAGCCAAGGAAATGTTTGTTATTCTGTCCGGCAAGGTACAAATCTCTAAAATGAACGCCGAAGGGAAAGAATTGTATTTAAGATTATGTAAAAAAAACGATATTGTAGGTGAGCTAACCCTTTTTACAGCTGGACCACGGTATTTATTCAACGCACGAGTGGTGGAAGATGGTGAAGCAGCAGCTGTTAATATTGAAAACCTGGAACAAACATTGTTCAATAACAGCCAGCTCGCGTATCAATTTCTTAAGTGGATGAATGACCATATACGGAGAACAATCACTAAATTCCGCGACCTTGTCTTGAACGGCAAAAAAGGAGCTTTGTATTCGACTCTCATCAGGCTGAGCAATAGTTATGGCACAGAACAGCAGGACGGCATACACATTAATGTGCCAATCACGAATCAGGATTTAGCAAACTACTGCGGAACCGCCAGAGAAAGCGTCAGCCGCATGCTCGGGGAACTGCGGGATCAAGGGATCATCTCCATACACAAGAAGAGGATCATCATCCATAACCTGGACTACTTAAAACAACAGATCGACTGTGAGAATTGTCCGGTCGAGTACTGCAATATAGAATAAATACGAAAAAGGAAACCAGTGAAGGTCTCCTTTTTCATACGCTTCTTTACAAAAACACAGGGAGAATGATCGGCAGGAACAACGAAGTGATTATTGCAGCCATTCCCATTGCTGCCCCTGAAACTGCGCCCTGCAGTTCTCCTTCCCTGGCGGCTTCTGCTGTCCCTATTCCGTGAGCAATGGTGCCGATTGCCAACCCTCTTGAAAAAGGGTCTCGGATTTTCATGGAATTCATAAGAAATGGGCCAATCATCGCCCCAAGCATGCCTGTAATCATGACGAACGCAGCGACCAGAATCGAGTCTGCCCCGATGATCCTGGCAACCTCGGAAGCTACAGGTATTGTAATAGACTTGATTGTCAAAGAAACGAGTATCAAATCCGACAAATCAAGCAAATACGCGATGAACACAGCTGAGAGTATGGTCGAGACAATTCCTGCGACAAGACCGGACAGAGCGGGAACTGCATAGGCAGAGATGATTTTTCTTTGGCGATATAATGGGACCGCTAAAGCTACTGTAGCAGGCCCAAGAAAATAGGTCATAATCTCACTTGCAGGTTCATATTCCTTATAAGATATGTTCAGCAACAGCAATACGGCAATGACAATCACTGTACTCAAAAATACCGGGGAAGTTAATGGGGACGGATATTTGCCTGCAGCCTTCCTGGCGAAAAGGTACGCAAGCAGAGTTATGAGTATACTAAAAATCGTGAGCAGAGTCTCCAGTTTCCTTCCCCTCCTTTCGCTTTATCAGTACATTTGAAGTGCCCCCCGCAAACACCATGCCTACAATAGCACTCAATACTAAAATAACCGCAAGTTGAATCCCTTTTTCGGCAATCAATCCCCCGAGAGTCATCAATCCAACTGAAATCGGCACAAAAAAGAACGATAGATGCTTGACGAGAAAATCCGCTGCACCCTCAAACCATTCAAGCCGGACTACTCTTGTCCATAACAGCACGAAAAGAAGGATCATTCCCAAGACATTCCCTGGGATGCGTAGGTTTAATAATTCTACAATAAAAAAACCAGCTTTATTAATCAGGATCAATCCTATGATCTGTAAAATAAATTTTATAAGTTTATCAGCTTTCAAGTCTTATTCCCCTTTTTAATCCCATGAACATTGAAAATGTTTTTACACTTCATTATAAATCTCATTTATTTTATTTCAAGAATATTCACTTAACATTTTCTTAAAAAAGACTTATTAAACATAGTTCACACAATGTCCATATGATTTTCCTTATATTTTTTATATCTTTATAAGGGGGAGGATTGTGTAATGAAAAAAATATATCTTATCAGTTCACTTATTATTTTAATAGGAATTACATCTGGAATTTCATATTTTCTAGTCAGGGATGCAAATGCACAGATACCAGAGGACATTACGCTCGTAACCATGGATGAGGGACAATATACTTTTGGAGAAGAAAAAGAAACCATCAAATTGGTGGAATTTATTTATACCCATTGTCCTGACATCTGTCCGACGACAACTCAAAAGATGAACCTGCTGCGAAAAGACTTAATAAAAGAAGGTGTTTACGGTAAGGATGTTCAATTTGTAACTATTACAATTGATCCGTATCGAGATACCCCTGAAGTCCTCAGGAAGTATATGGACAACTTCGGACTCGAAAATGATGGTAACTGGATTTTCTTGACTGGTGATCAGGGCGACACACTGGCGGAACAAAAGAAAATTAAACAAGTTGCCGATACATTCCAATTCCAATATCGTGATCCAGGTAACGGGTTCTATGTCCACAGTACATTTACTTATCTGATCGATGAAAACAACAAATTCATAAAAAAATTCCCTATGGGTGAAGACTTCAATAAAGATGAAGTGTTCAAGAAAATAATGGAAGAAATATAAAGAATAGACCACCAAAAAAACGGCTGAAAACCGTTTTTTTGGTGGTCTATTTACCTTCTTGAGTTTACTCACCCTTATTACTGTCTTTTATTGCTTAGACGAAGGAAACTTTGTAATGAAAAGCCTGTCTATCTCTTAATGTGAATTCACTGTGGTGGGATGTTTCTCTGTTTTTTTCAGGGAGAAAAATTCTGATTTTGGCTTAGTGAAGCTGACTTTTATCCCTGATTCTTTTAGACGGTTAACAAAATCAACCAGCTGCTTTTTAGCCATTTTCAAAAACTCCTTTTACCATCTTTGTCTAGTTTTATTTTACATGAAAAATATGAAATATGTGTGAAAATGAGCAAAAAAATTGACACCGACAATCAAAAAAATTCACTAATTTCCCAATAGACACTTCGTCGACATTATGATAACCCGAATCCAACGAACTCATTAATTACTACTCTCGCCTTTTCCCATTTTATTCCCTTTAGAAACACCAATACGCAAAAAAATGTTTTATACATTCGCTCATAGCATTTAAACATGTTATAATCTTTGGGATATATATTATTGGAGGCTACTAAATAAATGATTACAGTTCAAAATGTAGGCTTGAGATATGGTGACCGCAAGCTTTTTGAAGACGTTAATATTAAGTTCACACCGGGAAATTGCTATGGCCTGATCGGTGCTAATGGAGCAGGCAAATCGACTTTCCTTAAAATTTTATCTGGTGAAATCGAAGCGCAAACAGGCAATGTATCGATGACACCTGGTGAGCGGATGGCAGTATTGAAGCAGAACCACTTTGAATATGAAGATGTGGAAGTGCTGAAAGTCGTCATCATGGGACATGCCCGTTTATATGAAGTGATGCAGGAAAAAGATGCGATTTACATGAAGGCTGACTTCACTGATGAAGACGGTATGAAGGCCGCTGAGCTTGAAGGTGAGTTTGCTGAGCTTAATGGCTGGGAAGCAGAATCTGAAGCAGCGATTCTTCTTAAAGGTCTAGGGATTGGCGAGGAGCTTCATGATAAGAAAATGGCTGATATCGGCGGTGGAGAAAAAGTAAAAGTGCTTCTTGCACAGGCACTATTCGGCAAGCCGGATGTTCTCCTTCTTGATGAACCTACAAACCATCTTGATATCGCTGCGATACAATGGCTCGAAGAATTCTTGATCAACTTCGAGAACACAGTTATTGTTGTATCCCACGACCGTCATTTCTTGAATAAAGTTTGTACCCATATTGCTGACCTGGACTTTGGTAAAATCCAACTTTATGTAGGGAACTATGATTTCTGGTATGAATCAAGCCAGCTGGCATTGAAAATGCAGTCGGATACAAACAGGAAAAAAGAAGAGAAAATAAAGGAATTACAAGCGTTCATTGCGCGATTCAGTGCAAACGCATCTAAATCCAAGCAGGCTACTTCCCGTAAAAAGCTGCTTGATAAAATCTCTTTGGATGATATTAAACCATCATCACGCAAATATCCTTACGTTGGTTTTACTCCTGACCGCGAAATCGGCAACGACCTATTGAGAGTGGACGGAATTACAAAAACGATTGATGGAGTAAAGGTATTGGATAATATCAGCTTCATCATGAATAAAGATGACAAAATCGCGCTCGTTGGAAAAAATGAAATCGCGATTACGACATTGTTCAAGATTCTTACTGGTGAAATGGAGCCTGATAGCGGGACATTCAAATGGGGTGTAACGACTTCCCAGGCTTACTTCCCTAAAGACAACTCTGAATTCTTTGAAGGATGCGACCTTACACTGGTAGACTGGCTCCGCCAATTCTCTCCAAAGGATGATAGCGAAAGCTTCCTCCGTGGTTTCCTTGGACGTATGCTGTTCTCTGGTGAAGAAGTCCTTAAGAAAGCAAGTGTCCTTTCCGGAGGAGAAAAAGTTCGTTGTATGCTGTCAAAAATGATGCTATCAGGTGCAAATGTGCTTCTATTGGATGAGCCAACAAACCACCTGGATCTTGAATCGATTACGGCATTGAACAATGGCATGATCAATTTTAAAGGGTCAATGATCTTTTCATCACATGACCACCAGTTCGTTCAAACTGTGGCAAACAGAATTATGGAGATTACTCCTTCTGGGTTAATTGATAAACAGATGACTTATGATGAATACCTTGAAAATGAAGAGCTCCAAAAACAAATTGCTGAAATGTATGCTTAAACATCAAAACCCTCGGATACTCTCCGAGGGTTTTACTTTTGCCTTTATTACATCCCGTTAACCTCTTTTTTGCTTTTTTCGTGCAGAAGATGCTGTTCGGCTGCCTGTCTCGCTTACCGTAGTGCCCTGCCCTTCAACCTGGGATGAATTCAATCCGATTGTTGAAGGATCCTTTTTTCTTTTATTGCTCATGTATACCCCTCCACTTACTAAAGTCTTCTTTAATATTGTCTTGCGAAAAGAATATTTTATACGGCTGGCGGACAACTTAGATTAGTGAGGAGGTGTTACTGATGGCAAGAATAGGTGTAGAGCAATCTCTTACAAACATTTCAGAAGCCTTGCGTGAAAGAGGGCATGATGTCGTCGAAATACGCTCAGAAGCTGATGCTCAAGGCTGTGACTATTGTGTTCTGACCGGGATGGACTCAAACGTCATGGGAATGCAGGATGTTTCAACACAAGGATCAGTCATTGAGGCGAACGGGTTATCCGCAGACGAGGTTTGCAGGCAGATTGATCAAAGAACTGGACAGAGTCAATAACAATTGCAAAACTGCCGATCTGGCAGTTTTTCTTTTTCCCCCTATATTCTTTTTTCCGCCCCCTTTTCATGATATTTTCACCAACTTGTGATATTTTCTCTATGTAGGATCTAGCTAATTTCGATATAATCAGTTATATCTATTGAATATGTTTAAAAAGGACGTTTGAAAGGATGTCAGGATTGAAGAAATTACATATTATTCTTTTCACCGCCTTGTCACTCTTCATTTCGGGCTGTTCGGCTGACAATGCAACAACCCAAACCGAATTGACCATCTCTGCCGCAGCAAGCCTCCGTGAAGTAATGGAAGAGACGGGACAGCTATATATGAAACAAAATCCGGGAATTAAGATAGTCTACAATTTTGGCGGGTCAGGTTCCCTGCAACAGCAAATCTCCCAGGGTGCCCCCGTGGATTTGTTTATCTCCGCAGCTGAAGATAAATTTGATTACTTATATTCCAAGAAGCTTTTACATCAAGAACATAGCGTAAGACTTTTAAAGAACGAACTTGTATTGATTACACAAAAAACTAGCAAAGGTATTACCTCAGCAGAATCCTTAACTGCCGACAACATTAAAAGGATTGCCATTGGCACTCCTGAATCTGTTCCTGCCGGCATGTATGGGAAACAAGCCCTGATTTCATTGCAATTATGGGATGACTTAGAGCAGAAAATCATACCCACTAAGGACGTCCGCCAGGTTCTTTCATACGTTGAAACAGAAAATGTTGATGCTGGCATTGTCTATAAGACAGACGCACTGATTTCCGATAAAGTAAGGATCATTCCTTTGGAGGGAAAAGAACTTCACGATCCTATTGTTTATCCAGTCGGTGTAGTTGCAGCAACTAAGCATCTTAATGAGTCTGTCGACTTTTTCAATTTCCTAAAAAGACAAGAAGCAATGGAAATTTTCAAAAAATATGGCTTTAAAGCAGCATTGGAATGATATTTTATGAGCACTGAGTTCTGGAGCCCCATTAAACTTTCGCTAGAGATTGCTTCTGTGTCGGTATTGTTTGTGTTTTTATTCGGCATATTCGCTGCAAGGTTTATGGCAAGGAGGCATTTCTTTGGTAAAACAGCTGTAGAAACGCTGTTAACATTGCCTTTAGTACTCCCTCCCACTGTGGTGGGATTTCTCTTGATTGTAATCTTTGGCATCAATAGCCCCATTGGAAGACTAATTGAATCTGTATTCGGCAGTCCCATTATTTTTAGCTGGTGGGCAGCTGTCATTGCTGCGTCTGTCGTAGCCTTTCCATTGATGTATCAATCAGCAAAGACTGGGTTCCTGTCAATAGATCCTGGAGCGGAGGAAGCTGCGAGAGTAGACGGAGCAAATGAGTGGAAGGTTTTTTTATATGTTACTCTTCCCCTTTCAGCAAAAACTTTAATCACCGGACTTATTTTAAGCTTTTCCAGAGCCCTCGGGGAATTTGGAGCTACCCTTATGTTTGCCGGCAATTTGCCCGGAAAGACCCAAACCGCCCCAACTGCAATCTATGTAGCGCTTGAGTCGGGAAACATGCAGTCGGCCTGGCTATGGGTAATTGCCATGATAATAATATCATTCATTATGCTTCTTTCTACTTCATTATTAAAACAATAACAATCCAAACCTGTAATTCCGTTAAAAAAAGCCATGGATGCTCCATGGCTTTCTGCATTCAATAAGACTATTATGTGGTCTGAACTTCTCGTTAGTTTGTAAAACCAAACTGACATCCAGTAAAACCCATGCCATGAAAAATATTAACCTTTTATTCAAAAGTTACAACAAGGTTAATGGGTTCCCCGATTTTCTTTTTATCTTTATCAACCAGGTCGCCTGAAAGGATTTCTACTTTTTCGAGGGTATCAAGCTCATCCACGATAAATCCAAGATTCCCTTGCTTCTCTTGTCCGGTTAAAATCTCACCATGTAATTCCTCCAGGTAAAAATCATCTTCCCATGTTTTATGAATTGTATCATTGATATTCACCATAGCCACCGGACCAAAATGATAGCTTTCACTGGAAAGATTTTTTACTTCCACGCCAATTTTAACAAAATCAAATTCTTCTTCATGTGTATACGGATGGAAGAAATCAATCAGGCTGTAATCAGGAATAAAGTGCAGCAACTTAACATCTTTAACTCGGTATTCAATTCCATCCAGATTGAATGTTTTATTGACTTCCTTCACTGCCTTAAGGGTTAATTCTCCTTTATCGTCAGTAAAAGAATCGCCTGGTTTTTTAAGTTCCCTGTCATCCGTTACTTGCGGATTAGGTACAAATACATCTGTATTTCTCTTTATTGGTTTCTCCGCAAAGGTTTCTGCAGTTATACTTTCCTTACTTGACTCCGCCTCGGCACATGAACAGCCTGTCAGCATTGAAACAGCCAATATTAATTGCAGGTATTTTTTCATATTGAAAACCCCTCTCAAGAAACTTCCCGCAGATCCAAGGTTTCTGCGGGAGTGGTTATTTCATTATTTCCTCTTGCCGTTAGCCAGAATATCAAAAATGTGTTTTGCATTGTCAGTATTGTCAATCTGTCCGTAGAAACGCTCTTTACCAGGTCCGAATGCGTATACGGGAACATCTTCACCAGTGTGGCCGCCTGTTGTCCAGCCAGTATTTGAACGTGTGTCAAAAATCTTCTCAATAGCGTTGTCAATGTCCCTTTCTTTACCTGCAGCAGCATCTTTTACAGATTGAATTTCTTCGACTGTCAGCGATGGAAGATCTTGAGATTCAAAATCAATATATTTCCTTAATGTTTCTTCTACATTAGCTCCTTTTGCAATTTCGGCAGCCATGAAGTCAGGCGTGCGTTTGGCGGCCTTAATTGGTGCACCGAACCAGTTGTAAATGCCGTTAGCACCAATTGAGTATCCGCCTGTTGAGTGATCAGCAGTCGCAACAACTAATGTGTGCTTGTCCTTTTTCGCGAATTCGATCGCTGCTTTGTATGCCATCTCGAAATCTTGCATTTCACTCATCGCAGCAACGATATCATTGTCATGGCCAGCCCAGTCAACCTGGCTGCCTTCTACCATCAGGAAGAAGCCATCCTTGTCTTTGTTCAAACGCTGAATTGCTGATTTTGTCATTTCCTCAAGGGATGGAGTTTCTTCATTGCGGTCGATCATCTTGTCCATACCACCAGGTGCAAAAAGTCCAAGTACCTTTTCGTTTTTGTTATCGAGCAACTCCTGCTTGTTCGTTACATAGCTATAACCATCTTTCTGGAATTCATTTGCAAGGTTTCTGTCTGGACGTTCAAAGTTGCTTAGCCCGCCGCCAAGCATGACATCGATTTTGTGCTCTCCATTAACCAATTCATCAAAGTAATCATCAGCAATACCATTCATGTTCTTGCGGGTTTCATCGTGCGCCCCAAAAGATGCAGGAGTTGCGTGTGTAATCTCGGAAGTCGCTACAAGGCCTGTTGCCTTTCCATTTTCCTTAGCAGCTTCAAGAACTGTCTTTACTTCAGAGCCGTCATTGTCAACAGCGATTGCTGCATTATACGTCTTGATTCCCGCAGACATTGCTGTTGCTGCGGAAGCAGAGTCAGTTACATTTTGTTCAGGGTCTTCAGGATAAGTCATTTGATTGCCAACAAGATATTTATCAAATTCAGTTTTTTCAGCTTCAGTTGTATTCGGGTCGTCCTTTAAGTAGCGGTATGCAGAAGTATAAGAAACTCCCATTCCATCACCGACTAGGAAAATGACATTTTTAATCTCTGCAGAATTATCTTTTTTTTCATTTTTGGCCTCAGCGTTGAACGTTCCCACTATACTGCCGAACGCTACAGTTGATAGAACCGCGAGCGGAAGAATCTTCTTTTTAAAGTTAGCTTTAATCATTTCAAGACCTCCAGATAAGTTGTTTACTACGCTCTCTACTATAATGGGACTCTATTAATCTCTTATTAACACACTGTAAAAATACTTTAATTCCTTGTAAAGCCTCTTTACAATCAAATTTTTTACTTTTATGGGAAAAAACTTCAGATTCAGGAAAATAAAAAAGCAGGCTAAATCACCTGCTTCGGAATCTTCTGTTCTTTTTTTGTTTTCGATTTATTACCCACACTCCAGCTGCCGCCACTAGTACCAATGCTCCCAATATCGTATTGACAGAAAGCAATCCACTTTGCTCAGGTTTTGGCGAAGCCTCCTTCTTTACTTCAGGTTTTTTTCCAATCAATGGTTTAAGCTCAATGGATTGAATGATTTCTCCATCCTTATTCTCGATCTTCAAAATTCCGTCTTTTTCGACCACTCTCTTGCCATCTTCTATTGGTTCAGTCACAAAGAGGTCCTCGCCAGCTTTGAACTTCAAATCACCAGCTGCAAAGGTTTCCCCTTTCTTGATTTGAGAGGAATTAAAACCAGCGAAACCATAGTCGAAAAGCTTGATGGTGTCTTCATAAATTTTTCGTTTATATTCCGATTTCAGCAATATGGCCGTCAATTTCAAATTGCCGTTATCTGCCGTGGTTGCAAGCGTTTGCTTCGATTGGTCCACAAAACCTGTTTTTCCACCAGTTACAGCTTCATAAGGAATTTCACCTTTAAGCATACGATGATGGGAAAGTATCGTAGTATCCCACGATTCTCCATCCCATTCCAATTGTTTAGTGCCAAAGATCTCCCTGAAATCAGGGTTATTCATTGCATAGTTTAGGATCATGCCAAGGTCCTTGGCTGTTGTATAATGATTTTCATCGAATAGACCATGTGGGTTGACGAAATGTGTGTCTTCCACACCAATATGGGTCTCCAAAAACTTATTTATGTTCTTTGAGTAGCTCTCCATTGAATCGTCCAAATGAATAGCGATTGCCAATGCAGCATCATTGCCTGAATTAATGAGCATTCCCTGAACCAGTTTCCTTAAAGGCACTTGCTCTCCAGGATTGAGATAAACCCTTGTACCATCGATATTCTCAATCTCCTTACTAACAACGACTAACTCATCAAGGTCACCTGATTCTATTGCATAAATGGCGGTTGCAATCTTTGTCAGGCTCGCAGGATACATTTTTGCTTCTTCATTTTTCCCAAATAAAATCGCACCTGATTCCGTGTCCATTAAGACAGCAGCTTCAGAAGTCAAAATGGGATCTTCTTCTCCTTCTGCTGCCACTAAATCAACAGAAGAATAGATTATTATTAATAACAACATAAACAGGCCAAAAACATTCTTCATCCTACCACATCCAGTGTCTAATCTCTTCACCCATTTTAACAGAAATCTGTCGAAAGTTGTCTAGTGTTATTGTTTTTTAATCAAACTGGAATAATCTGAAAAGATTGTAAACTTTAAACGAACCTTTTTATAAGGAATGCTGAAAATCAGTTCTTTTAGTTGATTCCCGATAATGGAACAATCCTAACTTATTACCATCCAACTTTACACAAAAACAGGCCACCAATAAATTTCATCGGTGACCTACATTTAAATAATTGACTATGATTTTGGCACCCTAGTCTGCTTCAATTCCTTCCGTTAAAAACGATATTTTCTAAATAGGAGATATAAACTTCATCCCTTGCAAGGGCTGCTCCGTACTCTCTTTTCAAAAAGCGGTCAGCTGATTCAAAACTGTCGAAAGGTCCATGCCGCTCTTTACTTTCCAACTGAACAAAATAACTGGTTCCATCAGTATAAATCAAGAAAAATTCCCGGTCACGATTTTCATAGAGGCAGCCCTTTTTCGAATCCTTTACATTATAAGTATTTCTAAAGGCATCCGGCTTGATCGGATCCAGCGGAAAAGCTTGTTCAATATAGCGGTTATAGGCTTCCTTATTCATTGAACAACCAGAAGCTTTGGCATGTCCGCCTCCGCCAAACTCCCCTGCGACAGCAGAAACATCTACGTCATCATGGATGGTTCTGAAGCTTATTTTCTTTCCGCCCAAATTCAAAATCGCTATATAATCCAAATGTGGATATTCCTTTCCAAGCTCATTCCCTAATTCTGAATGATAGGATTCAGCATGAACCACTCCGCCATATAACCCATCTGTTTCGATCTGGATGATTTCCCGTTTTTTCCTCCTGATATATCGTTCGATTTTGTCTTCTTCCATTTCCAGTAGTTTTTTTTCAAAATCATCATATTCAAATGTATCGCCTGATGTCAGACGGGGGACCATCCGCTCTTCAAACTCTTCAATCGAAACCATAAAAAACAGGTCGTTTAAATTTTTAGCTTTGTAGTTCTTCAGAATATCCCAGTCCCAGGTATCATATTGTCTGACAAGCTCAACAAACTCATCAAGCGCACCATTCCTGGCCAAATGGTTTCCTTGGACTAAGTAGTCATATACAAGTGATGCCGCGCTTGTCAGTGTCCCCGATTCATCTTCTACTTTTACAATGCCCCAGCTATTTTCATTGAAATGCAATGCTGTTTTATGATGGTCAATCAGTTTTGCCTTTCCCCCATCATTTACGAACTGATTTATTTTTTCTGCCACATCATGGTTGACAGATAAATCTGTTATGTACAAGTGGTCTTCCTTTTTCATGCGGTCATTCATTCTTTCAAAATATTTCTCAACCTGAAAATTTAGCCCCGAAACAGAGTTATAACGAATATCTGCTTTTTCACCGAATGCAAGCCTGAAAAGGATCCCGCAGGCCACACCATCTAAGTCATTATGCGTAAATAAACGGTACATACTTTCCTCCTTGTTTTCTATCTAATCTATAGTTTGTTGTTGCCCTGTTAATCTATACAAGCGATATTCAAAAAAAATTAGACAAGTTCAGCTAGGGGACGAGCATAGATATTTAAAGAGGATATTAAGGAGGTGAAAACAATGCATTTCTTTGTGTTAAAAAGAAGAACATTATACTTTATTGCACTAATCGCTTTTATTGCCATCGTCGGATCTATTTGGTTGAGCCTAAAGCCTGATGCCACCCCGGCAATAGGCGGCCAGAATGAGCAGATCCGGGAAATCCACATGGTGACCGGCGAGTTTAAGTCCACTATGGAAGATGGAAAAGAAATTGAAGCATACAGATGGGATCCAGGTACAATCTTTTTGGAAAAAGGTGAAAAGGTTAGTTTGAAAATACTTGGAGTCAACGGAAAGGAACACCCTTTCATTATAGAAGGAACCGATATTAAAGGGGTAGTAAAAAAAGGGAAAGAAACTGTAGTGCCCTTACAGTTTGATAAAGAAGGAACGTACAGGCTGATTTGCCTTACACATCCGTCAGCAGAACATAATGGACCGATGATCGCCTATATCGTCGTCGATTAAGCTCTTTTAAGAACAGGATATTTCATCCTGTTTTTTCTTTTGCTGTAATTGACACAAAACATACATAACACTATAAACACAGTGTAAAATTTCCTGATAGAATTATATATATAAAGGGATTCTTATATAACAGAACTGAATTCCTCTCATCCAATTATAATACAGATTTTTATTTCACTTGAAAAATTTCACTTGAATCCAGATAAATATTACTTTGTTCATATTTTCACAAATATGTCACACTCAAACTGTTATATCCGTAGTATGATTAAAGTGTAGCAACTGTTATATAAACATCTATTTTAGAGGTGAACTTAAATGGAACAATGGAAAGGCTTTAAAAATGGTGCTTGGCAGGAAGAAATCAATGTTAGGGACTTCATCTTAAGAAACTTCTCTGAATATACTGGTGATTCCAGCTTCCTTGAAGGGGCAACTGAAGAAACACTTCAATTATGGCAGCAGGTAATGGAATTAACAAAGCAGGAACGTGACAATGGCGGTGTCCTTGATATGGATACCAAGGTTGTATCGACGATCACTTCCCACGGGCCAGGATATCTTGATAAATCAAAAGAAAAGGTTGTAGGTTTCCAGACTGACCAGCCATTCAAACGCTCTATGCAGCCATTCGGCGGCATTCGCATGGCTAAGGCCGCTTGTGAAGCATATGGTTTTGAATTGGATAAGGAAGTCGAAAAGATCTTTACTGATTTCCGTAAGACGCATAACCAGGGTGTTTTCGACGTCTATACAAAGGAGATGCTTCAGGCTCGTAAGGCCGGTATCATTACTGGCTTGCCAGATGCATATGGCCGCGGCCGCATCATCGGTGACTACCGTCGTGTTGCTCTTTATGGTGTTGACTTCCTGATGGAGCAAAAGAAGAAAGATCATGGAATGACTAGTAATGTCATGACTGAGGACACCATGCGCCTGAGAGAAGAAATCTCTGAGCAATACCGTTCATTGAATGAATTGAAGCAGCTTGCTCAGAGCTATGGCTATGATATTTCCAAGCCAGCATCCAATGCAACAGAAGCTTTCCAATGGGTCTACTTCGCATACCTTGCAGCAATCAAAGAACAGAATGGCGCAGCGATGAGCCTTGGACGCGTGGCAACATTCCTGGACATCTATATTGAACGCGACCTTCAAAATGGCACACTTACTGAAAAAGAAGCACAGGAAATTGTTGACCACTTTGTCATGAAACTTCGCCTGGTGAAATTCGCACGTACACCTGATTACAACGAGTTATTCAGCGGTGACCCTACCTGGGTAACAGAATCAATCGGCGGTATGGCACATACCGGACAATCACTTGTTACGAAGAACTCTTTCCGTTTCCTTCATACACTTGATAATCTCGGTCCTGCACCAGAACCAAACCTGACAGTGTTATGGTCACCTGCCCTGCCTGAGAATTTCAAGAAGTATTGTGCTGAGATGTCCATCAAAACAAGCTCAATCCAGTATGAAAATGACGATTTGATGCGCTGTGAATATGGAGATGACTATGGTATTGCATGCTGCGTGTCAGCGATGGAAATCGGAAAGCAGATGCAATTCTTCGGAGCACGTGCAAACCTGGCAAAGGCATTGCTCTATGCAATCAATGGCGGTGTTGATGAAAAACTCAAGGTCCAAGTGGCTCCAGCATTTAGCCCGATCACTTCCGATGTACTTGACTATAAAGAAGTAATGGCAAAATTCGATAATGTAATGGAATGGCTTGCTGGCCTTTACATCAACACACTCAATGTCATCCACTACATGCATGATAAATACAGCTACGAAAGAATCGAAATGGCGCTGCATGACACTGAAGTCCTTCGCACCATGGCAACTGGAATCGCAGGCCTAAGCGTAGTGGCGGATTCATTGAGCGCTATCAAGCATGCCAAGGTAAAAGTAATCCGTGACGAAAACGGCATTGCCGTTGATTTTGAAACTGAAGGCGATTTCCCTAAGTATGGAAACAATGATGATCGTGTTGACTGCATCGCTGTTGAACTCGTGAAAAACTTCATGACAAAACTGCGGAAGCATCCGACGTATCGCAATTCTGTTCATACAATGTCAATCTTAACGATTACTTCAAACGTCGTTTATGGCAAAAAGACTGGCAATACACCAGATGGTCGCCGCGCTGGAGAACCATTCGCGCCAGGTGCTAACCCAATGCACGGCCGTGATACAAAGGGAACACTTGCTTCCCTGTCATCTGTAGCAAAACTGCCATACAGCTATGCAATGGACGGCATTTCAAATACTTTCTCCATCGTGCCAAAGGCGCTTGGAAAAGATGAAGACAGCCGTACAAATAACCTTGTATCCATCCTTGACGGTTATGCGATCAAAGAAGGACATCACTTAAACGTCAACGTCTTTAACAGAGAAACTCTGTTGAACGCTATGGAGCATCCTGAAGAATATCCGCAGCTGACAATTCGTGTATCTGGATATGCAGTAAACTTCATCAAGCTTACACGTGAGCAGCAGATGGATGTCATTAACCGTACGTTCCACGAAACAATGTAAATAAAATTTTTGTACAGAAACAGGAGTTCCCTCCCCTGTGGCGGAAACTCCTGTTTTAAGAAAGGAGAAATCATCATGATCGGAAACATTCATTCAATTGAAACCTTCGGAACCGTAGACGGACCTGGGATTCGCTATGTCATCTTTACACAGGGGTGCCTCCTGCGCTGTCAATTTTGCCATAACGCAGACACCTGGGAGATCGGCACGGGCAAACAGATGTCTGTTTCCGAAATCATCGATGATTTAAAAGCCTACCTGCCTTTCATTGATGCATCAGGCGGCGGCATCACTGTGAGCGGCGGTGAACCGCTCTTACAGATTCCTTTCATTACAGAACTATTCAAGGAATGCAAAAAGCTCGGAGTGCACACTACAATTGATTCTTCTGGAGGTTGTTACTCAACCGCTCCCCTTTTTCAGGAGCAGCTGGCAGAGCTTTTGAATTACACTGACCTGATCCTATTAGATTTAAAACATATCAATAGGAAAAAACATATCAAACTGACAGGTATGGCAAATGATCATATATTGGATTTCGCCCGCTTTTTATCTGATCATCAAGTACCAATTTGGGTTCGCCATGTACTCGTCCCCGGGGTCACAAATGAAATTGAGGACCTTACCAAATTAGGCGAGTTTATTGGCACCCTGCAGAATGTTCGAAAGCTTGAAGTCTTGCCTTATCATAAGCTTGGTGTTTATAAATGGGAAGCATTAGGCCTCGAGTATCCACTTAAAGATGTCGAACCTCCATCAGATGATGAAGTAGATAATGCCTATAAGCTACTGACAGCCCATATAGCAATGAATTAACAGCAGGAGGAATGCCTGCTGTTTTTTTCTGCATACTATTTTGATATTTTTTTAGTATCATGGTGTTAATAGTGTTTAGTGGAGGAATTGTATGTATCAACTCTTTTCGGAAATCAGCAACTGGTTGAGTGGCCCTTTTTTCACGCTTGTGAATCAGACTGAGCAAATTCCCTTATTGGCTAGCTTCCTGTTAGGGCTTGTCGGCGCACTTGCCCCATGCCAGCTGACAGGAAATATTGGTGCTATTACCTACTATGGCAATAGGAGCTTGCAATCAAAAAGCCAATGGGTCGAGATTTTCTATTTCCTGCTAGGTAAAATTTTGGTCTTTACACTGCTGGGCCTTGCAGTCTGGCTGGTCGGACAAAGCTTCCAGCAAGTTTTGCCAGAGTTCTTCTCCGGGTTCCGTAAATTGATGGGTCCCCTATTCATCCTGATTGGCCTGTCACTAATTGGACTATTCGCATTTAATTGGATTACTCGTTTGACTTCCGTTCTGCCGCAGTGGACAGGAAGCGGGAAAACAGGCTCGTTTTTAATGGGGGTAAGCTTTTCCATCGCATTTTGTCCTACAATGTTTTCCTTATTCTTTTTTACCCTTATGCCAATCGTTTTGAATACTTCCTACGGTGCTGTGCTGCCTTCTGTTTTTGCCATTGGTACTACGATCCCATTGATTATCTTTGCGGCAATCATCTCCTACATCGGGCTGAACGGTTCGTTGATGAAAAAAGGCCGCAAGCTAGGATCAATTGTACAGAGATTTGCAGGATTCCTTTTAATAGTCGTTGGAATTTTTGATACGGTCACTTACTGGGGAATGTAAGTTTATATACGATACCAGTGGGGGTTTCTTGACAGCTTTACCTCCTTTTCCTGAAAAGCTGTCACAATAACAGGGTTTTCTTGACAGCTTTGCCTTCATATCCTGAAAAGCTGTCACAATAACGAGCTTTTCTTGACAGCTTTGCCTTCATATCCTGAAAAGCTGTCACAATAACGAGCTTTTCTTGACAGCTTTGCCTTCATATCCTGAAAAGCTGTCACAATAACGAGCTTTTCTTGACAGCTTTTGCCACTTCTACTTAAAAGCTGTCACAATAACCGGATTTTCTTGACAGCCTTGGCCCCTTCTACTTAAAAGCTGTCACAATAACCGGATTTTCTTGACAGCTCTGGCCCCTTCCCCTAAAAAACTGTCACAATAACCGAGCTTTTCTTGACAGCTTTGCCTTCATATTCTGGAAAGCTGTCACAATAACGAGCTTTTCTTGACAGCTTTGCCCTCATATTCTGGAAAGCTGTCACAATAACCGGATTTTCTTGACAGCTTTGGCCCCTTCTACTTAAAAGCTGTCACAATAACCAGATTTTCTTGACAGCTTTGCCTTCATATTCTGGAAAGCTGTCACAATAACAAGCTTTTCTTGACAGCTTTGCCCTCATATTCTGGAAAGCTGTCACAATAACCGGATTTTCTTGACAGCTTTGCCCTCATATTCTGGAAAGCTGTCACAATAACCGGATTTTCTTGACAGCTTTTCCTCCATATCCTGAAAAGCTGTCACAATAACGGAATTTTCTTGACAGCTTTGCCCCCATATCCTGGAAAGCTGTCTAAATGCATGCATACTTAATCAAAAAGCCATGAACCTCTAGTTCATGGCGCAGAATTTATCCAACCTTGAGTCAGCCATACAGCTTTATGCTATATTCATATTTTCCTTATATCCCGGTTCGCAGTTGATGCACACAGCTTCGTCGTAATCATCGGTGTTGACATCCTCCGGGTTATATTCGATCCCACATAGTGCGCATTCTACCATTTCTTCCTCTGCATAGTCTGCTGCTTCTGGAATTCCATCATTGACCTGGATTTCTCCCACCCACACACCGCTGATCGTGGACATTTCATTTACAATATATTCATTTGCTGCCTCTTCGGTTTCCCATACTCCGTGATCCCAGAGCATCTCATCAGCATCTCCTGAATTGATCATTAATCCATATACTCTTTTCATAATCGCTACCCCTTTCGAATAGGCGCTGTTTATATTGAATATTTGTTCTATATACTTAACCTCTTTTTTTCAATTTGAAACCAGTTCAATATTTACAATTTCTAGGAAACGAAACTTTTCATTTCCTTTAATCGTATATTGATAATAGGTGATTGTTCAAATATACTTGATTAATGAGTCAAAAAGTGAAAGAGGTGATGGCATGCTGCTTGAATTATATGCACAATCCGTGGATGCAACAGCGGTTTATAGTGTTTATTTGACCTTGTTAATAAGCATGTCGATGTCCGCCCTGTGGATGTTCAGTAACCCTTCATTTATAGACTCGTATATTTTACAAATCAAATTGAAGTCATCTGATTATGATGCAGCTTTTAAAAACAAAGCTGATCTCCTAACAAGATTTCAACTTCGTATCCTTAAACGAATAAGAATAAAGATTGATCCCGGTGATGAAGACAGCCATTTTTCTCCTTTAGTTAATTACTAATTTATACTCTAGGAGGAGAATAATGAAAAAGCTTTACACCATGATTTTTGTTCTATTTATACCAATTCTATTAACTGGCTGCCAGGCTATGACCAGCGAAGGTTCCTTTTTTCAGACAACATTTGTTAATCCATTCACGTGGCTGATTCAGCTTTTTGCAGGGCTGACCGGTGGAAGTTACGGGCTCGCCATCATCATGATCACCTTGTTGATCAGACTGGTATTAATGCCGCTAATGTTAAAACAATATAAAAACCAGCAGAACATGAAAGAAAAAATGGAAATCGTGAAGCCAGAAATGGATGAAATCCAGAAGAAGCTAAAAGGAACCAAAGATCCTGCGGAGCAGCGGAAGCTACAGCAGGAAATGATGGGACTCTATCAAAAGCATGGAGTGAATCCACTTTCAGTCGGATGTCTGCCTATGCTGATCCAGATGCCTATTTTAATGGGTCTTTATTATGCAATAAGTAGTTCTGCAGAAATTGCCAGCCATTCATTCCTGTGGTTTAACCTCGGACATTCGGATTTATGGATTACCGCAGCAGCTGGCGTGATCTACTTCCTTCAGTCCAAGGTTAGCATGATGAACATGACACCAGAACAGCAGAAACAAATGAAGATCATGGGGATGCTGTCACCGATCATGATTGTCATGTTCTCGCTGAACGCCCCCTCTGCCCTTCCGCTTTACTGGACAATCGGGGGAATATTCCTGATTATCCAAACTTTATTGGCGAGGAGAATTTATCAAACAAAAGATACTTCTGTAAAAGTTGAACAACAAGTATAAGCAATCCGCCTGGTATTCATGCCAGGCTTTTTTTATGGAATATTGTGGTTGACACTCAACTTTTCATCAAGTTATACTGTGTATTAACGATACTCGAAGGGAATGGTAAAGAGCCGATGAAATACTAATCTTATTTTCTGCCCGATTTTTCAATATGAAAAACGTGTTGCCCGGAAATAGGATTAGTCTGCCCTTTTAGCCATTCCAAGTCGATTTATAGCCTGATTAAAGCATATTGCCTTTTGGCATTTCTATGCTTGTTTTGTGGCGCTTGAATCAATTGTGATTGCCATTGCAGAACCTTCCGGGAAAACACCTGGGAGGTTTTTTTGATGGAGAAAATACTCACCTTCATTCAGTAGTCACAAAACGAAAGGTGGAATTTTTTATGACGATCATGAAAATAAGAGGTATTCAAAAGAGCTTTGATGAGAAGCAAATACTGAAAAATGCTGAATTAGATATAAAAAAAGACAGCAGAATTGGCCTTGTGGGCAACAATGGTGCTGGTAAGACTACTTTGGCAAATATCATTAATGGTAGTCTGACCCCTGATCAAGGGAGGATCGAAACTTTTAACAGAAGCCTGAATATCGGTTATCTTAAACAATCAACTGAATATGCCATTCATGAATTGGGAGATCGCTATTCTCTTACAGACGGAAATCTCTTTCAGCTTTCAAGCCGGTTAGGACTTAACAAGGAAATTGATTTGGCAAATCCTGATTGGGGCAAGTTAAGCGGCGGTGAAAAGTTGAAAATATCACTCGCGGGTGTTTGGGCAAGCAAGCCGGAACTGCTCATATTGGATGAGCCGACAAACCACTTGGACTTGCAGGGCGTAGAGTGGCTGATTGACGAATTGAAGATTTTTAAAGGCGCCGTGATCATCATTTCACATGATCGGTATTTCCTCGACCGGACGGTCACAGAAATTATCGAAATTGAGGATGGTGCAACCAGCTTATATAAAGGTAACTACACTTCTTACCGCAAGGAAAAAGAGAGATTGTATGAGATCCAGCTTCATCAATACGAAATTCAGCAAAAACATAAGCAACAAATTGAACAGCAAATGGCTAATCTTAAAAACTGGTCAGAAAAGGCTCATAGGGATTCGACGAAACAAGGTTCTGCTTCCGAAAGAAGGCAAATCGGATATAAGGAATACCATCGGATGAAGGCAAAGAAGATGGACAATCAAATTAAATCTAAGATGAAACGTCTGAATCAAGAGCTTGAAAAGAATGAGGTAAAACAACCCAAGGAAGAGGCTAAGGTCCGCTTCGAATTTCAGGATGGGCGAAAAAAAGGGAAACGGATTTTAGAAGCCCGAAAGCTGTCAAAGTCCTTTGGCAGCCGTTGTTTGTTTAAAGAAAGCCATTTTTATATGAACCATGGAGAAAGAATGGCCCTTCTAGGTAAAAACGGCAGCGGGAAATCTACGCTGATCAAGATATTGATTGGTGAAGAAAAAACAACATCCGGTGAGGTATGGGTGAGCGAGACATTAAAAATCGGATATCTTAGCCAGGATGTTTCAGACCTCCCCCCAAATAAAACGGCACTTGAGTATACTGGACTTTCAAATAGGGAGTCGATTGGCAGAGCGAGGACCATATTTGCCAATATGGGTCTCAAAGAAGAAAAGCTTATCGTACCTTTAAGCCACTTGAGTCTTGGTGAGAGGACGAGAGTGAAGCTTGTAATGATGCTGTTGGCTGAAATCGATTTGCTGATTCTGGATGAACCGACAAATCACCTCGACCTTGCCAGCAGGGAAAGTCTCGAAAAAACACTATTGAATTTTCATGGTTCGATCCTGGTGGTCTCCCATGATGTTTATTTTCAAGAGAAAATCAGTGACAAAATTTTATGGATCGATAACGGAAAGATCAGCAGAAAAGAATTCGGCATGAAAGAGTTGAACAGCCAAAATTCTTTGCCTAATCCAGAAAATAAGGACAAAACAGAGGAATTGATGGTACTCCAAAATGAAATCAACGCCACTATTGGCAGGCTGTCCTTCATGTCCAAAGATGAACCTGGATATGAGCAACTCGACAAGCTCCTATCAGAGCTTTTGAAGAAAAAGAGAGAATTACAATAAAACCTAAAGAAAAAACACCATTATACACTGCACCGAAATTGTTAGCCACTGAACTAACATGATGGTGCAGTATAAAATGGTGTTATATTTTGCCCAAAAATAAACCTGCTGCTGCACAGATAAGGCCACCGATATAAGTACTGATCACATAGACCACAACAGGTTTACTTTGTTTGTTGTTAATCAACTTGACTAAGTCAACATTGAGAGTTGAAAAAGTAGTGAATGCTCCCATATAGCCTGTGGCTGCGAAAAGATAAAGGTTCCCATGGATTCCTTGACCGACAATCCATCCAAGCAAAAATGATCCCAGTAGGTTCACAGAGAGCGTTGCTGCCGGCAAAAACGTTTGAGGCATTATTTTTTGAACTCCGAACCTCGAGAGAGCTCCTGCCATTCCTCCTAAAGCTACCATTACAAGTCCATTCATTTTCCAGCCTCCCTGCCAGGTTCTGCACCAAGTTTATAGCCTGCTGCAGCTAGGAGCAAACCACCAACAGCACTAAGAAGCACATAGAATACTGCTAACCCTATGCTGCCTTTCTCAATCATTAACAAGGTTTCTAAACTGAAGGTTGAAAAAGTGGTGAATGATCCTGTTAACCCCGTACCTATGGTTGCCATCAGCACAGGATTCAATTTGCTTCTTTCTACGATACGGGCTGTGAACCAACCTAAGAACAACGAGCCAGCAAGATTCGCAATTAGCGTGCCCATGGGAAAGCCAATATTTAAAATATTATTTGTACTTAGACTGACCAAGTATCGCAAGAGGCTGCCTAACATTCCCCCAAGCCCTACTCCTAAATATACCAAAGAAATAACCTTCCTTTTGCTACTATTTCACTTCAATTTTTCTTGTAATCCTTTTTTAATCCTTGGCCATTCTTCTTTCAGAATGCTAAAGATGACGGTATCCCTTACATAGCCATCAGCAATAATTCGATGTTTGCGCAGCACCCCTTCTCTTTCTACACCGAGACGGGCAATGGCTGCCTGGGAGCGAACATTCCTCGAGTCAGTACAAAACTGCACCCTGTTTACTCCCTTTTTTTCAAAAGCATGTTGAAGGAGAAGGAATTTACATTCTGTATTCACCCTTGTTCTCCAATAATCCGGACTGTACCAGGTCCATCCTATTTCAAGTGATTTATGTGCTTCTGAAATATCCAGGAATCTTGTGCTTCCAACTATTTTCCCCGTTTTCTTGTCAAAAACGGTAAATGGAATTTGCGTTCCTTTCTCCCTCTCTGCTATTGCCGTTTCAATGACCGTTTTCATTTCGGCCTTACTTCTGACCTTTGAAGATGTAAATTCCCAAATTGACTGATGATGACCAGCTTCCCATAAACCATCAAGATGACTTTTTTCCATTGGCAACAGTTTTACTGTATTACCTTCCAGCATGATTTTTTCCATCTTCCCATCTCCCGTTTGGTCGTATATCCATTTATCATACCACCAGGGAACATAGTCTGGGAATTACTTCTATGAAATAGAATGCTGGCCAATCGAAAAAGCAGGCCGCACGATTTCAGTGCAGCCTGCTAACTTATTTTACCTCTTCAAAATAATCTTTGTAATAACCGCCAACTCTGCCGGAATTATCTACTATGAAATAAAATTCCTCCGTCTCGTTTTTGACATCATATACCTTTCCAGATGTCAGCTTGTCATTTACAATGTATTTCTTTGCATCTGTGTGAACGCATTTCAGTTTCTTAATTGTTTCGCGCTCGTGCCAGTTGGTGTGGATCATCTTCTGCACTTCCTTTAACTAATTTCTTATACTATAGTATAAAGAATAGATGATCCATTAGGCAACAGTTAGCTGGCATTCGCTTCTTCCCCTGCTATTTTCAGAGCACGCACTTCTGATTGATCAAATGTCATTGTTTCACCAGTAATTACATTCTTCAAAGTTATATAACAAACATCACATATTACATCTTTTCGAATATATTGTAAAAAAGAAAAACGTTCATTCTTGTAAATCAGCTCATAAAATCCTGTTTTAGTAAATCCATTCATGTTAACCCCTCTTTCCAGGATGTTTTCATCTTGGTGTTTGGCTGTGTCTTTCTATACCACCATCAAGACTTGTATTAAACATCGAAGGGTTAAAGAGTTTTTTTTTACAAGCTGTTTATTGGAGCAATCAATTCCTTTCCTTCATTATTAGCCGAATTTATTGCGGTGGAAACTGAGTAAAATTCCATGAAGTCAGCCTTGTATGGCACCAACAGCTCTTTTAGCTTATCTGTTTGATCCATAGAAGAATCAAGCCAGAGACCAAGCTTGTCTTCAGGAAGAATCACAGGCATTCTGTCATGAACTTTTTCGGTGACTTCATTTGGACTGGTCGTGATAATCGTACAGGAAGTAATCTCCTTCCCGTCCTTATTCCAGTTTTCCCACAGCCCTGCTAAAGCAAAGGGCTTTTTATTTTTCATCCCAAAACGGTATGGCTGCTTTTGTTTCCCTTCTTTTTTCCATTCATAAAAACCATCAGTAAGGATGAGGCAGCGCCTTTGTTTAAGTGCATGCTTGAAGCTCGCTTTTTCATCGACTGTCTCAGCACGCGCATTGATCATTTTGTAGCCGATTTTTTCATCGTCCGCCCAGAAGGGAATCAATCCCCACCTCATCCTGGTCCCTGTTCTGCCTTCTCCATTACCAATCACCGTCAGGATGTCCTGTCCAGGAGCGATATTGTACCTGGCATCAAGTTCCTCCGGAAAATCGAATTGAAATTGTTCTTTTAAACTATTTATGTCCTCAAACAATGAAAACCTTCCGCACATTTTGCTTCCTCCCTCAGTTTTGTACTATTTTTCCCGTCGTGTTATGGATGTAACATCTTCTTGTGTAAAAAAATAAGCCAGGCTTTTTGTTGAGCCAGGCTTAATCTATATCTTTTCTGCATCTAAATGCTTTTTCATTTTTGCCCTAAGAGCAATATTTGCTGCAACCAGAAATGGTATGATCGACGCAATCGTAAAACCCAGCGCATATCCCGATATACTTTCATTCAAAACTCTATCGTTAATGCTAAAACCTAAAAAGGTTATCCCGATGCCATCCCCATCCACATGGTCAATGACCGACCATAGCTCAATTCCTTTAAACAAGAATAGAACACTTATGGCCGACAGCATTAAAACCCAAAGCCATTTCATAAGACCATACCCCCATTAACCTGAAACCTTGATATTGATTCAGGTATATACACTATATTATAGGGAGTAATGATATTAATTAATATATTGCCGGTGCAGTTGTAACAAAATGTTCAAAATGATGTTCTAAATTTCGTCAACGGTGTGTGATTTATTTGCTAAATTGTAAATATCATGATGGGAATTTATTTCTCATGCATTCATCCAGCTGTATAAAGGCATGTTTCACTGCTTCTATTGGAATTTCTCCATAACGATCCCCAACACTTACTTCAAAATAACATGATGATTCTCCCGTTGCCCTTAGGTGATTTATTAACCCCACTCCTGTTTTGCCCATCACTTCAATTAAGACCGTCTCTATCTCCTCTTTAGGCTGAGGAAAATGAACATGAAACATGTTCGAAACGGGAATCTTGGGAAGAGTCGATACAGAATGGCACGAATTATAGAAGTCCGCCAGTTCCTTTGCATTCTCATAATACAGCGGCATTTTGTTTGATTTCTGGTTGAAGTAATGATCTGCTGAAACAATATATGGGTAAAGGCTAATCAAATCTCCGCCATATCGCCTTTTCCACACCTTTGACTTAGTGACGAATTCTTCCCCGCCCGCAAGGATTGCACCTGCAATCCCTCCTATTCCTTTGTAAAAAGAGAGATAGACACTGTCAAAAAGTTCGCACACTTCCGAAGCCGTTTTCTCATAATAAGGCAGAACTTCCAGGAGCCTCGCACCGTCAAGATGCAGCCTGATCCCATTATTTCGGCAATATTTTGATATGCCTTCAAGAGTTTCATAGCTTGGAAGCTGCCCGCCAATTTCTCTCTGCGGCAACTCCAGCAATAAACAAGCAACGGAGTCCTCCATGGATACTACATCTTCAAGCTCGATGACACGGGTTTCATCTGCAATGAGGGTCGTTTTGATATTATGCAATTCCTTTAGTCCGTCTTCCTCGTGGATTTCCAGGTGGCTTAAAGGATGATACGCTACTTTTGGCAATCCTTTTTCATCACACCAAATGCGCAATGCGATTTGTTGTGCCATCGTTCCGCTCGGAAAGAAAACAGCCCTCTCCTTGCCGAGGAACGCAGCCATTTTGTCCTGAAAGTCCTCAATTACTTTTCCTTCTCCATAAAGATCACTATCAAGCTGCCCATCGACATCTTCAAATGCATCCTTTAAGACCTGGATATTTCGCCTTCCATGGCCGGTCAACTTATATTTTGATTGATCAAAAGCTTCCTGTAAGGCATTATTCATTGCTTATCTCCTCATCAACATGATTTAAGCGCCCCATAACAATCATATTATAGTACTTCCCGTCAGATAAAAGTTTGTCATCCTTCAAGATGCCTTCTACCTCAAAGCCCAACTTTTCATAGAGTGCTTTGGCATTTTCATTGGATTCCATCACATTCAGAGTCATTTTCTTAATCCCTTCCCCGTCTGCCCATGAAATCGATTCTTGTAAAAGGTTTTTGCCAATACCATAGCCCCAGAATCCTTTTAAAACACAGACACCGAATTCCACCTTATGCCTGAACCTCTTCAGTTCAGTTCCAGCACATCTAGAAAAACCGATCAGTTTCCCATCAGTCTCAGCCACCAAAAATAGGTTCCTATCACTCTCCGAATCCGCTTTTATGAGTGTTCTAAATCCCTGAGCATCAATGAATGCCTCCCCTGGCTCGCGGTCAAGATTTTCAGTCTCCCCATCGATTTGGAGCCTTAACTCTGATAAAGCCTCGGCATCCGCTTCCACCGCAGATCTGATTATGTAATCCAGATCCTTAATTTTAAATTCCTTTTCATTAATCAGCATTGTATTTCCTCCAAAATATACCTTTAGCTTAATTTTAGTCATTTAGAACCTTCCTGTATAGTTCGAAACATCATACGACGGATTGCAAAAGGAAAAGGATGGAATCTCTGTGATTCCATCCTCTCCTCTTTATACATTCTTTAGCTCTTCTACAGCTTCCAATGCTTGTTCTTTCAGCTTGAACTTCTGTATTTTACCTGACGCGGTCATTGGATAGCTATCTGTGAATTCGATATATCTTGGGATCTTGTGCTTCGAAATTTTCCCCTTGCAATATTCTTTGATTTCTTCTGCTGTAGCAGCTTCTCCATCCTTTAAAATGATCCAGGCCATGACTTCCTCACCATACACGCTGTCTGGGATGCCTACCACCTGGACATCAAGGACTTTCGGATGTCTGTACAGGAATTCTTCGATTTCACGCGGGTAAATGTTTTCCCCGCCCCTGATGATCATATCTTTTAATCTGCCAGTTACTCGACAATAGCCGTTTTCATCCATGACTGCAAGATCCCCTGTATGGAGCCATCCTTCACCATCAATTGCTTCCCTTGTTGCATCAGGATTTTTATAATACCCGTCCATTACATGATATCCGCGAGTGCACAGTTCTCCCTGAACTCCTCTTGGAACTTCCTCCATCGTGCCCGGCTTGACGATTTTCACCTCGACCTCAGGAAGGGCTTTACCCACTGTTTCCACCCTCAATTCGAGTGGATCATTCGTCCTGGTCTGCGTAATAACCGGAGAGGATTCTGTTTGGCCGTAGGCAATGGTAATTTCTGTAGCACCCATTTTTTCATTGACTGCCTTCATCACTTCAATCGGGCAATTGGACCCAGCCATGATTCCAGTTCTCAAAGAGGACAGGTCATATTTTTCGAAGTCAGGATCATTCAGCTCAGCGATGAACATAGTTGGAACCCCGTGAAGTGCAGTGCACTTTTCTTTTTCGACTGTCTCAAGAACTGCTTTTGGGCTGAATTCCTGGACCGGCACCATTGTAGCTCCCACAGTGGCACAAGCGAGCGTCCCCATTACGCAGCCGAAGCAATGGAAAAACGGGACAGGGATACACAATCTATCTTGGTCCGTAAGCTTCATTGCGGAGGCAACATTATAGGCGTTATTGACAATATTGCTGTGAGTCAGCATAACTCCCTTAGGAAATCCAGTCGTACCTGAAGTATACTGCATATTAATGACATCACTCTGCTTCAGAGTGGCCATTTGTTCGTCAAGTTCTTCCTCTGTCACATTATCGGCCATATCCAGGATGTCCTGCCAGCTGTACGTCCCTGGAAAACGTTTTTCCCCCATTACAATGACATTTTTCAAATATGGCAGAGTACTGCTATCAAGCTTTCCAGGTTCACTCGATTTCAACTCTGGGACAATCTCGTAGACCATGTCAATATATGAAGCATCCTTAAATTGCTCCATCAATATGATTGTCGTAGAATCCGACTGTTTTAATAGATACTCCAATTCAGCCGTCCGATAATTGGTGTTGACCGTCACAAGGACTGCCCCCATTTTTCCAGTGGCAAATTGGGAGACCACCCATTCAGGCGTATTAGAGGACCACGCAGCAATATGTTCGCCTTTCTTCACTCCAAGCTTCATTAATCCTCTGGCAGCTTTACGGCAAAGCGTGTTGAACTCCTTATAATTCATCCTCAAGTCACGGTCTGAATATACGACCGCTTCGTGTTCCGGATAATTCCTGGCTTGGACTTCCAATAACTCACCTACAGTGTATGGCAGCAAATTTTCCATTCAATCAACCTCCTAAATAAGTTTAATTATGTAAGCGTTTACTCATAACTATAACACCCTTGTTTGAATATTCAATATTTTTAAAATTCATTCCTTCCTTTTTACTAAAAAATATAAAAAAAAGCAGGGAAAATTCCCCGCTTTTATGGTCACGTATCATGCCACATATAGGTTTTTCCAGTTTCCTTTGACACAATCGAAATGCCGATTGAAGCTCCATGTCCTGCGGCAATGACTGATTGACTTGAAAGACCCGCTAACAAGCTGGTGATATAAAGATTTGGAAGTTTTGTGGTTCCATCGCGATCAATTCCCATAACCTTTTTAATTTTACCGCTAGGTACCTTTTCATTCACTGCCAACTCAAAGCCAAGCTTCTCTAGCAGTGAAGTTTGAAGGTTCGTAGCAATAACCACATACTTTGCTGTCAATGTTTTTCCGTCAGTTAAAATGACTGAATAGCCTTCATCATTTTGGTCGACAGATTCCACTGCACCCTCGTACCAGTCAGCACCTGAAGCAATTGCCTGCTCCTTAATGTTCTCCAGAAGATCTGAACCAGTAATTTCCTTTACGCCCGGATAATTAATTAATTTTGAAACTTGCTTGATCTGGGATTTCCGTGAATCAACGACTGCCGTCTTCAACCCGCCCTGGGAAGTATATATTGCAGCTGATCCACCTGAAATCCCGCCTCCAACTACTAGTACATCCAGCATTTGATCTATTCCCCCTGAATCTTATGTATCCTCCCCCTATCTGCAGGGAGGTTATTTTTAAAATAATTTGGAAATCAAATAAATGACTCCTGCCAGGAGCCATACGTACGTGCCCGGTCATATAGGGGGAAAGCCAGAAAACTTCCCTTGCCCTTCATCACCTGTACGCTTTGGTCCAATGCCTCAGGAACCCCCAGCACATTGGTTCGTTTTATCTTTTTCTTCTTCCAAAATTCTCACCTCACAAGCATAAAGTGCGCACAGTATTACGTTTAAAAAGAGGAAAGCTGTGCTCTCCTCTTTTTCATAGTATTTACACGGATATGAAGCTTAATAGCCTGTAGAAGCTGAACAAGGCATTAATGAGTGTGGTGCACAGCACAGCGGTTAGGGCCGATTTCCAGCTCCATCGCTTCTTCTGCTGTCACTTCTTTTACCCCGCGGTTGATCGCAACGATATCTTCAAAGTTTGGTGGTGTCTCGCTTGATGCGGATTGTGCTACATGGTCGACGAACTCTTCAATTGTTTTGCCGGTCATGATTTCATTTTGCTTGCGGATCAGACCTAACTGGCTTCCAATGAAACCTTCTTCATTTACTTCGTCATCAAAAGCAGCATAGTGTCCTGGCAATACGATTACATCATCCGCAATTTGGGAAACTTTGCTATAAACAGTATCATACAGGTCTTTTGCCCACTCAGCAGCCTTGCCGCCGAGGTCTGGGCGGCCAAGCCCATTTACAAAAATAGTATCGCCAGAGAAGAGAAGTTTATTATTCACAAAGAAAGAAACACTTCCCGGGGTATGTCCAGGTGTCTTAACGGCTAAGACTTCAAGTGAAATGTTATCAAACTCAATTTTATCATGCTGCTCAAGCGCTTCAAAGTCAAATACAGCACCTTCACTCTTCATAAGGTAATACTTCGCTCCCGTAACCTCCGCCAGCTCCTTGCCGCCCGATAAGTGGTCAGCATGAAGGTGAGAATCCACGATGTGAGTGATGTTTACATTTTCGCTTTTGGCAATGTCAGTATAACGGTTCGTGAACCTTGATGGATCCACAACAAGTGCCTCGTTTTCAGATAGGACCATGTAAGAAAGGCAGCCTTTGCCAACACGAATGAACTGAAGCACTTTGATTTTTTCATCTTTATAAACCTCAACAGGATAAAGATATTCGCTCCAAGACTTCATTCCCCCAGAAAGATAAGACACATCAAATCCCGCATCAGAAAGCATTTCAGCAACCATTACAGAAGAACCTTCCTTGGCGCAAATCACCACGATGTCTTTATCCTTAGGAAGCTGGTCAACTACTTCTTCCACACCATCGATCAAATCAAAGTAAGGGATATTAAGATATTCAATATTTTCCCCTTCAACCTTCCAGTCTTCAAAATCCTTTACATTCCTAACGTCAAAAATAAAGAATTCTTTTTTGCTTACTACCCATTCATTTAATTTTTCAGCAGTAATAGCTTGCATACCCATTATAATTCCTCCCGTTGTAAAAATTGATTATGTTGAGTATCAAATCCCCACTCGATACCCTTATGGGTATATAATAAATTCTTCGAATGTAAAATGCAAGCTTTTTTTGTTAAATAATGTGGCTATGGTGGTTTTGTACATATCCGATAATTAAATGGAGGCTTTCGAATTCGTTAGATTAACAATGTGGAGGCGGCTTTTAAAGCAGTTCGAGTATTAAGGTTTTGCCCCAATACCAAAACAAGAAAAAATTTCTAATAAAAATTCTTCATAATGGGTTTTCAAAACTTTAATAAACCTTTACAATGAATGAAACTATACAATATAGTTTGAAAATTCAATCCATTCTTACCGAGGAGGAATGCAAATGAAAATTATGAGCAATGAAATGTTGGTGGTCTCGTATCGTGATGCATTAAAGTCGGAAAGTGATAAAGAATGGGCAAAAATACTTAAAACAGAAATCTCAAAAAGAGGATTAAAACCATTTAAGAACCGTTAATCAGAAACATCGTCGCCACGTGACAAAGCCGCTTGCTGCCAGATTGGCAGTTGAGCGGTTTTTTTATTTATCAAAAATTTAACAAAAAATTCACAAAATTACTTTTGTGGATAGATTAAAATTAGCGTATAGAAAGGAAGTGGATCATGCTACTAAAAACACGCACTGAACCAACTGAGTTAATCGCATTGCGACATCTAAACAAAAGAATGGAATTATCATCATCGGATAAATTCCAGCTTTGGACTATGGAAAAAGGTTTTACCGGAGAAGTGCACTTCGACCGGATGACCGAAAGCCTCGCGGAAGAAAGGTTTATTATCGACGATCTCCTGCTCAAAGCGAATAATTCTTATTTCCAGCTGGATAAAGTGATCATTGCCCAAGATGCAGTGTATCTTATCGACATCAAATATCACGAAGGTGATTACTATCTCGAAGGGGACAAATTATATTCGGTCAATAGAAGACGAGAGTACAAAAACCCCGTCATTCAGCTGACACGAAGTGAAACCCTCTTCCGGCAGCTGTTGCAAAACCTCAAGATGAATCACCTAGTCCGTGCCACTGTCGTCTTCAACAATCCTGAATTCACCCTCTACCAGGCCCCGATGGATCAACCAATCATATTACCCACACAAATTAATCGGTTCCTAAAAGAATTAAATAATACTCCCTCCAAGTTAGATGAAAGCCACAAGAAACTTGCCCAAACACTACTTTCCATGCATCAGGTTAAGAACCCGTTCGCCACTCTGCCAGAGTACCGATATGACCACCTGGAAAAAGGAATGAATTGCCGCGAATGCGGGTCATTGAATACCGAAATTGATCAATATGACCTCGTTTGCGGAAAGTGTGGGACGCGCGAAAGAATTGAAAAAGCAATCGTCCGGCACATAGAGGAAATCAAAGTTCTGTTTCCAGAAAAGAAGATCACCACGCAAACCGTTTATGATTGGTGCAATGGGAAGGTTAGTAGGAGGACGTTCTTGAGGGTGTTGAAGAAGAATTATAAATCAACAGGAAAGACTAAGGATTCTTATTTTGATTGAAACACGAATTAAGTGATGAATTATAGTCCGTTTTTTTATTGAGTCTATTAGTAACATTGGATTCCTGACAGCTTTGGGCTCGAAACACTGATACCTGTCACAATAACGGCGCTTTCTTGACAGCTTTGGGCTCGAAACACTGATACCTGTCACAATAACGGCGCTTTCTTGACAGCTTTGGCCTCGAAACACTGAAACCTGTCACAATAACGGTGTTTTCTTGACAGCTTTGGGCTCCACACACTGAAACCTGTCACAATAACGGTGTTTTCTTGACAGCTTTGGGCTCGAAACACTAAAACCTGTCCCAATAACGGCGCTTTCTTGACAGCTTGGGCCTCGAAACACTGAAACCTGTCACAATAACGGTGTTTTCTTGACAGCTTTGGGCTCGAAGCACTGAAACCTGTCACAATAACGGTGTTTTCTTGACAGCTTTGGGCTCGAAACACTGAAACCTGTCACAATAACGGCGCTTTCTTGACAGCTTTGGACCCTACACCCTGATACCTGTCACAATACCAACAGTTTTTAAACCAATCTGGCTTCAACCACCCTTAAATCTACCAAAATATCGAATCATGCTTACCCAGCTTTGTCGATTTGCTTTACCACCAGTCACCGCAACATGTCCCATACCTAATCAAAAAAAAAACAGCACTGCCGACTAATTTTCCGGCAGTGCTCTTAATGTTTACCCCTGTAACAACAATGATTCTGGGTCTTCCATCAATTCCTTGATACGCTTGAGGAAGGTAACGGCTTCTTTTCCGTCGACTATTCTGTGGTCATAGGATAATGCGATGTACATCATCGGTCTGTTTTCCATTCGTTCTTTATCGATCGCTACTGGGCGCAGCTGGATTGTGTGCATTCCCAGGATACCTACCTGTGGGCCATTGATGATTGGTGTTGATAGCAATGATCCAAAGACGCCACCATTTGTGATTGTGAAACTTCCTCCCTGAAGGTCTTTCAAGGATAGTTTGTTGGTTCGGGCCTTTTCAGCCAGTTCGTTTATGTCATTTTCGATTTCGGCGAAGTTTTTCCTGTCTGCATCCCTGATGACTGGGACTACAAGTCCTTCGTCCGCAGCGACAGCGACTCCAATGTCATAGAACTTCTTAAGGACGATTTCGTCTCCCTGGATTTCAGCATTCAGGTAAGGAGTCTTCTTCAATGCTGCTACAACTGCTTTTGTGAAAAAGGACATAAAGCCTAAACGGACATCATTTTCTTCATAGAAACGGTCTTTCCATTTTTTCCTTAGTTCCATTACGGCCGTCATATCGACTTCATTGAAAGTCGTAAGCATCGCCGCTGTCTGCTGGACTTCAACCAGCCTGTTGGCAATTGTCTGACGTCTGCGTGACATTTTGATTCGCTCAACGCGGCCGTCATCATTATTTGAGTTTCCGGCAGGAGCAGCCTTTGGCGCAGCTGTTTTTTCACCAGCAGGCTTTTGAGTATTTTTTTGCTCTGGAGTATAAGACTCCACATCCTGTTTCCGTACTCGGCCAAGTGGATCTTGAGAGGTTACCTGGCTCAAGTCGATGCCTTTTTCCCTGGCCAGCTTTCTTGCAGCAGGTGACGCGATGATCCGCTCTGATGCTTCCTCAGCAGCAGGCTGATTACTTGATTGGCTCGCTTCAGTGCTTTCCCCTTCTCCAGCACTTCCAGCAGTCTCATCTGGCGACTCGGATTCTCTGCCTGTGCTAGATGCTGCAGAATCATTCCCGGTATTATCTCCACCTTGCTGATCGCCAACGATGGCGATGGCTTCCCCTACCTTCACTGTATCTCCTTCTTCAGCGAGTAACTCAGTCAGTACTCCATCGTAGTCAGAGATAATTTCAACATTTACTTTATCGGTCTCCAATTCAACAACATATTCACCTTTCGCCACTTGATCACCCTTTTTCTTCAGCCACTGGGCAATCGTTCCCTCGGTGATTGATTCGGCTAATTCCGGAACTTTAATCTCTGCCATTTTCATTTCCTCCTCCATTTGTCCTTGTCAGTGCATCATTTACAATTCTTGCCTGCTCCAACTTGTGGATGTTTGGATCTCCCTCTGCCGGGCTTGAGCGTCTTCTTCTGCCAATATAGGAAGCTTCCAGCCCATTCGGTGCTGCTTCATTGATTCTAGGCTCAACAAATGTCCATGCACCCATATTCTTTGGTTCTTCCTGAACCCAGACGATTTCTTTCAAATTAGGATAACGACCTAACATCTCTTTTAATAGTTCAAGAGGGAATGGATAGATTTCTTCGATTCTCAATACATGCAGCCATCCATGCTCTTCTGGTTGTATTTTTTCAGCGATGTCTATGCTCACTTTTCCTGTGCACAGTACAACGCGCTCGACTTTTTCCGGCTGGCCTCCAAGTCCTGGCTGCTCAATGATCGGCTTGAAACTGCCTTCTGCCAATTGCTGTGGATCCGCCGCAACGGTAGGGTTTCTCAACAGACTCTTAGGCGTCATCAACACTAGCGGACGTACAGCTTCCTGTTTTAAAATCGCCGCCTGTCTCCTTAGGATATGGAAATATTGCGCCGCAGAAGAAAGGTTTGCAACCGTCCAGTTATTTTCAGCGGCGAGCGTTAAGAACCTTTCCACTCTTCCACTTGAATGCTCTGGCCCCTGTCCTTCATAACCATGAGGCAACAACATGACAAGACCTGATTTTTGCCCCCACTTCGCTCTTCCAGCCGCTACAAATTGGTCGAATAATACCTGGGCAGCGTTCGCGAAATCCCCGTACTGTGCTTCCCAGAGGACCAAGGTCTCTGGGGCGAACACATTATAGCCATATTCAAAGCCTACTACCGCAGCTTCAGAAAGCGGACTGTTATGAATCGAGAATGAAGCTTTTGCATCAGGCAACACATGAAGAGGCGAAAACTGCTTGCCAGTCTCACTGTCATGCAGTACTAGATTCCTCTGGGCGAAGGTTCCTCTCTCTGAATCCTGCCCAGTCAGTCGGACAGGCGTGCCATCCTTTATGATCGAAGCAAATGCTAAAGTTTCAGCGAGACCCCAGTCGATTTTACCGCTTTCAGAAAAAGCATCCTTCCTTCTTTGAAGGATTTTCTCCAGCTTATTGAAGACATTGAAGCCCTCTGGCCAGTTAAGTAGATCACTATTTATTTTCCTTAATACTTCAATTGGAACCCCAGTTTCGATTTGCGGTATTCCCATTTCCACTACTTCTGGGATTTCCGGTTCATTCTTGACTTCTTTTTCCTTATTAGGTACCTTTTCGTACGCTTCTGTCAGTCTGTTTGAGATTCTTTGCTCAATCTGAGTCCGCGTCTCTTCTGACATAGAACCTTGTTCTACAAGCATATTTCCATAGATTTTCTTGACAGTCGGATGTTTATGGACCATCACATACATTTCAGGATTGGTTGTCATTGGCTCATCCATTTCATTATGGCCAAAGCGTCTGTACCCAATCAAGTCAATCAAGAAATCCTTTCCGAAGGTCTTTCTGTACTCAAATGCGAGCCTGGCAGCCATCAAGCATGCCTCTGGGTCATCGGCATTGACATGGATGATCGGAATTTCATATCCTTTCGCCAGGTCACTGGCATAACGAGTGGAACGTGAATCCATAGATTCGGTTGTAAAGCCGATTGTGTTATTTGCGATGACATGAATCGTTCCACCTGTTTTATATCCATGTAAACGACTCAGGTTCAGCGTTTCCGCCACGATTCCCTGCCCTGGGAATGCAGCATCGCCATGGATCAGGATGGCCATTGCTTTTACAGGATCATATTTTGCGTATCCCGGTTCATTCCTGTCATCCTGGGCAGCGCGTGTAAAACCTTCAACCACAGCGCCGGCAAATTCAAGGTGACTCGGGTTATTGGCCAGTGTCAGTCTGGCATTGGCTGTAGTGTCCGACTTGATTTTCCGGTCAAGTCCAAGATGATATTTCACATCGCCAGTCCAGCCGAAGTTAATCCCAATTGAACCTTCGGATGGCACAAGTTCTTTGTTTGGCGCGTGCTGGAACTCTGCAAAAATCATTTCATACGGTTTGCCGAGAACATGGGCTAGGACATTGAGTCTCCCCCTGTGGGCCATTCCAATGTTAATTGTTTCAACACCATTATTCACCGCACCAGAGATGACTTCATCAAGAAGCGGTACCATTGAATCCAGGCCTTCGATTGAAAACCTCTTTTGGCCGACAAAAGTCCGGTGCAGATATTTTTCAAAGTTTTCGACCTCTGTAAGGCGTTCGTACAAGCTGATTTTTCTTTCTCTATCCACATTAGGGATCAATTCACCCGACTCGACCTTTTGCCTTAGCCACTCTTTTTCAGCCATTTCATTTACTTGTTCAAATTCGTACGCAATCGTGTCTGAGTAAACCTTTTTTAAAAATTGAAAAGCCTCTTTGCCATTCTTAATAGAAGAAGGTGCGCTTGGGCAAACGAGATCTACCGGAATATCCGTCAAATCAGCGTCAGTCAGTCCCCATTTCTCATAGTCCTCAAGCTGAGGATCCTTGCTGCTGCCCTGCAATGGATAAATATTCGCAGATAAATGGCCATAGGACCGAATGTAGTCTGCATATCTTAATGCAGCTGCGATTTTGGCAGGAGATCCTGCTGGTTTTCCTGCAGCGACTTCTGCTCCATTACGAATTTCAGATTCGTTAGTTTGAAGATTAGAGTTCTGTTCAAAATACTCCCTGATATCAGCATCAACGGAATCTGGATCTTGAAGGAACATTTCATATAACTCTTCGACATACCCCTGGTTTGGCCCATGAAATCCTGGCCATGCCTTGCTTCCCGAAACTGGCTTTTTCACAAAAAAACCCCCTTGCCAATTCTAATAATCATTAATTATCTGTTACCTGTCGTGCTCATTTTTAACTGTCAATTCAAAGAATAATATTATAATTCAGATATCAACCGTTTACATAATATATTAACATGATATTTTCTTTTAACCAAAGGTTTTGACTATCAATATAGTGTTAATTTCACCATAAGCTTTTATTATTTCAATAAAATTCTATCTTTTAAAAAGGACAACAAAAAAACCGGTTATACCGGTTTATGAATTCATTGCTAATAATCTATAAACTCATCAAAGTAGCATACATGTTTTTAGGTGCAAAAAGATTATTTCTCTTTTCAATCTGACTAGTCTCAATCATCTCACTATGTTCTACAGGCATTTCAATATGCCCGCATGTGATGCATTTTTGAAATCTTGTTCCGGCTGTAAAAATGTCTACACCATCATTGGTCGTAAATCCAACATGTTCCTCGTGCAATGAAAAACGGTGGTGGCAATTTTTCGATTCGCGCATATTCATCCTCCTGTTTGAAGTGTTCCACATTTTAATTATATATCAAATATTCAGAATTTTGCGTGACGAATATCGAATTCAAGATCAAAATAATTTAACCCTGCGCTTTTGAAAAAGAAAAAAAGGGAAAGCAATTTATGCCTTCCCTACTTCATTACCTTTTATCAATCATTTTTAAACCGCTGTTGAGCCAGAAAGTGTTTTCTGTATCACTTTTTCAATATTCTTTATGACATCTGGGTCGTCTGCATCAATTTCTGTAAAAGGGCCCTTATATTCAAGTAGTGCGTGGTTGTAACGTGGATCATAATAATGGACCAGCAAAATCTCAATTAAATCTTTGTAATTTTTCTCCTCCAGGGCTATTGCCAGTGATGGTGAAATTTCGTGATTGATCCGCCTAATCAGCTTTGTTACCTTCTCCGTAACTTCTTCTTCAAACCAGCCTTGTCCAATAAATGGCTGGACATATTCGTTGTAAATTCGTTCGACTCTTTCTGGTATGGAGCTTTTCACCAGGTAATGGATCCCATTCAGCTTCTTCTGGAGCATCACTTCAGGCTGGGCTGCCCGTCCGATCCTTTTGCTCTCCGCTTCGATGATGAAGTAGGTTGAACCTTTTATCTCATTCAGCCTGTCAAACAGTAAAGCGTCAAATGTTTTTTGATTATGTGCCTCTCCCTTGCCAATCATTCCAAAAATAGATCCCCTATGGTTTGCCATTTTTTCTAGATCTACAACGGGGTATCCCTTTTCCTGGAGAGCCTGCAAAATATCCGTTTTGCCGGTACCAGTCATTCCATGCAAAACGATGGCCTTTTCGGGCAGCAGCTGAGGGATTTTCTCCAGAATGTATTCCCTGTATGCTTTATAACCGCCCTCCAGGCGCAAAGCTGGTATGCCTGCGTATTCAAGAAAGGACGCTACAGACCTGCTTCGCATCCCGCCTCTCCAGCAATGGATCACTGGCTCAGCACCAGTCTTTTTAAGGTCCTTAATCTCCCCCAGCAAGTGTGGGAGTTTCGGGGAAACAATCTCCATGGCTCTCCATTTTGCAGCTTCTTCACCTGAACGCTTAAAAATCGTGCCTATTTCTTGTCTTTCCTCGTCAGTGAATAATGGTATATTGACCGATCCGGGTATTGCCGAATCATTATGCTCGATTGGCGCCCTTACATCGACTGGTATGAATTCTTTTGAGCTGATTAATTCTTGTACTGATATATCTTTCATTTTCCGATTGACCTCCATGGTCGCATGTTTGAAACTACATCTCTATATTGTACCTAAAAATCGCAAAGTTTTCATCATTATATCCTTGAATCATCCTAACCCTATCATATTTATGAAAAGAAAAAACCGCAGAAACACTGCGGTTAACATGAAAACTTTTTTCCCACGAGTATGCTGACAGCCTGGCAGAATTCTTTCCACTGTCTTGGAAAGGAATCAAGGCCCCTGCTCTCATAGGTCCTGCCCTTTGTTTTTAATATTACTGACCAGCTGGTACCATCCACTACGATGCCGTCTGTTTGATAGTCTTCTTCCCACTCCCATAATTTCAATGGATACAGCTTCTTTTTAAAATCCTCTACGCTTCCAAATGTCCCTATTATTAGTGGCTGAGAAGCTTTTGAATCAAGATGCCATTCGAAATACGTGAAGATATTCCTTTTAAAATCTACTCTCACCCTCATTTCAGGACCAGGATATCCGTGCAGTACAACCGTCATCATGACCGGTTCTTTATCAGGCCTTATTGAAACGATATCATCTTTTACTAGAAATAATTCTTTGTTGCTGCTAACCAGAGTTTTTATATAGGAGGGTTCTACTATATCTTGTGCATTGCTAATAATGCTTTGATTTTGTTCACTCATTTCCTGGCAAATCACTGGTATCGTCGCATTTCCCTTTTTCCCTAAGATGTCGAGAATCGCTTCATACATTTTCATCTCGTTCAACGTCCTTTATTGAAACTGATTAATTCGCTATTTTAAAAAATGGCTCTGTTAAACACGGCTGTGATTTTCGTTCATGTCGCTTCGCCTACCACAACAATCAACAGAATGAAAACAACATGAGCTTTATCAGAGCCAAAAATTATTGATCAAAATCTTTAAATAAAGTATAAACAACAAATATTGTATTGTACTGTAACAAATCGCACGCTTTTACCAAAAAAACATTTATAAAGTTTGACAAATTCAGTCAATCTTTTCATTTATCTTTAATTTAATGTAGGTATTTGTCTTTTTCTGCGCTTTCCCGAGAAATAATTTTCAGAATAGACTGTCTATATTCCTCGAAGTCACACTACAAATGATTGGTTAGAACACAGAAGTTTAAAAATAGAGGATTACTGGTATAGAAGAAAAACCAGTATTTATTCTGGGTAAAAAAATCAGGAGTGACCAATATGATTGATTCAATGGCGAAGCAGTTCGAGAAGCCAAAAGGCATACTTGGAAAGCTTGCAGGTACTATAATGTATTTTGAGAACCGGAAAATTAACAAATGGAGTATAAGGAAGCTTCAAGTGAATAGATATGATAAAATCCTCGAAATTGGCTTCGGACCGGGGTATGGTATAAAGACTTTGATGTCAAATTATCGTGGAATTGAAGTGGATGGAATTGATTTATCTGCTAAAATGAAGGACGAAGCGACAAAGAGAAATAAAGAATGGATTGATACACGGAAAGTACATTTGACCATCGGTGATGTTGCCGACTTCCAACCAGATCATCGTTACAATAAGATGATTTCTGTAAACAATTACCCCCTTTGGGACCAGCCTCTTACTTCCTTAAGGCATTTATTTCAATTGTTAAAACAAGGAGGCAGGATTGTGCTAACTGTCCAGCCTCGTGAAGAAGGCTCGACTGCAGACACTGCCAAGCAGTTGGGAGAACGTATGAGCAAAGATTTACTTAATGCGGGATTCAAAAACCCAGAGGTCTCATATCTTGACGTTAGACCCGTTCTGACAGTATGTGTCACGGCTGAAAAGAAGTAGCCGCTGCTTTTTTGCAGCGGCTTTTTTTTTGGTTTAGCGACTCCCTTTGTCACAATTTATAAGATTAAAAGTTACTTATAAATTTGCAGACCAGCCTCTTCAGCGCTGGAAACGAGCTGTTTTATTCCCGCTAAATCATTTTGCTCCAATAAATCAATTATTTTACTGCCAACGATCACACCATCGCAATGCTGGCACACTTCTCTTACTTGTTCTTCGCTTGAAACTCCGAACCCCGCCAGCACTGGAACGGAACTGGATTTCTTTACCATATCTAAGAAACCGGCAAGTTCCTTGCTGAAATTGTTTCGTGCACCCGTGATTCCGGTTACGGTAACTGCATAAATGAATCCTGTCGCCCTCGCTCCGATTTCTCTTATTCTCTCAACAGGTGTTGTGAGAGTCACGAGCCTGATCAGTGAGATTCCCTGCTGCTCAAACGCTGGGAGAACGAAATTTTCCTCCTCAATTGGAAGGTCAGGAATGATACAGCCTGAAATACCAGCTTCCGCGGCATCCTCAGCGAACTTTTCGATTCCATATGCTACAAGGGGATTCATATAGGTCATCAGAATAAGAGGTACTGAGATTTCATTTTTGAAGGTTTGAATGGTCTCGAGTACCTTCCGCAATGTCGTCCCACTTCGAAGCGCACGGATGCCAGCTTTCTGGATGGTGGGTCCGTCCGCAACAGGGTCAGAGAATGGGATGCCAATTTCTATGGCATCAGCACCGCACTCTTGTAAATACAAAAGCTTTTCTTCCAGAGTTTCAAGTCCACCATCCCCAGCCATTATATATGGAATAAATGCCTTTTTCCCTTTCTCAGTAAGAGCTTTTTTAATTTTATCCATTATTCCAGTCCCCCTATTCTGTCCTTTATTGTCTGTACATCTTTATCACCCCGGCCAGATAAGCAGACAACAATACTTTCATCTTTACTCATCCTGGCGGCTAGCTTGACTGTGTATGCAATGGCATGGGCACTTTCCAAAGCAGGGATGATTCCCTCTAATTTTGAAAGCAGTTGAAAGGCATGAAGTGCTTCGTCATCTGTTACAGATTCATATGTGATTCGATTAATATCATGAAGATAACTGTGTTCAGGACCAATGCCAGGGTAATCCAGGCCGGCTGATATTGAATGTGCTTCCTGAATTTGTCCATCCTCATCCTGGAGAAGGTACATCATTGCGCCATGCAGCACTCCTGGTTTACCCTTGGTTAGTGAAGCAGCATGCTTGTCAGTCGAAAGGCCGAGTCCCGCCGCTTCTACACCATATATTGACACACTTTCATCCTCAATGAACGGATAAAACAAACCAATCGAATTACTGCCCCCTCCAATGCAAGCTACAAGAGCATCTGGCAGCTTTCCTTCCTTCTCGAAAAATTGCTGTTTCGTTTCTTTTCCGATGACACTTTGAAAGTCACGAACCATTTTTGGAAACGGATGAGGACCCATTACGGATCCAAGGATATAATGAGTATCCTGGACATTTGTGACCCAGTAGCGAAGAGCTTCATTGACCGCATCCTTCAATGTCCCGCTGCCAGCATCTACACTGATTACTTTTGCCCCCAGGAGTTCCATCCTGAAAACATTTAATTGCTGACGCCTGATATCCTCTTTGCCCATAAATATCACACATTCCAAATTAAGCAGAGCACATACTGTTGCAGTAGCAACTCCATGCTGGCCAGCCCCAGTTTCAGCGACAATTTTCCGTTTTCCCATCCTGACAGCAAGCAAGGCCTGACCGACAGTATTGTTGATTTTATGGGCACCTGTATGATTTAGGTCCTCCCTTTTAAGATAGATTTTTGCTCCGCCAGCATGCTCTGTAAGATTACTTGCCAGGTATAATGGCGTTTCCCTGCCGACGTAATCCTTCATTAATTTATTCAATTCGTTATGGAACTCCTCATCTTCCAGAGCCCTGTTGTATTCTTTCTCCAATTCGAGAACTGCCTGCATCAATGTTTCTGGTACGAACCTGCCACCGAAATTTCCGAAATGCCCTTTTTCGTCTGGTAAATTATAAGTAATTGAACTCATTCTGTTATTCCTCCCCCGATTTTTTTGCGTTATGGATAAATCTTTTTATTTTCACTGGATCCTTTTCTCCGTTTGTTTCGACACCGCTGCTGACATCAACCATCAAGGGGTTGACCTTGGCAATTGCTTTGCTGACATTGGCAGAATCCAAGCCACCTGCAAGGATGACAGTTTTGTTTGACTTTCCTAATGCACTTGCCAGATCCCATTCAAAACTTGAACCGTTTCCTCCCCGATATTCAGCTGGCGGACTGTCTAGGAGGATATAATCTGCTTTTATTTCTGTAATTTTCTCAAGGTCTCCCGGTGACTTAACAGAAACAGCTTTTATTAACGGCAGCCCAATTGATCGATAATCCTCAGGCACCTCATCTCCATGAAGCTGAATATGAGTAAGGCCGACAGTTTCGGCAATCTTCTCTACTGTTGCAGCACCCTCATTCACAAAAACACCTACCTTCCAGACATGTGCCGGTAAGTCCGAAATGATCTGTTGTGCCTGCAGAACTGTTATTCGCCTTTTACTTTCTGCAAAGACAAATCCAAGAGCATCGGCTCCATTCCCTACAGCATGGCTCGCTGCTTCAACCGTTTTAATGCCGCAAATCTTAACCTTCATGCTGTTCCCTCACAATCGGAACGGAGAACTCGCTGAAAGTTTTTTGGAGATTTGATGAGGTCATAAAAGTTTCTCCTATCAATACCCCGCTGGCACCTGCAGCCGATGCACGGACTATGTCCTCCCGTGTTTTTATACCGCTTTCGCTGATCAGCATCGCACCTGCTTTTTTGACAAGAGGTCCGAGTTTTTCGGTATTTTCCAGATTGACCTCGAATGTCTTCAAATCACGATTGTTGACTCCAATTATTTTGGCATTTATATGAAGTGCCTTTTCCAAATCTGACTCGTCGTGGATTTCAACGAGGCACTCAAGCCCTTTTTCAGAGGCATAATTGTATAGCTCTGAAAGTTTTTCCAGGGGCAATGCTGCTGCGATGAGCAAGATGACATCTGCTCCTGCCGAACGGGCCATGTCTATTTGAATAGGATCAACGATAAAATCCTTGCAAAGAACCGGGAGGTCAACTGCTTCTCTGACTTTTTTCAGATCGCTGAAAGACCCCTTAAAGCCCTTTTCATCCGTCAGCACTGATATAGCCGATGCACCTGACAAGGCATATATTCCTGCCTGATGAGCTGGATCCAAAGAGGGATTGATGTCTCCTTTCGAAGGCGAAGCCCTTTTAAACTCTGAAATGATTGCCACATTGTTTGCCTGTTTTAGCGCCTTTAGCAGAGATCGGGACTCCGAAGAAACTTCAAGTATCTCCTTGGCTGACTTCCTCAGCTCTTCCACCTCGACTTTTTTTCTTTCTATGATTGAATCAAGTAGCGTTCCCATCTCATCCTACCGCCTTTTTGTTTTGATTGCTGATGCTGATTAAATTCTCGAGTTTGGATAATGCCCTGCCAGAATCGATGCTCTCCGCTGCCAGATTCACTCCCTGAAGAATCGACTCCGCCTTACCGGCGGTATAAATTCCAAGTCCAGCGTTCAACAGCACTGTATCGCGTTGTGCACCTTTTTTCCCTTGAAGGACTTGTAGCAATATGTCAGCATTTTCACGTGCATCTCCACCCCTGATCCTGCTGTTATCGTATAGAGGCAAGTTCACTTCTTCGGGGTTGAGATTGATTTTCTTGATTTCTCCATCAGAAACGAGGACCATTTTGTTTTCACCCGCTAGAGATGCTTCATCCATTCCACCCGCTCCGTTAATGACGATGGCCCGCTTCCTGTTCAGGTTTGCCAGCACATGGGCAAACTTATCGAGCATATCCCTCCGGTAAATCCCAAGCAGTTGGAAATCAAGCTGTACAGGATTTGTCAGAGGTCCAATCAAGTTGAAGATTGTCGGTATTTTCAGATCCCTTCTTACCTTCATGATTTGCTTTAATTTCGGATGGACATGAGGTGCAAATAGGAATGCAATTCCATTCTGTTCTAGGATTTCCTCTGTGGCTTCTGGGGTGAAGTCAAGGCTGACACCCAGCACCTCCAGGACATCTGCACTTCCGGTCTTGCTCGATACGCTTCTGTTGCCATGTTTCGCAACGGTAATACCGGCTCCGGCAATGACAAAGGCGGATGTGGTGCTAATATTGAAGCTTTTAGATCCATCTCCACCTGTCCCGCAATTATCCAGAACATTCGGTATATTTTTTGTAAAATTCAGTGCATGTTTTCTGATTGCCTTTACCAGACCTGATACTTCCTCAGCACTTTCTCCTTTTACTTTAAGTCCAGTCAGGAATGAGGCAATTTCGGCATCTGAAGTATCCTGGGTGAAAATTTCCTGTACTGCTTCTTCCATTTCATACTCCAACAGCGATTTTCCTTCAACCACCATTTCAAGATACTGTTTCATTAGTTAAACTCTCCTCTCTGATTTCAGTTAAAAAGTTCGACAAAATCTGTTTTCCGTTCTTCGTGCCAATCGATTCTGGATGAAACTGAAGTCCGTATAAAGGATAATGTTTATGCTTGATAGCCATGATTTCCCCATCATCAGCTGCTTCCGCCAGCACCTCAAAATCTTCATTCAGCGTCGCCCGGTCGATTACCAAAGAGTGATACCTCATTACTTCAGGATGAATATCCAAATCATTCATTATTGAAATTCCTGTGTGATGAAGCTTTGACTCTTTTCCATGCCTGACTTTTTTAGCCTTGATGATCGAACTGCCAAATGCATGGGCTATCGCCTGATGGCCAAGACATATCCCCAGAATCGGAATAGTTCGCGCCAATTGTTCAACAACTTCGACACAGATTCCAGCTTGCTCTGGCCGGCCTGGACCGGGAGAAAGGACAATTGCTTCGGGTTTAATCCGAGAGATTTCCTGAATCGTTATTTTGTCGTTCCGGATTGTTTTCACTTCAGCCCCCAGTTCACTCAAGTATTGGTAAAGGTTATAGGTAAATGAATCATAATTATCAATGAGAAGAATCATTGGCTGCCTCCATCAATGCTTTTAATTTATGGTTGGTTTCATCGAACTCCTTTGAAGGATCAGAATCATATACTATACCGGCACCTGCCTGAAGATAGCCTTTACCATCCTTGACAACCAATGTTCTGATTGCGAGGGCAAAATCCATACTCCCACAAGCAGAGAAGTAACCGACTGCTCCTGAATAAACACCTCTTTTTTCAGCTTCAAGCTGGTTGATGATCTGCATCGCCCGGATTTTGGGAGCCCCTGACACTGTTCCTGCAGGCAGGCATGCCGCTAGACCATCAATCGGGTGAGCAAGCGCCAAGAGCCTCCCGCTCACTTCGGATACGAGATGCATGACAAATTGGTACCTCTCAACAGCCAGGAATTTATCCACCTTTACAGTGCCGATTTCACATATCCTCCCTAAATCGTTCCTTGACAGGTCGACAAGCATCTTGTGTTCGGCCAATTCCTTTTCATCATGGGCTAATTCCAATTCCAGTTTTGTATCCTCATCAGCTGTTTTTCCTCTTGGCCTTGTTCCTGCAATCGGATTTGTGATCATCGTTCCATCCCTGTACTTCACAAGGCTTTCAGGGGATGTACCGGCAACAACATAGCCTTCAAAATCAATGAAGTACATATAAGGGGAGGGATTATCCACTCGCAGCTTTCGATAGAACGAAAATGGATCTCCTTTTGCATCCGCTGTTAGCCTTCTTGAGAGCACCACCTGAAAGATTTCTCCTTCTTCAATCAAGCATTTTGCGATCTTGACCGATTTTTCAAACTCCTCCCTGGTTTGCGAGGATTTAAAATCAGATAGAGAAAATCTATTTTCACGTTGTTTTTTCACTGACGTATCCAGTTCTTCTTTACGTGTCTTTATTTTCTCTAAAAGCTCATCACTGCTGTATCCTGGGAACTGGATTCCGATCAGGTTGATTTTTTGTTTAAGATGGTCAAACACGATGACTTCATTGAAGAACATCAAATGTGCTACTGGCATATCGAGGGGATCATCCTTTAGCGGTCCAATTTCTTCAAACTCGCGAATGAAATCATAACTTACAAAACCTACGCCGCCTCCTAAAAAAGGAATATCCAGTCCTTGATCTATTTTAGGAAGCATCTCTTTAAGCGCCTCAGAAAATGAGCCAGGTAATCGCTCCTTAACGCCATCTCTTGCCAGATACGTCTCGCCCTTTTCATTCAAAAGCTCGAAAATCGGATCGCAGCCTATAAAAGAAAACCGCCCTGAGTCATTATGCTTATGAGAACTTTCCAGAAGGAATTTTTTCTTTCCAGAAATCATTTGAAATACAGATATAGGAGTTAACGTATCTCCCTCAATCTCCTCGATTAAAACATCTGCTGCTTTTACTTTCATATAGATCCTCCTTTAAAAATAAAAAAGCCCCCTATACATGCACAAAGATTGTGCTGTATAGAGGACGATTACGATTGGACCGCGGTGCCACCTCAAATTGGAGCTGTAGAGCTCCCTCTCTTCAGGTACAGGAAAGCCAAAGAAGCTTTCGATATACCCTATCCTTATAACGGAGGAATCCCGGGCAGCCCTACTGTTCCTTCAGGCTGCCTCTCACAAGGCCATTCAGCGGGCATTTCTGTACCGGTTCTCACCTTGCCCGGCTCTCTGTAACAGAAATCATCCTGCTTACTCTTCTTGCTCATCGAGTTTACATAATATTATTATCATTAAATTTAAATAAACAAAAAGGGCCTCCCATCCTCATTGAATACAATAAGGACGAGAGACCCGTGGTGCCACCTTAATTAGCTGTTTAAAACAGCTCACTTAACAGCATCGAGCATAAAATGCCTAATGCCTGCCTTTTATAACGATAAGGCCATTTCGCCAGAGCCTACTGCCCTCAGGGTTCGGTCCGGAAGCTCGGAAGTCCATTCGCTGCAACAGTTACGCTGATTCACACCACCCATCAGCTCTCTGAAGTACCTGATCCAGTTACTACTCTTCGTCATCGCTCAATCTTATATTATTTACTATATTAAAGCGGTAAATGGCAAATGTCAAACATAAAAATCAAATATTTTAATTTTTATGTTTTAACAGCGTTGCAAGGTTTTTCTTCCACTCTTCTGCCAGCTCATCGATATGCAGTAGTTCTTCAATTGCACCATAGTCATTTCGATCGTGAAAATAAATCTTATTCGCTCTTAGGATCGACATGTTATTTTGTTTCCTCTCCAACAAAATAATTTCCGAATCCTCATAGACCATTCCTTCCTGAATAACCCGGAAGAAATAACCGGTATAGCCTGTTTCGACTACCCTTTTCAGCAGTTGGCCAATTTGGTTGTTTTTTGAAATTTTCGAGCAAGGCACTCTGCCCTGTGACACCTGGATCACAGCTTCACCAAGCTTATATGTATCACCTATATAGATGTCAGCTTCCGTCATGCCAGATGCGGATATATTTTCACCAAAGGTCGGCGCTGCAAGATCCTTTCCGAATTCATCTGACCATTTTGTATAGTGCTCCATCGGATAAAAACAGACAGCTCTGTCAGGACCACCATGAAATTCTGTAGCTGCCACACCATCTCCCCTGAATGAATCTTTCGAGAGAAAAGCCTGTGCCACCCTTTTTTTCCTGATTGCTGACTGTTCTTTTTTGCCGTTCCAATTGATTTCCTCTGGCATACCGACGTTCAAATACAATATTTGCACCATAACCGCACCTCCTTCAAGCCTTTTCAACATTTTATCTTTTTCACACTAAAAACTCCATAAAAATCTTTCCCATAAAAAGACATCTGTTTTTTTACGGATTAAGACCACACTAAAAATAGTATGAAAAAAGGCAGGTAACAATCATGAATTATATTGAAAGCTTGTTTCCAAAATCCGGTGGAGTTTCGGATAAAAAAGATACGAAAAAGGATAATGTCAATAATCAAAAATGGGCAATTGTCTCTCTCGCATCCATTCCACTTGTGATGACACTTGGCAATTCGATGCTGATTCCTGTTTTGCCTGTCATGGAAAAGAAAATGGGCATTTCAGCCTTTCAATCTAGCCTGATCATTACTGTATATTCAATAGTAGCGATTTTTTTAATCCCGATAGCCGGGTATTTATCTGATCATATTGGCCGAAAAAAAGTCATCATCCCAAGCCTGATCATAACAGGAATTGGCGGAACTATTTCTGGTTGGGCTGCATGGCAAATGAACGATGGATATTGGGTTGTCTTAATCGGCAGAGCTTTGCAGGGGGTGGGAGCAGCAGGAGCTTTCCCAATTGTTTTGCCTCTGGTTGGAGATATGTTCAAAAACGATGATGAAGTGAGCGGTGCCCTGGGAGAAATCGAAACTGCAAACACCCTTGGCAAGGTTCTCAGCCCGGTTTTAGGCTCCTTCCTTGCAGGTTTCATCTGGTTTATCCCATTTTTCTCGATACCAGTGTTCTGTGCCCTTTCGATCATCATGATGATTTTCCTTGTAAAAAGTCCAAAAAAGAAAGATAAACCATTGCCATTTAAAGATTTCCTAAAGAAAATCAAGCTGACTTTTACCGAGAATGGACGCTGGCTTTATGCCATATTCCTAATTGGCGCGATTGTGATGTTCGTGTTGTTTGGAGTTTTATTTTACCTGTCCGATATTCTGGAGAATAAATATGGAATAAAGGATTTGAAAAAGGGACTTTTTCTTGCCCTGCCTTTAGGGGCGCTATGCCTTTCATCCTTTATTACTGGAAAAGTAATTAAGAAGAACATGGTCCTTATGAAGTGGATTACGTTCTCAAGCTTAGTGCTGCTTGGTATAGCAGTGGCCCTGTTGAGTTTTTCAAGAGAGTTATGGTTTCTGATCTCAATGTTCCTCGTTGCCGGCATTGGTATTGGAGCAAGCCTGCCTCCACTTGATGCATTGATTACTGAGAGTATTGAAAAAGAAGAACGTGGAACCATAACATCCATATACAGTTCAATGAGATTCATCGGAGTTGCAGCTGGTCCGCCTGTCATCGCTTTAATGATGAAAAATTCCAATAAACTAATGTTCGTGATCCTGACCGTATTGAGCATCTCTGCTGCTCTTGCGACATTCCTTGCCATCAAACCTGATAAAAAAGAGGCGTAAAACGCATTGTATTTGGACAATGCGTTTTTCAACGCCTGGCTGTTTGCTCTTCCAAGAATTTGGTCAGCTCACTGTTGAACTCCCGCCACTTTTTAACAGGTACTTGATGTGAGACTTTAGGAATGATCGCTGTCTTGAAGCCTTTAAGCTCTCTTTCATACGCCCTTAAGTGCTGGTTGATAAAATCCCTCTCACCATAAATAAGGAGTATAGGGACCGACAAATTCTTCAGCCTGCTGATACAGGAATAATTCAATGATTCGTGATAAAAATGGAACCATGTTTTCAAATCTGTCTTCAACATATGTTCAATCAGTTCGTTCCTGTAGTTTTTATCGAATGTGTGAGCAGTTGCAATCACTTTTGCCAGAGTTTTTGGGGAATTTCTCACAAAGTACATGCCCAACATATGCTCATACTTCAGTGCAGGCGATTGTACTTCGGCAAAGCCTCCACACAGGATCACCGACTCAGTCCGATCCGGGTGGGCAAGGGCAAATTCCTGGGCGATGCTGCCTCCGGAGGAATAGCCGCATAAAGTTACTTTTTCCAGGCCTAACGAATTTGCCAGCTTTAGTACTTCTTCTGTATACCCTTGGATTGTAACGTTTTTTTGTAAAGCTGATGAGTCCCCGTGACCGCTTAAGTCAGGAAAGAAAAGCTTATAACGTTCACTCAGAGGCTTCTGGAATCGAAATACTTTCCTTCCCATCCCAGGTAGATGCAGAAAAATGATTGGATGTCCCTGGCCAATCTCATCGTAGAAGAGATCACCATACTCTAATGTGCATCTAGGCATCTGTTATTCACTCCCTATGCATGGATAGTACAACTTCATTAGTATTGCCAAACTTCAAAACATCTCATGCATACAGCCTTCTAACCGTGACAATCACAGTCTCGTATGGTATCCTTATATTGAATGAAAGTAAAGAATGACTGCCGGTGTTGGCCCACCAGCAGTCTCCGCAATAGCCGTTTCCCCATGAGGTACGGCAAGATAAGCAGATGGACCTCTCACTGTCTTACAGTAAAAAGAGGTCTATTTTTTTTGGCTTAACGTCAGGATAGCGAGGATTAGACTGGCAAATGAAAACATCGCCATGAAGGTTTCGAATACCGTCAAAGGCATCACCCCCTTTCCTCCGGGGCTAGCCGTCCACTTTGAGATTGACTATTGCTTCTCAAGTATAACATAACCTTGTCCAAAATAAGAACACCTGTTCTGTTTTGAGACAAAATTAGTGCTAAGATACTAGACGAATTGAATTCTATCTAGTATCCGCTACTTTCAGTCTGTCTTCAATCTTGGCTTCCCAGGATCGCATTCCGGCTTATTCATCGAGGCCGCTTCAGCGACTTTGGACAAATAATAGCACTCTTCCCTGAACATATGGTCAGCCATAAGCGGAGCAAAGCTGCCCAATGCCTGTTCAGTCAACTCGAGTTCCTTTAACTCATCAAGAAATTTCATGAACAGCTGAATTTCCAAAGATACCTCTTGATTCATTCTTTGCAAAGCTGGAAATGAACTGAGATTCGTTCTCAGGTACCCTGTCATCTCAACTGCTTTTAAGTAAAAATCCTCAAAATTCTTCATGTACTTCTCGCTTTTTTTCTTCATTCGCTTTTCAACCTGATCAAGATTACTTTGGATGGCACCAGCATGGCCTGCGGCATCGAGCAGCCAGACAGTATGGTGATGCAATTCGTGGAATACCGGCGGCACTGCTCCCTTTTTTAAATATCCGAGTACCCTTATATACTCTTCGACTTCATTTACCATGTGGTTTACAAAGGTTGGGCCAAAATGGATTTTCACATTTCCAGTAAGCATTTTTTCTATCAGGTCCAGTTTGAATTCCCTGATTTTCTTCGCTTCTTCCTCTGCTCTCATGCTCAAATGTATGAGGTCAGTAGTTTCTACCCTTTGCAGCAGACGGTCGAAAGTATTAATAAAGTATTTCGCCGTTTCTATTTCTTCTTGCTCTACCGGCACCAGCGCCTCATGCAGGAATCGCCCATGGTCACCAAGAACCTGAAGCCAAAACCGATGTTCATAAAGGGCAGCAGCTTTGTAATCCCTCTCCATCCCTTCTCCTCCTTCACAAATCACTTCATAAAAGCTTATAAGGAAAGCGCTGGAAATATTCTTATGCAGAACAAAAAGCGCTAGCGCCTCGTTCAGCCCCGACAAGCGCTGGAGGGCCGACCGGTGAAGTCGTTCTTTGACTTCATTGGGCGGACCGAAATCGAAAAGTATAGCCGACTGTCCAGAAACGCAGAAAATGGAGACTCCGACAAAGAAGCGTTTTTTGCTTCTGCCGGTGGAGTTGAAGTTTCGGAGTTTCTAGGAGGCGACACTAGACAAGCGACTCGAGGGGCTAGGCGCTGGAGATGGATTAAGGGAATATTACATGTAGTTATCCACAACTAAATAATTTTATAATCTCCTAAGAAATACAAAAGGCCTGCAGTCTTTACCCTGCAGGCCTTGATTTTATTTTGTAACTGGTTTTTTCAATAGTCCAAGCAATACGGCTGAGACAATTGAGCCAATGAGAATGGCGGCAAGATATAACAGCCACCCACCCTCGACAAGCGGCACTACGAACAGTCCACCGTGAGGAGCTCTTAAGCCAATGTTGAACATCATAGTCAATCCGCCTGCAACGGCTGATCCAGCCATTACTGAAGGAATAACACGGAGTGGATCAGCGGCTGCAAATGGGATTGCCCCTTCAGTGATGAAAGAAAGTCCCATGATGTAATTTGCCTTGCCTGCATCCTGGTCTTCTTTTGAAAACTTATTTTTAAAGATAGTTGTTGCCAATGCGATGCCTAGCGGAGGAACCATACCAGCTGCCATGATCGCTGCCATTGGCTCATATACACCGTTCGCAAGCAAGCCTGTTCCGAAAACATAAGCGGCTTTATTCACTGGTCCGCCCATGTCGAATGCCATCATTAAACCGAGGACAACACCAAGCAATACTGCATTCCCAGTCCCTAATCCTGAAAGCCAATCTGTGATTGCCTGATTCAAGGCACCAACTGGTTTGTTCACTAAAAACAGCATGATGAATCCTGTTAAAGCAATACCGAATAACGGATACAAGAGAATGGTCTTGATCCCCTCAAGTGAAGCAGGAAGTCCAGCGAACAATTTCTTGAGTCCCAATACGAGGTAGCCAGCAAGGAAACCAGCGACTAAACCGCCTAGGAACCCACCGCCTCCAGTTGCTGCGAGCAAGCCTCCGACCATACCCGGTGCAAAACCTGGTCTATCAGCAATACTTAGTGCGATAAAGCCGGCAAGAATTGGCACCAGTAAACCAAAGGCACCGCTGCCTCCGCCAATATCCATCAACGCCTTTGCAATTGGGTGATAGGATGGATCATCCGGATTAAAGGCATTGTAGCCGAACATGAACGAAATAGCGATTAAGATACCGCCACCAACTACAAATGGAAGCATGTTCGAAACACCATTCATCAGATGCTTGTAAACTCCGCCACGGCTTTCTTTCTTTTCTGCCGCTGCATTGCCTGAAGCCTTGTACAGTGGTGCGTCCTTTTTAACAGCCTTTTCGATCAAGTCCTTCGGTTTGCGGATGCCGTCTGCAACCGGGACATCAATTAATGGTTTTCCAGCAAAGCGGTCCATATCCACCTTTGTATCAGCGGCAATGATGACTGCTTCTGCGTTTTCGATGTCTTCTTTCGTAAGGACATTTTTCGCTCCGCCCGATCCATTCGTTTCAACCTTGATATCTACGCCCATTTCGGCTGCTTTTGCTTTCAATGAATCTGCTGCCATATAGGTATGGGCAATACCCGTAGGACATGCAGTTACCGCAACGATGAATTTTTTATTGCTTCTTTCAACCTTCTCTTCGTTCTCATCCTTGTCGTAGCTGTTAATGATTCCAATGACATCATCAGCAGTCTTTGCTCCGAGAAGTTTCTCACGTGCTTCAGCTTTCATCAAGATGGAAGAAAGTCGGGCAAGTGCCTCTAGATGGGTATTATTCGCTCCCTCAGGTGCTGCAATCATGAAGAACAGATGTGCAGGCTGTCCGTCCAATGATTGATAATCGATTCCGGCTTCTGAACGTCCAAATACAATTGCCGCTTCCTTCACGACTGACGTTTTTGCGTGTGGAATGGCGATTCCATCTCCAACACCTGTAGTACTCTGTTGTTCACGTTTTAGGATCGCTTCTTTAAAAGCATCCCGGTTTGTAATTTTCCCAGCCTTCTCAAGCACTCCTACAAGCTCATTTACTGCATCCTGCTTTGACGCAGCACTCATTGATAATAGAATTGTCTCTCTAGTCAGCAGTTCTGTGATTCTCATCTTTTCTCCCCCTTACTAGCTGTTAAGTATTTTTACTTCTTGAAGAAGTTTTTCAACTTTCTCAGGTGTACATAATCCGATTGAAAATGCAGTGGCACTTCCTGAAGCTACACTATATCGGAATGCTTCTTTGGTGTCCGTGGTTTTTAGGAACTGGGCAAGGAAACCAGCCACCATTGAATCTCCGGCACCTACTGAACTCTTGACTTCGCCTTGAGGCACAGTAGCCTTATATGAGCCGTCTTCATTTATATATACGGCCCCTTTCTCAGCCAATGAAACAATGACATTTTTAGCACCAGCTTTGACAAGTTTTTTTCCATACAAGATGGCTTCATCAGGATCTGTGATTTCCCTATTGAAGAACTGTCCTAATTCATGATGATTCGGCTTGATCAGGAATGGCCTGTGACAAAGAATATCTTTAAGCAGGTCTCCTTCTGCGTCCACGATTATTTCTGCTCCTCTGTCCTTGCAGATTTGGACAACTTCTTCATATATAGAATCAGGCATGCTGGATGGAATGCTTCCGGCCAGAACCAGGTAATCGCCCTTTCCCAGCTTCCTGATCTGGTCTTTCAATGAGTCAATAGCATGTGATGAAATCTCCGGGCCACGGGCATTTATTTCTGTTTCTGATCCGGCCTTGATCTTAACGTTGATTCGTGTATCACCCTCAACATTGACGAAACCGGTTTGCACGCCTTCCCTGTTAAGAAACTCCTCGACATACCTGCCGGTGAGGCCTCCAATAAAACCTGTAGCCTCGCTTTCAACTCCAAGGGAGCGCAGTACCCTTGAAACATTTATTCCTTTGCCGCCAGGCAGCTTTGTTTCATTTGAAGTCCTATTCAAGCTGCCCAGCTGGATTTCATCTGCTTCCACGATGTAATCGACAGATGGATTAAGTGTCAGCGTGTAAATCATGATGTCACAACCTTTATTAAAGTTTTGCTCGTATATTGTCCTTGATGATCCTCATCAATGGCATTTGTGATGATCGCAGCTTCATGCAAGTCTGCTATTTTTGCAAATGTAATTTCAGAGAACTTCGTGTCATCAGCAAGTACAAATGACTCGCGAGACAAAGACATCGCTTTTTGCTTGATCATTGCTTCTTCCTGGTCTGGTGTCGTATACCCCGAATCGGGATGTATACCATTGACTCCGAGAAAGCATTTATCGAAACGATACTGCTCAAGGCTTGCGAGTGCCCCTCTTCCGATAATTGCATTGGTTTTCAGCTTGGCATACCCGCCGATCACATATGTTTCTATATTTCTTTCAAGTAGCTGAGGTAAGTGCATGAGACCGTTAGTCACCACGACGATATCTTTAGCCGGAAGGAAATTGACCATTTCCAAAACAGTCGATCCGGCATCAAGATAGATACTGTCACCTTCTTCTACAAGACTTGCAGCATATTGGGCGATTTGTCTTTTTTCCTGAAGGAATTTGGTGGATTTTTCAATCATGCTTGGCTCCTGAAGTTTGCCTCTTAACCTGGCAGCTCCGCCATGCACTCTTTTCAGGAACTTCCCTTCCTCAAGGATTGTAAGGTCCCGGCGGATGGTTGACTCCGAAGCCCCAGTCCGATCAACTAAGTCCTGTATCTTCACTATAGGTTTATCTTTTATCATCTGTAAAATGAGCTGGTGGCGCTCAGGTGTTAACATGAGCCATTCCTCCTATTTGCTTCGTATTTTCATCATAATGTAATCGATTTCAAAAATCAATCATTTTCTTTCAAAAACAATCATCATTAATCAAATGTTAAATAATTATGAACGATTTTGATTGTTATCAGAAAATAAAAAAAACCTCCATGCTGGTCATGACCCCGTCAAGTAGACAAGACAAAAAAGCTACGCAGCTAACGCGTGTCGATACTCAATCGGCGCGCGTTTCTTTAATTTCTTTTGAGTCCGTTTGTAATTGTAATGATAGATGAATTCTTCGATTGCTTGCCGTATTTCCTCTTCTGATTTACACTGTGCTATATACAACTTTTCGGATTTGAGATGTGAGAAGAATGATTCTACGCATGCGTTATCAAGGCAGTTTCCTTTGCGAGAGTGGCTGCCCTTGACGCCGAATGTCTCTAACCTATTGTTGTATGTCTTGGACGTATACTGGAAGCCTTGATCCGAATGGAGAACGGCTCCAGCTACGTCCTTTTTATTTGTCCATTCATCAACAGTTTTTAATACGAGTTCTAAATCATTTCGTTTGGATATTTGCCATGCCACGATTTCATTGTTGAATAGATCTTGAATGACCGACAGGTAATAAAACTCTTTGCCGTCAGAAACATATGTGATATCTGTTGCCATTTTCTGATTTGGACCCACCGCTTTGAAATTTCTCTTTAGGCGATTTGGACATATAACTGAAGGTGTATGGCCATGGCGTTTCCTTTTCTTCCGGATCACCGACTGTATGCCCATCTCCTTCATCAACCTGTACACTTTTTTATGGTTGATCAAAAAGTCACTTTCCTTTAACCAATCTGTTATTCGAGGACGCCCGAACTCTGGATGAATAAAATGAATGGCCATTATATGTTCTCGTACATCCTGTTCTTGTTTGAACCTTTCCTCGCGTTGTGGCAGAGTTGCTTTCCACTTATAGTAAGAGGCACGCTTGATTCTGGCGATTTCCATTAACCAGGTGACAGGGTATTTCCCCCTTAACCCTTCAATGATTTCATATTTTGCCTGACGGGTGATGTCTTCTCCTCCTTTACCAGATTTGGATACTGCTTTTTTAAGTATTCTACCTGTGCCTTCAAATAATCTCTTTCTTCTTCCACCGTTTTAAAGTTAGTACGTGGCCTTCCTTTTAAAGGGTTTGATACTCCACGCCGCTCATCAAATGACTGTCCGTTCATCCACTTCTTTACCCATACTTTAAGCTGTGTACAATTGCGGATCCCTAACTCTTCGGCCACTACCTTATAACTTTTAGATCCATTAACGTATGTTAATACTGCTTTCTGTTTGAATTCATTTGTATAACGTTGAAACTGTTGTCCTTTCTTAGCCATAGAAAAATCCCCTCCAAGTATCCATTCTTACCTCCATGGTACCATGGAGGTTTTTTTGAATGTCTACTTAAAGGGGATAATATCATGCTGGAGGTTTTTCCAATAGTATGTCTACAAAAATACTGCCTTGATACCTTGATATCCAAAATAAACGCCAAAACCAAGCAAGGAAAGGCCTGATAGGATCGAAATAGCCCTCAAGCTACCATAATTGAGAAACCTCCTGAACCCGCTTGTAATCGCTGCGACGAAAATATCCCACAATGCAAGACCAAGAAAAATCATGCTGCTATAAATCAATAAGTCTGCCCTTCCATAGTTGCTGGCTGTTTTCGCAAGGACAGAACCATAGATTCCTAGCCAGAAGAGGATGGATAAAGGACTGCTGATTGACATGATAAAACCTGTGAGGAAGCATTTGAGCATTGATTCTTTACCTCGGCTGAAAGCTAGATCAATATGATTGGCCTTTAAAATACACTCGATTCCCGAGTAAATCAGGACGAACCCGCCAAACAGCCAGAGAAATATTTGAATGATCGGCATGTCCAAAAAATTGACAAGACCTAAATAGATTAACAGCATAAAAATAGCATCGGCAATCATGGAACCTGTCCCTACAATCCAGGCATGCCAGAACCCATTTTTGATTCCCTTATCCAACCTGGCTGAATTTACCGGTCCGATTGGAGCTGCCAGTGTTAACCCAAGGAATATATAACTGACTAGTAAACTGACATTCAAGGCCTCGTCCCCCACATACAAAAAACTTTGTACATTGTATGTGGAAAAATTCAATTCTAATACTACCTGTCCTTTTTTTTTCAACAATGCCTTGTGCGCAACTGATGATATCTTACTGCAGCTGCATGAAATTTATGATTGAAATTGACCGTTTTTGTGCTATAATTCTTATAGAACGCGGGTGTGGCGGAATGGCAGACGCGCTAGATTCAGGTTCTAGTGGTGGCAACACCGTGGAGGTTCAAGTCCTCTCATCCGCATACGTTAAAAACCAATTAAATCAAGGGTTTCAGCCGTTAGGCAAGAAACCCTTGATTTTTTTTTGCTTTTTTTGCTAACATTTTGCAAACATCAAACATTTAGGTCAAAATTTTTGTAACAACCTTATTATTTTAAATAACAAAAACGACCTATTTAATTAGGTCGTTTTCCATTAAAGATTAAGCGCAAGTTGTTCTTCTAATTCTTGGATTCGTTCTAATATTCCCATTACATGTAAACCCAAGTGGTAACCTAGTAAAGGCGGAACAGCATTTCCAATTTGTCGGTACATTGCTGACTGCGGTCCGACAAATACATAATTATCAGGAAAACTTTGAAGACGCGCAGCTTCACGAACAGAAATCGATCTTGCCTGATTCCCATCAGGATGGATAAAAGCCAGACCATCTTTACTTAAGTGTGCAATTATAGTTGGTGACGGTCGCCCATAGTCCAACTTCCTATAAAAATCATCAAAACCGTTTCGTAAACGAATAGGAATTCGATCAGGATCAAGCTCTCTTAATTTTTGAAAGGGCTCGAGGATGCTAAATAACTCTCTATCTCTATCGTTATGGAAGCGGGATATATGGTTATATAAATATCCATCTTCGTAACCATTTTCTCGCCTAATATTCCAAGCGTTATGATTAAGTAGTCGTAAATATTCATTTTCTTGGTAATTAAACGGCACTCTATGTTCTCCATCTCTAATCCCTAGAGGAGGTAAATCACTGATAGCATCTCCTAATGTAAAATAATTCTCAGGTGCTAAAATTCCTTCTGGAAAATCAAACTCTAGATTAATGTCATTTCTTACCCCTATAAAAATAACTCTTTCTCTACTTTGTGGAACCCCAAATTCAACAGCTCTAACTATCTCAGCTCTTACATTATATCCTCTGAATTCACCATCTGGATGGTCAAAGGAAAAATCCCTTTCAATATCTTCGCGAACTGCCCCTTGATGCATTGAAAATAACCCAGGGACATTCTCCATTAGAAATACTCTCGGCTGGAAATGTCTTACATACTTAACGAATTCCCTGTATAGTTTATTACGGGGGTCTTCACCAAACTCTCCTATTGCTCTTCCAGTACCTAATCTTGTACCAATCAGAGAAAAACCCTGGCAAGGAGGACCACCAATTATTACATCAAATTGTTCATACCCTGTCCTGGCAGTTAATTCTTCAGGACTAAGTTCAGTTAGGTCAGCTTGTAATACCTGTGTATCTGGGTGGTTTAATCTTTGGGTTTCACATGCTTTTGCATCAATTTCGACTGAAACAGCGACTTCTAGTCCAGCCTGTAAAAACCCTTCACTTAATCCCCCACAACCAGAAAACAAATCCAGTATCGCCATATTATCACCTTCTATTAGTTTGTTTTCAAAGTTGAGTTTTTGTACTCCATGAAAATAAAATTATATCATATATCCTATTCATTAAATAGAAATAATCTAAAGTAAAGACTACCATTTCAACTAAGCTGCTCAATTTATATAATACATGAAAAATATAATGATAAAAAATATTTTTAATTCAGGGTGTTTACCCTGTAAATTCCGGTTGACCACCCTGTATCTTTTGTTATATACTTTAGATAACTCAACAAGGAGGTCTTGTAAATGTCATTATTCACAAAAGATTTATTAAGGTATTATGGTGCAACAATCGGAGCGTACTCCCCTGTAACAAAGCGTGAAGCCACTGGAGACAAAAGTGTAACTTTAGATTCACATGAAAAAAATGTTATCTTTTCCGTCTATAATCCAACTTCATTTGCGAGAAGAGGAGGAGCTACTTCAGTTATTTCTCCTCAAAAAGACTTCATTGTTCATTATCCTGATAATACAACTACACGAGTTTCCTTGCCTGTTGTATATCCAAAGAAGCAGGGAAATGAGCTAAGATTATATTTTAATCGCGGAGTCTTTGAAGCAAATCCAGATGATATTTGGTTTATCTTTGTAAAACCTGAAGACGATATTCCGCATATTGGATCAATGCGTCCTGAGGAATGGGCTGAGAGGTCTATACACATTGACCCTGAAAGCATTGTCTTTAAAAAACAGTTGAACCTTGATGATGAGGATGATATTTTCCAACAAGAAATTGGTGCTGCTGCTGTAAAATTACCAAGAACTTCATCTTCATTAAAATATCCTCGAGATCCCAAAGTTGCGTTGACCGCATTAATGAAGGAGGAATTTCAGTGCGAAGGTAATCCAGAACATGAAACATTTGAAAGTGCATCGGGAAAACCATACATGGAGGCGCATCACCTGATCCCAATTAGCTTGCAAAGTAAATTTGATGCGAGTCTCGATGTAGTAGAAAATATCGCCTGCTTATGCCCGGGAGACCATAGGTTAATTCACTATGGCATTGGTGAACAAAAGGTTGAACTTCTATACAAACTCTGGAACAGAAAAAAAGAAGGACTAAAGAGAAGAGGAATTGTCATTGGATATGAAGAATTCCTTTCAATTTATATCCAGAGCAAGCCAAACTCAAACTAAATAAGGTGGTGTGTTCAGTGGAAAAAAAGCTTACACAAACTTCTGCTAAAGCCCATCAGAGAACTGACACCGAAGACAGAGCAAAAGAGTATAAAAATTGGCACAGACAATTAGACCGAGGTCTATATATGCTTGATGTTGATGCTATTGAATGGCGTTATAGAAAAGGTAAATTAGTACCAGTTGCAGTTATGGAATTAACCCGAACAGACAGTGATTTTCCAATTAACCAGAAATACTTAAATGCCATCGTAAATAGATTTGAAAACAGGGACTTGCAAGCCAAAAGTGCTCGCTTGGTTGCAGAAGCATTAAATGTTGAAGCATATATCGTCCTCTTTAGATATAATTGCAAGGAATTTCACCTATATAACTTAACCAGAAACGGTCCCTGGGTAAAATTTAACGAAGATAAAATGGAAGAATTTTTGAAATCACTATAGAGCTACTTTAAACTCAAATTAAGAAGCCGAGCCAGGTGGCTCGGTTTCTTTCTTCTCGCAGATATTCATTAACTTTACAAGACTTTCGAACATAGCATCTGCTGTATGAGTATTAAGATGTTCTACAGTATTAACAGGAATTCCTTCCTCATCATATTCAACTACCCACCAAGTTTTATCTCCATCAAAGCTATAGGTGAATAAGTAATATCCGGAGCTTATTGGTATTTCCCCCGCAGAACACATTCCACCTGTCTGTACCATAGTAGCATCAATTCCAGTTTCTCTTAATCGCGCAACCATGTTGTGTTCTTCTGCTACACTTTCAATTAATTGGATAGCAGAATAACATTTGTCACAAAATGTAATGGCATTTCCCTTTTTTAACGGTTGTTCCTTTTGAAGTTCTCTCCAAATCTCGCTATTTACATTGTAGGAACCGCTATTAAACTGAGGTCCATGGCACTTAAAACAAATAACACCTGCTGAAGGAGTCCATACTCCATATTTAGCTAGTGGCATATTATATCCCCTTTTCCTAAATTATAAATAACCCTTTTCCTTAAGTGATACAAATCTATCCGATCCAGTAATTAAATGGTCCAATAAGTCAATTCCGACAATTTTACAAGCTTCATTTAATCTTTTAGTAACCTCAATATCTTCTCTGCTTGGTGTGGGATCATTACTCGGATGATTATGTGCAACTAATATTGATGCTGCATTGGATAAAATAGCTGGTTTCAAAACTTCTCTCGGGTGTACTAAACTAGCATTTAAACTTCCAATGTGACATACATTTACTGCGGTAGGTTGATTTTTAGTGTCCAAGCAAACGACCATAAAATATTCTCGATCAACGTCACTTAAGTGTTCTTTAAGCAAGGTAAAGGCATCTTCTGGAGATTTTACATTTCTTTTTGGATAAAGGAAGCTACTTTCTTTAATGACCTTTAAGCTGATAATATTGACTCTTTTTGCAGGTCGCTTTGCTAAATTGCCTTGGTCAAACAATTCCATTTGGTTATTATTTTCTGTAAAATATGCTCTCATTACTTTCCCTCCAATAAAATAGCCCTGATTAGATAATCAGGACTGAATATATTCAGAGGAATAATATATATTTGAATTTTGTTATTTTACTTACTCTTTATAAAATCACATTTTTTATTTAAAGGACACTCGTTACATTTAGGGGCGGGTCTACATATCGCTCTAGTAAAATCAATCAATCCGTAATTATATTTCCTATTGTCACTAATTGGCGTTAATTTTTCAGCAAATTGAATAAACCATTTTTCTCGTCTTGTTTCTGCATGTGTTTTAAAGCCGAAATAACGTCCATATAATCGAACTACGTTGCTATCTATTATAGTATCCGGGATACCTAAATGAAACGAGCGAAAAGCGGCAGAGATGTATGGTCCCACACCTGGTAAGCCTAATAATTCTCTTTTATCTATTGGAATATGTTTCTCATTAAATATTACCGCTAACTTCTGCAACTCAACTTGCCTCTTAGGTAAACCTAATTTACAAAATATTAAAGAGAAGTCATCATCCAAATAACTTTTAGGAGTAGGGTACTTATTAGAGAACTCTTCATAAACCGGAACTACTTGCTCTGCTCTTGTTCTTTGTAACATTACTTCCGCTACTAAGGCATGCCACATGTTTGACGTAGATCGCCAAGGAAAATCAACGAAATTAGTTTCTTCCCACTGTAGTAAAGTTATTATAAAGAACTCGGATTTGCCAAAGGGAATTTCCATGTACCCTCCTGTTATTAAACTCTTTTATTCTTCCTTTTTCCCCTTGAAATATGGCTTAAACGATAAAAGTTATTACAAGAAATATATATTAAATGTAAACTATATAAACCTTATCCTTACTAAGTTGTAGTGATTCATTTTTAGGGTTACTAAGTATCTCAACTTTTTCATGTAGCTCTTTCATATCTTTGGATTGAAGAAATTTTCGTGTTGCAAGATCGGTGGTATTCCCTATGCTATAAATACCTAAAAACTTATAATACTCCATATTATTTAAATCTGTTAATTTCTTTTTACCATATAAAAGGCTCTCGATATCTTGCTGCATCTTATACCTTTGCTGCCTTCCAAAAACATTTCCATTATTCAAGGGCAAATTACATTTAATTTCAGCAAGGATTTTATATTTATCATTTCTTATATCAAATCCATTAGTATTAGGTTTTGTTGCAAGTATTATGTCCATTGTTTCCTGATATGAAATTAGATCTATTTTAAACTTTTCTTTAATCCAATCGAAAAACTTAATAGTAGTTTTATAGGTTAGAATATCATTAATGTTCTTAATCGCAACCTTCAGTTCAATAAAATCTTTATCAGTTAAATTAGAATATAAGTCTACATCTGAATTTGCTATTCTGCACCAAAAGTTATTAAAACTATCCTTCAGTAATACTTCTCGGTTGTATATATCTAACTTGTTATTCATCAAATTGCCCCCTTTAATTTTTCGGTAATACTCCAAATACTACTTGAAACAATTAGTGTGGAAGATTAAAATTTAATAAAAGTAATTATTTAGGAGCTATATAATGACAAATTTTCAAATACCCCCTCCCGAACAGTGGGAAAAATTTGAACAACTCTGCCATTCACTTTGGTCTGTTGTATGGAAAGATAGAGACGCCTCTTTACATGGTCGAAAAGGGCAGAAACAATTTGGCGTAGATGTATATGGTTCCCCATATGGTGGAAAGGAAATACATGGTGTCCAATGTAAAACTAAAGATTTTATCCACACTGATGGAAAAGTGACGCCATCAGAACTTAGAGAAGAAGTAAATAAAGCTAAAAATTTTAAACCTCCACTAAGTCACTTTATACTAGCTTATACTGGTCCATCAGATACTGTTCTTCAAGAGGAAGAGAGAAAAATCAATCAAGAACATGAAGTACAGGGATTATTCAAAGTTAAGGTTATGTCATGGACGGAGATAAAGAATCTTCTATGTAAAAACCCATTGGTTTTTAAAGAACACTACAAAGAATTATTTCAAATTTTTAAGGATGACACAACAGATCCAACAGAATTTCTAAAGATACATTTAAAAGAGTTAATGTTAGAATTAAAAAAGTTAAAGTTCAATGATGTATTGGCAGATATTCACCAGTTTCCCGTTAAAGGGCTTGAATTACCCTCGGATATCCAGCAGAAATTAAGCCCTACTTATAGAATAAAATTCCAAAAAATAGCTTCTTCTATAAAACAGCTTGAATTGGATCCCTCTGTATCATGGTTAGAACAAAAAGAGGCACGTACATATAATTTATTTCGCATTAAAAAGCAAATAAACGAATTTATAGATGAGCTATCAATTTTATAAATTAAATACCTAGAGATAAGTATAAAAGACCAGGAATGATATTAGTACTCCTGGTCTTTTACATATTTATTTGGAAACCAACAAAATAAATTAACTAAAATCTTTAATAGCCAATTATTAGAATACCTTTTAAAGGTAAAGTTAATCTGCCACTTGCATAAAGCGCATTGAAAAAATTTAATACTTTTTCGAAGTCTTTGCTAGTTGAACTTACAGTCGTATAAACTTTTCTGACTGCAATTACTAAATAATCAACATTGTGCATTAGACACGCCTGGAATAAATCTTTAAGAAATTGGTAGTTTGCAACTCCCCTACCTGCCTCAACTTCAAGTACAGTTTTTAATTCGGGATTATATGCATCTGCTGCAAAAGATTTTTCCAGCTTTCCATTAAGTCCAAATAGGACTGGAACGTTAATTTTATCTACCTTTTTTTTACTAACTTCGACACGATATCCTTCTTTAAGGAAATCAATCGATAGAAATTTGAGCACTTCATCACTATTGTATGTATAGGTACTCGAATCAAATTTTTCGTGATACTTGTTAAATATTTCAGTACAAGTTTGTAAATGCTCAGGAATTTGATTTGATTTCGGAAAATATTGCCAATTTATCATATAAAACCTCCAAACAAAATAACACTCATTTACTTAATTAAAAAAACCTATTTTATTTGTTTGTAAATCTCCAATTATCAATGCACGATCTAAGAATCGATTAAATTCTTCACAAGCTGTTTCCGGAACTAATGTGCAGTTGTGGCATGCAGCAAGGTTTGCTGAATCTGGTCCCTGTCCACCTTGAGAACCAATTTCCATACATACGGGATCTGCAGTACACCATCTTGCATTTTCAATAGCTTTTTTAATTACTGCTTCCAAATAACCTGGTTTAGCCATTTTTACAAGTCCACCCATTGTCCCGTCAGAATCACCTGCTGCTGTATAAATAAGCAATCCATTCATACTTTCTTGGGTGTGATTGGAAACATATAATCTTTCTCTTAATGCAGCTGTGCTATATCCGCAATCAAAAGTTAATTGATTAATCAATAGATGTGCTAGAGTATGAATTAATACATATCTAGGGGATATTTCTTTATATTCAATTCGTCCTTGTGAATATAGATCATCAAATTTATCTTGTAATGGTTTTATTCTTTTAAGTACTTCCGTATTCTGCTCCCAATCGCATAATTTTTTTTCATCAAGCTTTAAAAATATACCTTCACCATAAACTTCATATGCTGGCAACCAATTCTCATCTTGGGAACTTAAATTAGTTTGCCTAAGCATATTCTTTAATTCATCAGTGCTTAAACCATTTTCACTTATAACTCTAGTGAAACCCGCAAGAACCCTAGTTTCTTTTAGTTTCTCAACTAAAAACACATCAGAAAAAAAATCAGATACATCTTTCTTATATTCTTTCATTGCAAAACTTTTTATTTTCAAATTATGCTGGTCTGTTGTTTCGGTTAGTACTTTATATTCTTCATAACGAAGTTGGTGCTCGTATCTAGTTTCATTTATTTCTAATTCATTTGGTTTGAACTCGGCATCCAATCTGCTCAAAGCCTCTTTTAACAAACTGTCAGAATATGGTTTCAGTTCTCTTTTCGCGAGGTTCCTTAGCTTTTCAACTTTCTTTTCATTAGATAACTGAACTTCGTTAAGAAGCCCGAGAAAGGTCTGAAAGGTTTCTGTTTGAAATATATCTATAACTTCTTCAACTTCCTTCTTATTATCTCCTGGTATATAAATCGCACTTTTTACCTTAGCAAAATAAAGATTAGATGCATTCCGAAGTGTTGCTCTTAAATGATTTGAACAAGGCTCACTGTCTTCAGTACCTAACCATGGACGTTTTCCCTGACATGTAAATACTATATCTTTGTTCTTGTCTAAGTTTTCACTTAAAAAAGTAGTACCGTTTGGAGAAGCAGAAGTAACTCGCATTAGACTCCTCGGAGAAATACCGCATTCGCATTTAACAACCATTGAGGATAAGCCTGTACCACCCGTACTTTCTAGATACATAGGTTGTTTACAATTAGGGTTCACTTCTGCATGAACCCACTCCCTCCAAGGAAAATCTTGCAAATGACCATGTTCACACATAGCTACGTACGGAACCTGCACTAGATGATTACTGTTACCTTTCTTTTTACAAGACGGACATTCTAGTCTGTTTGAACTCACATGAAGTTTAAATTTTTCTAACCGACCACAAAAGCGACAATAATGCCACTGGGGAAATCGTAAAAAGGGGACGTTTAAATACAAATTAATATCTAAGTCAGATTGTCCTTTAACACGAAAATCGGGTGGCAATCGAAAATGGGATACATTTAAGAGCCTTTCTAAGCGCCATTCACGAATTTTATAATGATCCAAATCAGTATTTTCATATGTTCCGTAATAATCTTTATACCAATGGTCAACTCCGGCGCAAATTACGGACACTCCCTCTTTTGTTACTGTTAATGCTCCCGGACCAAACGGAGCAATCAACTGAGCGCGACGTACTGGTATTTCTACCATCCTTAGTCCTCCTCTATATCTAAGTATAGGTCTGTTATCTTACCCTTACATTGGGCATCCACATTCCTCATGGACATCATTGTAGCCCACGAAAGGCGTTTAGCTTTACTGTCTGCATATTGACCTGCGACCCTTAATAATGGATAATCGTCCCCATCAGGATTTCCGCTCCATCTAAGCGGCTCATAATTTCTCCATTCTCTTTTTCTTTTATTAAATACGCTTTTTACACTCTCTAGTTCAGCTTTATCGACTTTTTTAACTCGCTCTAGAATAATATGCTCAATTTCAGAGAGTAGATCTTCTGGAAAAGGTCTTGGTGAAGTAATGTTATGCTTTTCGCCAGTTTGGCGAACATACGCTACCATCACAGCATGCAGAGCACGATCTATTACTCTTGGTGAAAATGGGGTGACACTAGTTGGCTCCACTTGTGCATATAACATTTGATGATAACTGCGAAATTTCTCAAAATGAGAGCGGTCCCTAGGTTTAGTTGCACTATATAAGGTTACTATTAATCCTGGTCTTTCGTACCAGCGTCTACCAACACGTCCTGTAACTTGTATATACTGAGCAGTTGTCTTGGGTTGACCGGTGACCGACATAAGGGAAAGACGATCAATATCTACTCCAACCTCAATAATATTAGACGCAAGACTAATATCGATTACTTTTCCTGTATCATCATATTTCTGCTTCAATTTATCGATTGCAACGGAGACTTCGTCATTAGAAAGCCTTGAAGTTAATTCTTCTATTCTTCTTAACCTTCTAATTTGATCAAAATTAATACCAAAGCGATTCCTTAATACTTTTAAATGGTTAGGAATATCTGAATGCATTAAAGTTATTGTAGTTCCTAATTCTCTTAAACTATTAAAAAATAGAAGTAAAGTCCACCAAGGGTCTCTTTCTTTATCTGGAAGTTGCATTGGTGTCTGTAATAATGTGGTAAGCGCTCTTACCTGCAATGTTTGCATTGATCCTAAAATAGGAGTATTTATCCCAACGTATTTTCTTCCAGGCATAAGTTCTCCATTAGTGTCAAGTGCGTAAGTTGCAAAAAATGAGTCTTCCTCGTTTAATCCCGGGGAAGGGAAGAGTCTAATCTGGTCTCTTGCGTATAAAGCACTAACTTGTTCCTTATACCTTCTGATTGTTGCTGTTGAACAAACAATTTTAGCTCTATGATTTCTAGAAAATCGTCTGTCAGTGCAAAACTCATCTATAATTGTTTCGAAAAATCCTGTTAAAGATCCCAATGGACCAGAAATCAAATGCAACTCATCCTGAATAATCAATCCTGGGGGTGAAAGTTCTCTTCTACCTTCTTCATTAATTCCAAATAGAGACCTGATATCTGAGTTCCAGGCAAGCATTGCAAATTTGTCTACAGTACCAATAATAAATGTAGGTCTTTCCTTATAAATTTCTTCATCAACAATATAGACTGGTAGAGCTTCAAAGAAAATACAATTTTGATCTGGGCAATGAGTTATCACTTTATCAACAAGACCTTTGTAACCTAAAAATGCAATTTTATTTTTAGGTTTTTTTTGATATGACTTTACTTTACTCTTTGAAGTTTTTACCTTGTATTCACCAAGCTTCGCACCACACCATGGACAAGTATTTAAAATAAAAGGATTATTTTCTGTCTTTCCACTTTTAATCTTCTTTAAAGATTCTAATGCTTTTTTGTTACTATTTGGTGTTGTATCGCTTCCCAACCAAATACCTATCGAAAACTCTCGTGGACCTAGTAATTTTACGTTTTGTCTTCGTAAAAACTCCATTGCACAAATCAATCTTGATGTCCTTTGAAATTGATCTGCAGTTAATAACCTCAGTGTGTATCGCATTATTACATCAACGCCCGCATCGTTTTTATCTTTAATCCTTCTCATGAACATTGAAAAGGCTGCTAGCCCTAAGTATGCCTCTGTTTTCCCACCACCAGTTGGAAAAAATATCAAGTCCACTATTTCTCTTTCTTTTGATTCTTTTTCTCCAGCGGAATGAATGGACATCAATAAAAAGGCTATCTGGAAAGCTCTCCACTTGCCTTTAGTACCAGGTAAATGATCCAAATCCGGCTCTTTATAAGGAGTATGGAAAATAAGGGTATCATCCTCAATTATGCCTTCTCTTTGTTCACCTGAGATTTGTTGTAATAAAACTGAATGATTTGCAAACCTGAATGCAGTTAAAGCATTTGCATTTGTTTTTAAATATTTTAGCCCATTTTCCATTCTATCAGCGGTTTGGGAGCAGATGTTCAAGTTTTCATATGCTACCTTATGAAATTTCGGATCAAGTAAAACTACACTTTCGGTTTGATTTTCAATCCACTCACGATACAATTCGATAATTTCCTCAAGGTCCTCAAAACCTTCATTGCCAGTTTCTAAGCCAGCTAATTGCTTCATTGAAACTTCTATTCTTGTACCGTCTTTACGCTTAATATCTGGGGTCATACTTCTCGTTTCATATGTAGGAAGGAATTCAGTTTTAACATATTTAACCTTTTCACCTTTTTGGACATCTCCCCAGTCAGCAGCACACCCATGACCAATGGCAAAGGTTTTTAAATTACGATATAACATTGCTATTGACTTTTCTTCGTCATCCAAATTATTAAAGTTTTCACTTTCTGGATAAGCAAGGATACATGATTGGTTTTCAGGATCATCTATCGTTACAATAAATTCTGCTTGGAATAGACAATTACTATCTATTTTCCCTTTCGCTTCTCCATCTGTTCGATTAGTTAATCCTACTGTCAAAAGCCTTGTGCCGTCGTTTTGTGGGCGTGAGACAACTTTAACATCTAACTTAAGGCTCTCAATAGAATCGATCAATATTGCAGTACAGATTGTATTTTCAAGAAGATCCTTTCCAGAACATAAAAACATCCCTTCTACAGGTACACGCAGCCACCATTCTCTCTCCTTTTCATTAATTCCAATTTTTTTTGGAACATACCGTCCCCCTTTTACTCTAATTATTAACTTGGATTCAGATGTAATTTTTCCTTTAAAACTTAGCGCCATACTATTAGGCTTAAAAGAATTGGCAGGTGAAATATCAAATTCTTCTGAAGCATCTTTTAGTTTATCCGTTTGTCTTTTTTCTATTTTTTCTAATGACTTTTTATCTACAAGATTTTCATTGTCGTCTTCAACTTCAGTTTCTATTTTTGATTCTAGATCTTCTCCAGAAACTTGACCGGTAGGGAATAGTATAGCCGTTCCATATCGAGCTAATGGTGTTCCACGTTGAATGATTTCCTGCCCTGAATCTTTCTGGATATAAGGTCTATAAGCAACCTCTTCTTTTTCAAAAGATATATCACCTGAACAATCTATTTCTTCCCCCTCAAAAGGCTCCATCCCAATAAATTCTTTCTTAAGTGAATTAATCAGCAGTTCACGATTTTCTATATTTTTTTCCCTCAACCTAGATAATGGATCTATAGTTTCTTTATCGCTGATAAGACTCATATGTAACCTCCTAATTTAAACTGCTATAATTTCTCTTAATTTACTTATTGGTAATTTGTATTGTTGATCAGATATAAACTCTACTCGAAATGCCGTAAAAGAAACATCTTTTTCATCAGGAAGATTAAACAGGTGTTCACCTTTAAGTTCTAATGCTGATAAATCAGTACTTTTTATTTGGGTCACTAGTTTAGCTCTGATTAATTTCCCTGCATCTAAATGGGCTTTACGTAAGAGTTTCGCTACTTTAATATGTTTCGATTCTTCATCTTGCAATTTTACAAATTTCAATATTGCTTTGAAATCGCTTTCTAAAGCGGGCATAATTGTTTCCTCTGAAACCCAGTTTCGAATATTTGTATCTACTGGATTTTTGACTCCTAACTTTTTTAAAGCTCTTTGAACAGCTTCTATTCCATTTTTTACAACTAATTTTTTAAGTCTATTTTTCCATTTCAAATTAAATTTCCTGAATGTTAATGCACCCGTCCCAATAATTTCATCGGCTTTTATACGTATTAAGTCTTGTTTGGTTCCAGTTCGAATTAATATGTAAGAACCCTGCTCTAACTCATTTATTGAAACTTTACCTACAGTAAATCCATCTGAGTCTGAATAAATAGAAAATATATTTTTTACAGGAAGAGACTCTAAAAATATCCCCTTTCCTCCGCTCAAAAATACTAATTTAGCTTCAACATTCTCTTCTTCATTGTCAAAAAGGCTTAACTGTCCTAAATTCATGTGTTTTTCAACAAAACCGTAGTCTATTGTTCTCTCAATATTAGTGTCTAAAACTATATCATCCATAACATTAGTTACGGAAAATTGATCATCGAATCTCAGAGTCCGTCCGGAAAATATAGAAGACTCTGCAGAAATGATTTCTGCCAAAGGTGGTGCTTCATAAAATTTTTGTTCCAACCATTTATACGTAATAGTGTGAATAACAGGTGCATGAGGACTATTGTAGATATAACTGGGAAACCAGCGACTTGGTCCAATTATGATTATCTGTTCAAAAAAAGTATTCGTTTTAAGTATTTGTGGACCTATTAACTTACACGTACTTTGTGAAAAACTTTTTTTAAAACCTCTAATAGTGGATTCGTAATCAGGCGTTCCCTTAAGTAATATTCCCGTGTTAGGTTTCACTCTAATTTTTTGTTCAATGTATTCTAATATTGGATTTTCAACCGAACGTACCAAATCATCAAAAGCGGCGTAACAAATTCGTAATTCATCAAGAATATTCGGAAAAAGATTGCAACATCTTTTATATAACAACTTTAATTTACCAGTTTCCAAAAATGAATTGCATTCCTTAAAAGATAAAAGAGAAGAGACTGAAAAAAAGCGATATTTACGGAATCCAGAAATTAAGTCATGAAGTATTGGTTCTTCAGCTAATTCTTCTTTGAAAATTACTTTTTCTAAACGAGTTAAAGCATTTGAAAAATTCCTCAAGTCAAGGTGTTCAAGCCTATGAAAATGCAGTCGATAATCTTTTGAAATTTCATAAAGGTTATTAACAGCTGCAAAAGATTTTATGCTCACTCTTGTGCCACCTCCCAATACATCATTTCTACTCCCATCGGTATATCGGTTTCAATATTTAATTGCTTTTGTTGTTTACTTGATAATAAATACTCTTCTTGTAAATGAAAGAGCGCATTTTGAAACTGCACTTCTGTTCTGTCTAATATTAAAATCCAATGTGTATTCTTCAACTGTTCTGCCCATCGCAAATAACTTGTTGCTCCATCAAAAATTGTAAAGGTGGAAGGTGACAAACTTCCAAAAGAATGATCCTTTGAACTGCTAGGAATTAAGGTACATTGGTATGACTCCTGCTCACCAACAAAATCCTTTATTCGTAGCAATTCATTAAGATTTGATGCTATGTATTCTCTTGTTGCAGGATCTAAGACTGCAATTTCTGTTTCAACTGCTTCCTCCATTACTCTCTTTTTTCTACCTATATAATAAAAATTTGATTGTGATAAGGTTAAAAGTCGGCTAATATCGTATCCAGCAAACCCCAATTTTAAAAATGGAGATTGTTTAACTTCTTTACCTTGAGGGTTCTGGGGAAGTTTATAGTCTTTGTTTTCAGCAATTTGTACTGAAAGAGCTTGTTTTCTATTTAAAAGTTCAGTTAAACTTCGTGAACTCCCAGTACTGGTATTCTGAATTGTTATTTTTAATCTTTCTTCCCCTCCAACTGACTCTTTTCCACTAAAAATACCTCGGTAAATACGATCTTTTTTTCTATATATCACAGAGGTACCGACTTTTTGATTTTTAATGTCCTCGAAGTGATCGTTGATTACCTTTTCGTCTAATTCACTAGAAAGCATTGAGAGTATAGTACCTGCACCCGTAAAAACACCTGCATAATCCCTGGAGGGTAAGGTTAGAACCATCCTAGCAAAAATATTAGGGGAAAGGTTTGAATGGAACGTTTTTCCTAAATTAATAAAATAGTTAGACCATTCTGGAAGCGCAACCCACTTATTATTAATTTTTATGTATAGACGATCTAGGTTCTTTTCAGTGATCAAGTCAACACCACCTATCATTTTCCAATTATCTACCTTAATAATATCTTTTCCAAAGAAATCACAATGTCGAAATTAGTCGAAATAACATATTTATTTCCATATCTTTTTCATGAAAGTTAATCATCTGCTCTCTTTATCTGGCATTAATCACCAGAGTTAATCTACAATCCCTATCCTTTAATTTTTTTTACAAATTTGTAAGTAACGAACTGAAGAACTGTTCATCAAATACCGAAACTATGCCCTCTGATCAGTAGAGCATTTTTCTCCTGGAACAACTCAGGAAAATTCAAGTTTTAAAAAAAACAACAGTCTTGACATCTAAATCTGGGTCTTATAAAATAAAGATGTAAATTTAGATGTCTGGGGATTGGTGATTTGAATAAACGGCAAGAACTATTGGATTTTTTTTCTGAATATCCAAAGTACAATGGTTTTCGCAACAATAAATCATTTGAAGAAATCTATTATTGGCTTGGAGAACCCTGGCAAGTATATGAGATGGTAACTATTTGCAAGAATAAGAGACCAGCAATTGAAGCAGTTGCAAATAATCTAGAGTTTAAGTTTGGAGATAGAACGGATTTAAATATTAAAGAAGATTTTGTAAAACAAATGGTGGGGACAGCAATTAGACATATTTTGGGTTACTTTGGTTATGAACCAACTATACAAAAAACCTTTCTTAAAGGTAGCGCCCAGTGGTTCAGAAGTGGTATGCATTATCAATTTAATGAAAAATCACCTAGGACTAAAGAGTTACAATGGGAACCGAAAATAATACACAAAAACTAGCCATTAATAAATTATTCAGTAGAGTTTGAAATGAATTTAAAATACAGTTAAGATGGCTTGTCTAGCTAGAAATGCTTACAAGCCATTTATTTATAAATCTTTTGCTATTAAATCAAGAAAAATAGTGCTATAACTTATCCCTCTGGAAGGCTTTACTTTTATTTATTTTGTATTGTTCTTTTTGTATGAATAGCGGTTTCCTTTAATCCCTTATAGCTTAATGTTAATTTTTTACTTCTGGACTGACCAAAAAAAGGCGTAGACAAAAGAAATATTGTCCTACCCTTAGAGAATTGCCAAAGATATAAGCAATAGTGTTCATTATTACATTCCTCCAAAATCATAATGTTATATCTCTTTACTACCTCTCCAACAAACAGTGATTCATAACAAACTATTAGTTTCACTTTTTGATTGCTAGAAAGCGTGTTTAATATTAAATCAATTCTTTTAGGTAAGACCTCATCGTGATAATCTGTAATGGATCTCCAAAAATGTTTATAAGGCTCAATTCTCCCTTTGGAAGGTTTAGGCAACGGTAACAATTCGCACAAAAAATGATTACTATTTGTTCTGCCTAATTTTTTATAATTGAATATATAATTTTTGATTTCATGGCTATTATCGGAATTCAATAAAAAAACAGCCATATAATGCCATACCCTTTTTCCTTTAAATCCTTCTAACGGTAATTTGTATAGCTCCTCCCACACATAACGAAAATCCATTGCTAAATTAAATTCTGACCTAATTAACATGCTTTCTTCATGTTCAAGAGTTTTGTTATTACCATGAAATTCAGCCCCAGCTTCTTCAGTACCTACAAACCAGGTCATAGCGTTAGGATTACCATACCCTAACCAATTGTATAAACACTGGTTAATTAATGATTTATCCAATTTTATCCTCCTTACAAATCTTTTTTATAATTCTGGACCTTAACTCAAAATTAAAATTATATTCATTTTTAAGTAGATCTATACAGTATGTCACTTCTTCATGGGTTAAAAGCTCATGATTTTCGTTATATTTCTATTTGTATTCTGTTAAGAGGTTAGAATATGCTCATGATTCGTCTAGTTTATTGATTGTCCATAAAGGTTTAACTCAGCTTTGTTTCTTTTGTAGAGACAAGTTTTTTATGTCGGTCTCAAAATGGGTAATAAATCAATGTATTCAATAATTAGGTTAATAAAATTTCACCACAAATAAATTATTTTGTACTCGTCCCGAGTTAAAAAAGGAAAATTACCCTTATTTCTTGAATGAGTATTGCGGACAGAATGAGCCAGTTGTGCGGAGTTTTGATCCGCCGTTTGCGGACAATAGTGCCAGTGACTGCGCGTGAGTGAGCCACTTGTGTAGCTTATAAATGAGGTTTGTTCATAAGCACCTCCCAAACCCACATGTTACAATAAGTAATAAGAACCCAATTTGTCAAAAGATTGATCAAAATGGGTTCTTATCGAGCAGATATAAGATTGTTTTTTCAAAAAAAGATTGATTGTTTCGGAAAGCGAATATACTATAGCACCCAATATAGTAAGCAAAGAAATAATAAAAAATCTTAACCAACTATATTGAGGTCTATTCTTAATACTTCTGTTATTTTAGTTAACGTCCATTTTTGTCCCAGTCTTCATACGAATCAAAATTATGATTAGGATCTACAGAGTCTCTTCCAGCTTCCATTAAGCTGCTAGCACATCCTTTGCAGAAAGACTCACCTTCTACCAGTAATTCTGAATCGAGTTGATTTTTGGAGAATTCTCCTCCACACTCATTACAAATATACTTTTTCATAAGTTTCCTCCTTTTCCAATTTAAATAGCGCATCAAAATATTGATTATCCAGCAATAGTAATATAGCTTTTGATGAGTTACAATTATAATACATTACTCACATTATTCAGACAACTATGAATTTTTGTTCATTTATTTCTGTAAATTCAGTTTACACTGAACTACTTAAATATGTAAGTCTTTTACAACGAAAAACCCCTCTAGATAAAAAAATAACCCGTTCGGTTGAGAGGGAGAAAACGTAATTTAACATGTTAATTAACACTAGTTTTAGCAAGCGAATCAGCAATACAAATAACAATACAAAAAAAGGATCAGATTCAATTAACGGGTTCGGTTTTGAAGTAGAAAATTCAAATTAGAACCCCAATTAGCATTAATTTTAGTATCTGTATTATCATTAAATTAACAATAAAAAAAGCAGTGGAATTAGTTTTCCATTGCTTTTTACTTTATATGTCACTCAATTATCAACTTGGGATTAGTACCGAATTTACATCTTTCCATTCATAAATCACCAAACTCAATTCTTTTCCTTGGACTTCCGTTGTTGTTAATTCGTAAAATTCCGCACCCAATTTTTCATAGAAGAATTTTGATTTATTGTCATCTAATACTTCTACAAATATCCTTTGGTACCCTAATTCCTTTAACTTTGAGAATAATCTCTCGACTAATTTTTTTCCTATTCCTTGTCCTTGATATTCCTCGCTGATATATATAGAGGTTAAATCTCCCGAATTCTCGAATTGATTTGTTTCCCTTTTTCCCCCATCGGCAACTCCAACTATTTCACCATCGTTAGTTTCTGCAACATAAACATAATTGTCATCTCTTGATATGTTATTAATCCATTGTGGTATTCTTTTTTCGTAAGTCATTCTTTCTAAGAAAGAGTCTGGAATTATGTTTTTATATGTGCTCTTCCAACTATCAACATACACTCTCGCTATTGCTTCGGCATCTGACAATTTTGCTTCCCTAATATTCATACTTTCAAACCCTCCGTTTTAATGATTATTGTTTCATATCGCTTTTTACAGAATGTTAAATTAATTTTAACAGTTAATTATGAAATTAGGGAAGAAAACTGAAGAATTTATCCTTATCTACTGCATATAGATTATGTCCTTTATATTAAATTCTTTTTCTGCAATTCCTAACCTTTGTGCAGGAGTGCCAATTCTATCCTTTGTTTTATAAGCAAAACAAAAATTGTAATATGTTCGAAGGATGGTAAGAGCCATTTGAGCATACTTAGGATTGAAATTGGAATAGATATAACTTTTGCCATCGCCACGGGCAGTGGTCAATGGTCTTTCTAAGATGGATAATCTCCTCCGAATGTGTTGGATAAAGGTATTGGTCGCATTATCATTAACTTCCAGAATAAGATTAGCAATATCTTTTGGTTCAATTGATGACAGATTGGTTGTGCAATCTACCCATCTAAATCCTCTGTCAATAGTCGCTAAAGGATGCTCAATTGGATTATCCGCATATTCAAAATGGCTAGAAACCCCCGTGTTAATTTCTTTATGGAATTGATGGGTGTGGAATAGTTCCTCTAGTTTCAGGAACGCTAATTTCCTCAGAGACTTTGTATCATACCCAGAATTTAACCCCCAATTAACCAAATCCACCCTCGCTTGAACAAACTCTTCACGGGCTTGTTTTCTCGATTTCGTTTTATCCGTTTGGCAGAGAAAGTGATGGGCATCAGACAAGCGGAATTCTTTGGCGAATACTCGAAAAAGGGAAGTCACCAAAGAATTGTCTTCATCGGTCACGAAACGCCATTCAGAAGCCTTTATAAGTTGTTTGATAAGCCAGAAATGAGCAATCGTTGTATAAGTCGAATTGACGTGTAATCCATCCATATATCTCGCCCTGCGTTCAATCTTCTCTAAATCCTTCCGATACTCAACTTCTGTTTGTGTATCATTTTTTGATGGCGGCATTGGGTAATGAGAATACTTTGGAATACGAGCGTGTTTCTTGGCAAATTCATTTAAATGGTCCTCTTTCATAAGAACGGTATCAAGAGCAATATCCCCCAACGAAATATCCCAATCATATGCCACATCACTGCGGAACACATATCTTGAAAAGACATCAGCAGTAACCACGACACTGGTTGGAAACTGGCTTTCCTCCACATCATCATATTCGCTGCCGCCCATTCCTTTTTTGCGAACATTGTTAAGGAAATAGGTCATCTTATCAGTGTTTAACCACATTTCTTTAAAGTGCATCGTTTGAAGTGGTTTGGTCTCGTGTCGTTCCAAAAACTCCAAACATCTCCGATAAACAAATTCTAATTTGTTATAATATGTCCCACGCCCAATCTCCAAGATTTCACAAGCTCTTGTAATTGGAACACGGCTTAATAACAGTTTCGTAAACAGTGGTAGAACGTCACTTCTTTGTTGGTGATAGGTGATGGACTTTCTGCCGCTCGGTAAGACATTGGTGAACTTCTTGCACGATTTGCACTGCCATCGTTGCGATTTACCTGTGCTTTTCCCTTGTTTATAAAATCTTTTCGGTTCATTGAATGGGGTAGAGCCTTCGGAATTGCATCCTTCCTTATGAAACTGATAATCAGGCTCCAAATCTTGCACACTGTTGATTTGGATTAACCGTTCGATTTCTTGAGAAATTGACCAATTGGATAGAGTAACTGTATGGCACCCCAATGTGGCTAACTTGTTTGAATTAATGGGGGCGGGATTGCAATGAATGGTTTTATCCTTACCAGAACCCGATAATTTGTATCGGCTTGGTTTCCCTTTAGTTAGGAATTTTTCTTGCGGAAGCCCGTGCCACTTACAATAAGGGTTGGAGCAATAGTTATATTGGATTTGATGGATTTTTCCATTCCAATTGAAATCAATCGGCATAAACAACAAACCTTTGTGTTTTGTTCCGAACTGCTTTGGAGTCAAAACATTATAATCTTTAGCTCTTTCCGATATTTCTTCTGAAGAAACAGGGGAAGGAATAAAAACTAGATTATCTTCTTTGGTCGCCAATCGTTTTAATTTAGACAATTTTATCAGTCTCCACTAAATCCTCGATTTCCAATTGCTTCACAATCCGTCGATTATTACGTCTGTTTTCAATCCATTTTATAAAATCTTTATCATCTAAAATATTGAGCAGCAACATATCAACGACTTCGCTTTCACTATACTCCGTATATTCTGCGTAGGTCTTGACGATAGCTCGTACTCGTTCGGATATAAGCCAATCTACGTTTTCTGCTTTGTTGTTTTTGGGCTTTATAAACTTCAATTCTTATCGTCCTCCGTATTCTAAAATTGGTCATACAATTAGTATGTCCAATTAGCACACATTTTAACACAGTAATTGGAGACTGTCTGCTGGTCAGCAGACTTCTACCAATTGATATGCTAATTTTCATACGAATTTAGATAATAAACTAAGTAAAATGCCTATGTGTAAACAAATAAAAGAACTCCAATTCATATACGAATTAGAGTCCTAACTATATTACATATTTAATTTTTCTACCTTAATACCGAACCCGTTAAGATTCAATCTGATCCTTTTTCTTTGAATTTGCAGTCTACTTAAACTAAAGCACCCTTATGTTTAAGTACATTTGTTCACAAACTTAGATGTATAACAGGAATGCTGCACTTTTAGTTGGAATTAGAAGTGTTCTTTTTTACTCTTGAAATTACAAAATAAGCAACCAGATATATTAGGCACAAAAAGAGAAATACTATTAAAACTGAAAGTAAGAACTTATCTTGATGCCATACTGTTCCACAACATCTTATTCCATAAAAATAAGGTAAAGGCGGATCAATGTTAACTACTGTCAGCTCCACAAATCCTATTGGGAAACCTATAAACATAGGGAAACTCTCTTTTAACTCGTCATATGTTTTGATCATTTTTCCGTCAAAAAAAGCGGTAGAATAAACAAAAATGCACGATATAAGAAACATCAATGGTAGAACTACAAACTTTTTTAAAAAGGGTCGCATTTTTAAATCACCTCAAAAAAATCCCTAAAATATCTATGTATGATTATTATGCAAAACTGCTCCGATAGTTGAACAAGCGAGTATTTAATTTAAAGGTCCATAAAGGTCAAGCAATTTACCAGTAGTTGCATCAAAAACAACTGTTGGTTCATTCCCTTTAAATTTTATTGTGACCTCCCATTGCTTCCTATTTAAGAGCCTATACCAAAGCCCCTCCCTTATATTTAGTGTTGCGTTAACGTTATCAGGTCCTAATCCTTCTAACTCACTCAAATCCATCGGAGAAATAGAACTTCCCCATTCTTCTGATGGTTTTTGCATAAGTTCAACCGAGTGGACTACTGCTTCTCCTGTAACCATAGGATTCTGTTGATAGATATAAACAACCGATATAAAAACAATTAAAATAGGGACTATTATCTTTTTCATAAAACACTCTCCCCCTGTAAAAATACATAACCCTTGTTGAACATTCCTGCTTCGTTAGTTTAAGAACTATCTTTCACATACTCTCATTTTATTTTAACACAAATTCCCAATATGCCTTTAATAATGTTGATAAATATAGGGAGTCTTTATATATTCTTAAAGAACTAATAACAGAATTTACATCTGTTTTAACACATCTTTTATCAAGTGTACAAAAATTATTGTATGCTTGCGATTTAACATGCTAAAAGTGGTGCTAATTATTATGTTAAAAAGATGTAAATCATCAACAATGGTTGGTGTATCAACCAAAAAAAGAGGTGCGAATTAGCGTGCTAATTCCACCTCCAAATGCTTTGTTATTTCTGTTTTTCTCCCTTTCAACCGAACGGCTTAATAAAAAAACCAAGGGGGTAAAGATTCACAATTCTTATTATAAAAGAGGTTGTTCTTATTTATCTTGCTGGCTCTCCCATCCGCAAACAGTGGCTCTATCTTACGCAATCAATGGCTCAAAACTCCGCACAAGTGGCTCTCTTCATCCGCAATAATCATTCTTGAATATAAAATATATCTTCAATAGCATTGGAGGATAATACTATGTATTTCCTAAGAGATAATGATATAAAAGTTGGAACCTTATCATATCCTGATTTTTGCATTAAGGTTAATCAATTCTCAGGAGATTTATTCCAGGAGTTTTGTTATAGATTTTTTCATCTTACTAATACGGTTATTACTGCCACTAAATCAGTTGGAGTTAATGGTGATAAAAGGACAGATGGAATGTTAGGAACAGGAGCGTATTTAGCGTGTTTCGGTCCTGAGAAATACAGTAATTATGATGATATTGACGTGAAAATTAAAACCAAAATGAAAGAAGATTTTAATAACTTATTTCTTGAACATGAGGACTTAACCAGAATGGTTTTCATTACCAAAACAGATCGAGGAATGGGTCCAAAAACCATTGAAATGAAGAAAGAACTAGAAAGTGAAAGATACCAAAAACAATTATATAGAGAAAAAAACTGGATACACGAGAGAGAGATAGTAAAAATAAGGTATATGGATAAGATAAACATGTTTTATTATCTTTTACGTTTTGTTAAAGAAGAAAAAGATTTAGAATATTTATTTGACAACAGGATATCCTTTGAGAAAGCACCTGTAAAACTTACTCACCTTCTTGATGATCCCGCATTCATAAGGGAATGCCTGTATGAAACTTCAAGGAGATTCAATAAAAAAAATATCCACCACGGTATAATCCAAAGAGAGATATTCGAAATTGAACAGCTGATACAAACAAAGATCGATAGAGATAAAAGAAAATACAATGTAAATAATGCTGAAGATATTCCATATGAAGAATGGGGTATCGTTCAAGCGGAAGGTATGGAAGATTTCGATGTAGATTTTGATATTCCTCCGGGCTATCAATATTTATCCAATAAATATTACTTAACTCCTCTAGTATTATTAGAGCTACTGAAACGGATTAGAATTCAATTAATTACTTCAAAAGCTCAAATTCCACCTTTTTCTGAGGTATTTTCTAATACTTACTTTGAATATTTATATCGATTAGTTGTCTCAGAAACAGAAAGTTATATACAATTTGAAACACTAATGACAAAGGTCAGACCTAAAACAAATTTTTTCAAGGAAAGGCTAAAAGAATTAGAATGAAAATATTTTGAAGTAAAGGACACCATCATTCTATAGAGGTGTCCTTAACATATATTTCAGGTTTCCAATAGCCAGTATTGAAGACTCACAGGTCTTTTGAGAAAATTCCATCAATTTTTTTCGCGGTTTGTTTTTTCATTTCCATATCAGTGTGAGCATAAATATTTGCAGTTGTATTCAAATCAGAATGACCTAACCAGACTTGAATTTCTTTTAGTGACATTCCATTTTTTAAAAGGTAGCTAGCGGTACTATGCCTTAGATCATGAAATCGGATTTCTTCTAAATTATTTTCTCGAATGATTTTTTTAAACTTATGATTGAGATAATCCGTTTTTAATGGAGTTCCTTCATCCCAACAGCAAATATACCCGCCATCATTATATTCTTTACCAAATAATAGCTTGGATTTCTTTTGTTTCTTTTTCAATAATTTTAAATACTCTTCAATTTTCCTAATTAATGGTAAAGTTCTATAACTGCTTTCACTTTTAGGTTTTTTAGTCACAACTTTTTTGCCAAATTTCACTCTTGTCTCTTTAATTGTAATTGTCTTACCTTTAAAATCGATTGCATCCCATTTTAATCCTAATACTTCTCCCCTTCTTAAACCATAATGGGCAGCAATATAAACTGCGGATTCAATTGGAGTACCAACACAAACTTCAAATAACTTTTCTAATTGATCTACAGTATAGTATTTTGCCCTATATTTTTCTTTTTTAGGTAACACTACTCGATCTGCAGGATTGGACGATAATAATCCCATTCTAACAGCAAAGTCTAAGGAGCTTTTAAGATTTGCATGGTGCTTCCTTAGTGTATTCGGTGACAACCCTCCACTTTCTGGATTACTCTTATATTCGTAATACTTTTGGATATGAATAGGTTTTAACTCTTGAAGTGCTAAATTTTTAAAACTTTTTTCAAAATAGGGGATAAGATGTTTTGTTACGACTAATTCATAACTTTCCCAGGTAGTTTCTTCTACCTGGTTCACAATTACATTATTTAACCAGTCGGTAATAAAACTCGTAAATGTAAGTTTAATTGGACTTATAAATATATTGTTATCAATTTTCAATAAAGTATCTCTCAATACTTTTTCAGCGTCAGACTTTTTTTCACAATTCGTATTTATCCACTTTTGTTTTCTTTTTCCATTGTCGGTACCTATATCTACAATAATATACCACTTTTTCCCTCTTTTTCTTAAGCTTCCTTTCATTTTATACCCTCCTGTTTTTTAAAATAAAAATAAGCAGGGAAAAATCCCCGCTTATTTTTTGATAGTAATTATTTTTTTTTAATCTGATTAATAATATATTCCTTTATACAGATTTTAGGTATTTTATATACCCTTCCAATCTTAAATGACTTTATTTCTCCATTTTGTAAAAGTATATACGCTTTATTTCTACCTATATTTAATATTTCCATTAAATCTTCAATCTCAACTACATCATCATATTCTGAGAACACTTATTATCCCCTTCTCCCCTTCTTTTATAAACTAGTCTTGAGTATTAAAAATTAACTAATCCTTTTATTGATTTGTTTAGATTAAGTTAATTTATTATTAAACTAAATTAACTGTTGAAAAAAAGGATTTAGTCCATTATTCAGATAATTCATTATCAAGTTCATTTAACTCACTTAAGAAGGAAAGAATAATTCTATAATGAATCTGTTCAATTTTAGAATAATTTTTGGTTGCCTTGATAAAAACTACTCTATTATCATTTTCTATAAAAATAGGTAAGTGAGGATAAACATTTTGCAATTCTTTGTCTTTCATGTCGATGTATTTTAAAGCAGAATAACTGGCAGCTTGCAATCCGTCACAGATACCACCAATAAAATTATCGAGATCTCCGATCCGAAAAATATCTTTTTTATTTGGTATAAATAGAATTACTTCAAGCCCTATATAATTTTTTTTAACTATTTCACCATATTCCAATGAAGCTTCGTAAGCCTTCTTTCTTAGGGAAATAATTCTAGATCTCTCAGATTTTGAATTCCACATTGAGTTAGCTCCGCTTTTTTTGGGCGGGGTGTCAAAAACCGTGAACTCTATTCTCAATCCAAATCCTCCCTTAACTTTGTAGTGTATTACTTCATACCTTAGTTTCACCTTTATAATATATAACTAATAAAGTCAAAAAGACTCATAAGTTATTAAAAGATACAAAGATCAACTAAATAAACTATTGATGATTTCTTTCTTCTTTCGTTTTCTTCTCTTCAATCTGAAATGTTTTCTGTAATTATCCAAATTTATAATTAATATCGATGAAGTAGGATCGTTTTTCTTAATAAATTCCTCGATACCCGTCGAGTTTCCATAAAAGATCCAAACCTTTTCCTTTGCTTTAACCCTTATTAATCTTTTTATTGATCTAGATCTGAACCCCCCATCGACTTCAAACGCTAGTTTTATTTCTTCGGTATTTTTATCGATCCAGAGTACATCCAGACGGTCCCCATGAAGAACTCTTTTTTTAATACCTAGGCAATTATAACGTTCAGCCAATTCTACTAAACAATCACACAAAGCTAAATGGAACTTAACACTACTCAGCATCTTCTTAACAGGTATTCTTAAGTTAATTTGGTTTACAAGGTCATGATATTTTATTGTTTTATCCATAGATACACCCACTTCTATTAATTAAGGAAATTTGATTTTATTTGATCGAATTGGTCATTTATTTTATCAATTAAATTGGGCATCTGGTCCATTCCCCATGAACTTGGTAAACAAATAGGGTTTAGCCCTAACTTTCTGATATCATTTAACATTTTGCTAAAATCCTTAATTGCCTTACATCTATTATTATTTTCTTTAATAAACCTCATTTTCGCCTCGAAAATCCCACCTTCATTGTCGATGTATTTCAAAAAATTCCTCAACTTTACCCCCTTTTTAAAGGAGATATTTTCGTTAAATGTATTCTCTATTGCTTTTTCTAAGGGTAGGTACGCTCCTGGTCCAATTACCAAATTATAAAAATAAAGAATAGTACTTTTTCCAAATTCATAATTTAAAAAGTTATACAATTTTCCTTTGCAATTTTTATACTGTATTTCCAATCTAAATTTATTTCTCACCCTATTGGTATTAAGGAAAATGAGCTCGCCCACTAGTTGTTTATTTTTTAATGCCTTGTATCGATCATAATAGTTAATAGTTATATTTTTAGAATTAAGATAAAGATTATGTTCACAATCAAAAAATCGTTGAGTTGTTTTATCTATCCTCATATATTCAGGATGGTTACTTTTTTTAAAAAGGAACAAATATTTAATTATCATTTCTTTAGGTAAATTTATATCTATGGCATAATCGATTCTTTTCACATTCCAAAACAATAAATCAGGTAATCGATGCTTTTGAGCGTATCTATTGAAAACTTCCCTTACTTTTTCCATTTCTTCTGGATTAGTCACTTCATAGTGATTACCAGTTTCGATTAAGAGCTTGGGTTTGATAAAAAGTTCTATTGCTCGGTAATTTTTATCTTTTCTCCATCTAAGTTTAATTTCATAAAAACCATATTCCATAAAAGCATAAGTAACATAAGCATTTTTATCATTTCTTGGTTTATACAGTTTCTTACCTACCTTGTTATAACTTAATTCATTCAGATACTTAAAAAAATAATCATATTCGTCTCTATCCAGTTTATAGAAGATAGATATAGTATCATACATACATAACACTCCTATAGTGTAGTAATTCCTTACAATAAATGGAGATATTAAAGAAGGGTGTATACATCTCTAAACATTGAAGAATTACTTATCTGTTAAGATCAAAATAAAAAAGTACAAGAATCATATTCGATTCTTGTACTTTAATTATTTTATGAATTTGTTTTCTACCCCATCTATAAGAAATGTATGTGCTTTTTTCTTTCCCCTCTTTGGCGCTTGTTCTTGTATAAAGGAGTCAGAATTAAGTACTATTGGTGGGTTTAGCTCCTTAATAAGATTAACTATGTCCGGTATCTTTTCTGTATGAAAATCGATCACCCTGCATTTTACTTTAATGCTATTTTCAATGGTAACCGAAGGAGTTGTAATATTATTTCTTGATTGGTACTCATGAGTTTTAACCATTCTATGCTGAACCAATAACTTACCAAACGTCTTACTATGGGCAACGAATGAGGATGTAGGGTAATTAGAATTTCCTGTATACTCATCCAGCATTGTTAAAATAGGTTGCCAGTGTAATTTTAAGATGTTACTTTCAGTATCTAAAATCCCATATATATTTTTATCCTTATTAAGTATTGGAGGATAGGTTAAAGAACCTTTTTCTATAATTTTCACTTTCCCGCTGGTTAGAAGTACTTTAAAAATTCTAATAAACTCCTCAATCCGAGGATCTGGAACTGCTTTCTTTTGATCTTCTAATATTGCTAAAAAAATATTCCTTGTGGTACTTCCCAACTCCATGTACTGTTCAGGCGTAATAAAGCCTTTATCTTGTCCATAAGAAAGATAAAAATTAAAAGATGTAATCAAATGAGCAATACTATCAAGGTATCTGGCATGTATATTAGTTTTTATTTCATTCCTAATTTTATTAAAATCCGTTTTATAATCATCTATCAATCCATTATTGACTTTAAACTCTAACCAATCCAAATAATAATAAATACTTGTCTGCAAGTACTTCTCATTCTTATATTCATTAAACCTTTCTATTTTGTCATAAGAATAACCCTCTAAACTAGAATTAAAGATATTATCCATTTTAATACGTAGTAACCTTGATACAGTGGAATGATTTTCCTCATTTATCTCGAGAAACCTTTCCCCGGTAAATAATAATAATCCTTGTGGTATCTGATCTGTATCTAGTGAATTTGTCCTATCACTCAGAAGCCTTATTAAATTCTCAATTTTCAACAAGGTGTTTTTCTCAGAATCTCTTGTTTTATCAGTTCCAAAATCATCAACTATTAAAACTGAGTCTTTATAAATTTTGCCAGCTTCTTTAAGCTTGTTCTTATAGGCATCTACTCTTATCATGTTTTGTTTATCAAATACCTTGGAAAATAACTCGGCAAAAGTAGTTTTTCCTGTGCCTGATTTACCATAAATCCAGAGTGAAAAACTCGGGGTCATGTCTTTAAACTTCGATAAAGGAGTAGTCAATAAAGAAGTTAACAAAAATGAAAAAAGAGACAAGGTTAACTTTTTATCAAAAAAATTAAGTATATCAATTGCTTTTTTATATGCTATAATTTCCTCGGTACTTGAATTGAAAATCATTGAAAAATCTTTATGTACAGTTCTTACACTATATTTTTTCTCAAGCGTATTAATGATCTTATCTCTTCCTGAATACAAAAATAACCATTTACCTTTGTATTTATTCCACCCAATAGATTGAAACTCTATAATTTCATTTGTGTTTTTTTCAAATAAGAAAATCATATCTAAAAGAAAATTATAATTCTCCTTTTCCTTAGGCAATATCCTACAAAATGAACTCCACTTCCCGATCCATTTACTATTAGCTAAATCCGCCTCGGAAATCTCAATTCTAGGTAGAATTTTTTCTCCTTTTAATATCCCTTCAAATACATATCTTATTTTATCCTCTCTCTCATTTGAAACTTCCCTGATTATTTCAACTGGATAAAAAACGAAATTAGTTAATATAATTTTTTTCTTTCCTTTGATTACAATTAATTCTCCAAATTCGGTTATCTCGTAATCTGTATTGCGTAATATTTCCTTATATCTGTTTATAAAATCCACAGCTATCTCTTCCGAAGTTCCCACAACTAATCACTACCTCCTACCTTTTTACATGCGAAAATGTGAAGGAATTTCGCTAACCACTTCACATTTTCGCATTTTTCATCAACCATGATGGTAAATGTGTTTTTTAACTACGTTTAACAGATTATTAAACTTTCTCGAGTAGGACCATAAAATTTAATCAACGCCAGTTTGGTTACTCATCAATTTTTTTTACTTCGTTTATTTTTTTTCCAAAATCATAAGGTTGACTGTAGTAAATAGAACCACACTTCAGGCATTCAACATCACAAAGTCGACTAAAGCTAAGTTTATCTTTGCTATTGGCTGGATAACCCTCAATCCTAATGACAGATAGTATACCACCGCATTTGCACTTCAATTTATTCACCCTTTTGAAGAAAATTTCTTATTTCATTATACTTTAATCATTCTTAATGGAGTATAACTATAAAATCAGATTTTTCTTATAGGCTCTATAGTCATCCTGCTTTCAATAGCTACAGTCCATTTAGTGTAAACTAATAAGCCCTTGTCTAATTAATACATTGTAATCCTCCGACATGTTCTTACAAATGCATTTAATAATACCTAAATTTGTTAAAATTGCCCTTCATAAGTTAGATCTCCAGATCTGCCACCCACCCAATATTTACAACCGTGTTTTTTAAGAACTGTCAATCTGTTCCCTATTATAGAGTTACTCCTCAGCAGAGATCCTATATTAACGGACACTTATTTTTATAATAATTAAGAAGATACTTAGTTGATTTATTGGTTGATTCAAAAAGAAGTTAATGAGCAAGTCAACATTATTATTAATTTTTATAGATTTTTTTTTGAATTTTGTACATTTTTTGAACATGAAGGAATTATATGAGTCATTATATAATTATAGATAAGGGAGGTGATAATAAATGACAGGAACAATACACTGTCCAATATGTTTTCAAGTCTTTCAATTACAAGATAAAGTTATTCTAGACGAATTCTATACTGTCATACACAATCAGTGTTACTTAAGTTTAACTTCTGTAAAAGAGGTAGGAACTTATAAAGAAATAATTGATAAAAATAAAGTTTTAAAATAGAATCCAACTTAAATTGGGACCCTTTTAGGAGTCCCATTTTAAATAAAGTTCATTTATCAACCATTATTTTCCCGCCTTGCTTTAGATAGGATCAATAATAAATCCTTGTTATATTTTACAAATAATACTTATAACTATTCTAGCCAACAAAAGCGTTTCTCTAATTCTTGCACTTTAATTTGTTCAATTCGTTGTTTCATTTCTTCTACTGCCTCTGTAAAAGTTGCACTAGATAATTTAGACCATTCTGTATTAATTTCATCCCATTTTTCTTTATTACCAGTTTCCGCATTAATAAAGTGGCATTTAACTCTTCCATAGTAAGTTTCGTACAAATTATTAAAATTATCTATTTTTATACTGACTTCAGATTCCATTAAAATATCATCTGGGAATAGAGTACTAAAATAAAATTTTTGGATTGAGACTTCATTGTGTTTTCTATTATGAATCCTATATATTGCTTGGATTAATGGTTTTACATCATTAATCGCTGTATGTGTAATGTTCCTTATTAATGTATCTAGACAAAAAACCTCTGCGGGTTGGTGATTGTCCCACGCAAGAGTGACTTTGCCTTTTGGTAGCCGGTTACCACTATTGTTTAAGGAGAACTTTTTTAGCTTATTTGCAGAAATTATGCCACCAATTTCTTTGTTTTCTGATCTAAAGGTAAACCGAAGACTTACCTTATTCTCAATATCCAAATAATAAGAACCATTTTTAATCATTAACATTCACCCCAGCATATGTTGTTATATGTAATAAGCATTTCTTATTTAAACAGCAGTTATCTTTTAGGCTCATTTTCATCCTTCTTAAATTTCCGTATAATAAATATAAATAAAAAAATTAAGGAGTATTGAAATGTATAATAATCACTTGATAGAGTTAGTTAATCGACTAAAGAGTTTAGGAATAAATATAAGCTTTACAAAGCCAAAATCTGAATTTATTTTCTTAAAAGAATTAAGAAAGAACCCGTAAATTAAGATTAAAAGCCTTGGCTTCTTAATTAAATTATGTTCAAGCTCACTTACCTAATTGATGCGTAACACCTTCAAATAAAGTAAAAGAAAAGTCGACCTTTTTTGTATTAATATTATATATAATATCGGAAAGTTATCTTTATCCTACATAGTTAGCCACCAAAAAAAACGTCCCTTTTTAAGGGACGTTCACAACAAATACATTCATAATCGGGTCTAAGATCCAATTTGCAGTCAATATTTCTTAGAAATTATTTTTCTTTTTCGTCAAAATGGTCTTTTATATCCTCCATTGCTTCAAGTAGTTCTTTATTTCCTGTAAAAACTTCTAAGAACTCATCGAAGCCTTTAGAAACTCCTTCATTAAATAAATCCCATGACATGCGTTTACCTCCTCTCATCAATTAAATTACTAACTACTTTAATCCCAGATGCCGTACCTGTAACTGCCCCTATACCAAATCCAAGAGCTGCGAACGTTCCTCCACCTATTACTACTCCAACTCCAGTTAACACTGATGCACCGGTTGATCCTCCCACAAATGCACCAGCTGTATTACTGACAAATCTTTTTAACATTTTTATTCATACCTCCTTTCTATCAAGAATTTTTCATTCGAAAACTTCCCTCACCTCCTTAAATAAAAGAAGGCGTTTAAACCCAAAAGAGACATAAACAAATAATATTAACAGTCATAAAGAAAAAATTCCTTAAATACCGTTAATAATATCTTTTATGATCCTTTAGATGTAAACACCATGATAGATAATTATTATTATTGATTAGTTACAATACATTAATTCCCAATTCCGAATTAATATATACAATTTTTTTAGCAAGTTAGTTGCTAACATTTCTGCTAACATTTTTACAATTGCAAATCCACGAACGTAAAGAAGAAATTTCAGAAAATAGTAAGGAAGAAGCCTGGATAGCCCCTATACACCACAGATTTCCAATAAGTATAAACAACCTTTAAAAGCTTTCTCAAGATTCAGGTTCTAGTGGTGGCAACACCGTGGAGGTTCAAGTCCTCTCATCCGCATACAGAAAAGGTGCCTATACATTGGGCACTTTTTTTGTGCACAAAAAAACAGCCCGGATACTCATCCAGACTGCTTTAACCACTAAATTATCCAATTAAATTCTGACTATGGTTGTTGACCACTTCAAGAACCTTGGTCGTCTGTTCCATATCACTTTGACATATTGGGCAAGCGGGGACATTGCTGCTTTTAAAATTGTCGCGAACCCAGCAATTGCAATCATCAGAAGTACATACCCATATTTTCGTTTCAGCGGTTACGATCTCTTCAGGCGGTTTTCTTCCAAATGCCATTTCCTCACGCTCCTATAAGTTTAGTTATGGTCCTATTCCATTTGCAGGCTTTCATTTTAAAATGCTGCAAAATTCCGAAAAGACCTTATCATCGTTCGATTGATAAAAAAATTCATTTATTATAAAAAGCCGGCAAATTAAACTTTTTATAATAAATGAATGGTCCGAAAGTTGATATCCATTCCATTTTACCACACTTTCTTATTTTTACCAAAAGTGACACATAAGCAGTTGCCTGCGCAACAGTTACTAGTTTATTCTTTTCATTCTAAGATTATTAAGACCCACATAAAAAAATATATCGATTCCACAAAATAGGTTGTACGCATCCAAAAGTCTGAATAGAAATAGTACAAGCAAATTACGTTCTGACTATTGGAGGTAACTAAAAAAGTGAATGTCTTCTTAGGTTATATTTTCCTTGGGTTATCATTGGCAGCGCCGATTGGCCCTGTCAATGCAGCACAGATGGACAAAGGCATCAAGAGTGGTTTTTTCCAGGCATGGCTTCTGGGCCTGGGTGCACTCACCGCTGATATCATCTACATGCTGACTGTCTATCTAGGTGTAGTTAAATTTCTCGAGACTCCTTTCATGCAATCCTTTCTCTGGCTATTCGGATTCTTTGTCTTGATGTACACAGGAATAGAGACAATTCTCGGATCCGGGAAAATCGTCATGAATAATCGAAACGAGGAATCCGGCTTGAAATCCTTTTTTTCCGGGTTTATCATGTCGATATCCAACCCGCTGACGATTTTATTTTGGCTGGGGATTTATGGATCCGTCCTTGCCAAGACTGCATCCTCCTACGGCACCGGTGAACTGATCCTTTACAGCTTTGGCATCATATTGGGACTCATTCTCTGGGATATCATTATGGCCGCAATATCCAGCAGCTTCCGTAAGCTGCTTACAACAAGATTGCTTACAATCATTTCACTTTTATCCGGGTTTTCACTAATTGGCTTTGCGCTTTTTTTCGGTTATCAAGCATTGAAGCTTTTTCTTTAATGTTTATTTTTAAAAAGAGTGCCCTTTCGGGAGGCACTCTTTCTTATTTCATCCAGCTATCTGTCTCTTACTGCGAATTTCTTGATTGTTTTTGATGTTTTCGATATATAATAGAGGTGACAAAATTAAAAGGATGAGCATTCATGAATATTACCGGACATACTGTCGAGTTCCTTGAAGATCCATTTGGACTTCTGTCGGGGAGCAGATATGAGTATTTTTTAAATATCGAGGTTGACGAAGAGGACGAGCTATACACTGAAAAAGGGTTGCTCTTAAAGGTGCTTTTTTTAGTTAACGGCGAAGAGACCAGAATCCTGCAAAGCTATTTTATTGAGCAGGAAACAGAAAAGGTACTTGACTTCGAACTTGAGGAAGATGAAGTAGTGCAAGTGCAAAAGTATTGCGAGGAAAACTTGCCCTCTGATGAAGAAAACGAAGAGGAAACAAATTAAAAAAGAGCAGAGTCTGCTCTTTTTTTATGTACTCAGACTTCTACTGCCTTGCCTTCCTCAACAATGTGGTAAAGCAGATGGGCAAGGTGCTGGACAGGTCCGAGCTCCCCTTCTTCTTCGTTAAGTTCTTCAGTAAATTCAAGGTCATTTAAATATAATGCTGAAAATTCGTAGAAATCCTTAAGTTGAAAGCCATAGCAATTGGATGGCTCTTCATTCTGCTCCTCATATTGAAGCAATAAATAATACTCTTTGCCATCTTTATCTTCTGCGTCGAAAAACACGAAGAAACCAATATTCGTATCCAAATCAAACAGATGGCGTGTACCGCCTTCGGTAGCCTGTTCATAATCTTCACTGCTTAATTTCTGGACCTTCATCGTTTCAACCTGGTCTTCAGCGTGAAATTTCACTTCAAAAGTTTTCATTGTTGAATTACACTCCTGTCTATTTTTTTAGCGGATTTTTTAAAAAAAGACATGCTCTGCCACAATTTCTTCTCCGACATTCAGGATACCATAAGAGAATTGCTTCTGCCTCCTTTTATCAGTCGGTGATCCTGGGTTAAAGATAATGACACCCTCAACTTCCTTAACAACTGGAATATGCGAATGCCCATACACTATGCAATCCACCTTGTCGGCTTCAAAAGTTTCAATTGCCCTTTTCTCGGTTGTTTTACCGGTGCCATGTCCATGGACGATACCTATCTGAAAGCTGCCCGCCTGAAGAATTTCCTTTGTTTTAAGCAAACTTTTGAGTTCAGGTCCATCCACATTGCCGGTAACGCCAATCACGGGACCAAACTTTTTAAGCTCATTGTACAGTTCTACCGACTGCCAATCTCCAGCATGGATAATATAATCACAATATTGCAGGTCGATGAGCAGCTTTTCTGGCAGTTCTTTTGCTTTCCTCGGCATATGAGTGTCTGAAATGACCACTATTTTCATGAATGAAAGCCACTCCCTTCGCCGCTAGTCACTGTTATGTTACCCTGGTGAGGATGGATTAACCATTCTCGGGATCTTTATATTTTGTTACATTAAAATAATCGCTCGTCCTATTATATTCATTGAATTCAATATCAAGGTCATGGAAATATCGGTGCAGCTGAAGCAAAATCTTCTTATCTTTTGATCCATCTGCAATGCTTCTTGAATAATTGGATATGGTGTCAAAGTCAGCTTGAAGAGCAGTATTGTCTGTTTCGACAGTTGCCAATAGAGAGAGTATTTCAGAAGCGATTTCCCTTTGATCCTTCCATTCAACACTATCGATTCTGCCCCAACCGAGTGTATCATTATATTTAGTATGATATTCACGAATGAAGCGGCCAACTGTTAAGTTTTCATTCTCGGAATCATCCCGGAATACAGCGACAGTTTCCCCTCCATTTTTAAGATTGCTTGAATCGCTCCCAAAATCTTGATGACCTCTTTTTTCCCACATCGTATAGCCAGCATATAAACCAAAAGCCAGCAAAAACAGACTTGCAGGTAAAATCATAAGTTTCCATTTGCTTTTTTTCTCCATCTGTCTGCCCCCTGTTAAAAACTCATCGTTTTTGCTCCCCACTTACCTGTTCTTAATATTATTTGACACCCAGCCCGAAAAACCTTTTTCTATTTCCCTGTTCTTCCAATTGCGTCGTGCCAATAAATTAACGATGAGGAGGAATGAATATGTATTTGGATTATAGAAAAGTACGTCCTTACTTAACAACAAAGAGCCTTAGCCCGGAAAATCAGGAAACACCGATACACTTTATCTCTTTGCTTCAGCCGGTTGCAGATCAGCTATTTTACCGACGAAACCATTTTTCCTATCCAATTTTAACACCAGAGTCATTTACACTTAAAATTTCCGGCTCAGTTGATCAAGCCTTACAAATCCATTACTCTGAAATTATTATGCTTCCCTCAAATTCCTATAGAGTGCTCATTGAGTGTGCAGGAAATAAACGAGCTTATTTTAAGGAAAAAGTCTTTGGTGAGCAGTGGGAAGATGGTGCGATGAGTGAGGGAATTTGGAAGGGAGTTCCTTTAAAAACCTTTCTTGAGTACACCGGAATGGAGGAAGGTGTAACTGAAGTAGTCTTCAGGGGAAGAGATTCGGGTATCAAGAACGGCCAGTATGTCCACTTTGAAAGAAGTTTGCCAATCGAGATGGCACTTCATCCGGAAGTTATGATTGCATTTGAATACAACGGGAAACCAATCTCTCATAAACATGGTTATCCTTTCCGCCTGATTGTTCCAGGCTGGTATGGAATGGCTTCTGTAAAATGGCTTACTGAGATCTTTTTGGTCAAAAACAAATTTACCGGACCCTTCCAGACTGATGATTATGTTTATTATTTTAAAAACAGTACATCTGAGCCTGTTACGACAAACAAAGTGAATTCAACGATTCAGAAGCCACTTGATAGGCAGTTAGTCAAAAGCGGTACCCAAGAAATCAGCGGGATCGCCTGGACAGGGTCAGGCGTAATCTCTAAGGTTGAGATTAGCTTTGATCATGGGGCTAATTGGGAGCAGGCCAATTTTGATACTCCAACTGAAGAAAATCAAACTGTTTCATGGAGTTACATGAAGGAATTCAAATCCGGAAATGTATATCATATCACAGTCAGGGCAACCGACAGTGAAGGCAAAACCCAGCCTGCTGATGCTATCTGGAATAAGAAGGGATACGGTTATCATGCAGCAATGGTCATAACGGTAAAGGCAGAATAAAGAAAACCCAGGTGCAAAATGATCATGCGCACCTGGGATTATATTAATTCGAGTCATTCTGTTTAATATAAAACAGTATTAATTGCTCCAATAATTGATCTAGTTCGATAAACTTAAAGCCAAGGCCTGTTGCGAGTGAGGTGTCGATTGACCAGGAGCCAGGCAATGCATATGGGGAGACAGTGCCGCTTTCGGTGCTATTCACAACGGACGCTTTTTTATTGGAAAGCAATGCTATCTTATCAACCAATTCCCCCAAACTAATATCCCCTGCCGATCCGGGATTGATTGGCCCCATAAATTTTGAGTTCCCGATTCCCAACAAAAAATCAGCCGCTTCATCAGCGTGAATGAAGCTATACCGCAACTCAGGATTCGGAATACCGATTGGTTGTCCTGAAAGGATTTTATCTACATGGAACTTTAGGCGTTCAGTGTAATCATCTTCTGAAACAACGATCGGAAAACGGACAGAAACAACCTCAAAAATACCAAGCTGATGAAATACCGCTTCAGAGGCTCTTTTCGCCTCTTTGTAGCCTTCATACCCAGGGTATTCCCTGCGGCTTTTGTATTCAACAGGATATGTATTTGCATTAAAATTACTCTCTGTGTGTAGGGTGCCAAAGTCATAAACAGCTTGCGTTGAGGTAAAAATATAGCGGCCAGCCTTCCCCTCGAGTGCCTCTGATGTATCCTTTGCCTCTATTGGCGAAAAACAGGATTGGTCATACACCAGGTCCCAAGCCTTCCCTTCGAATGCTGCAGACATCGACTCTTTCTTTTCTCGATCGATCACCAGCCGCTTTACATGATCACCAAAAGGATCGCTCTTTGTTCCCCTGGTGGCAACTGTCACTTCATCTCCATTCTCTATAAGCTTTTGTACCAGCTTTTTCCCAAAATACTGGGTCCCCCCAAGTACAAGTACTTTTCTCATAAAAAAACCCCCTTTTCCCTAAAAGTATTCTTCTTCAGTTCAAGAATCTCCTCTAAAAATTATCCAAACAAAAACCGGCCCCATATAGATGGCCGGCTGTGTGTTTTGCATATGTTTGTTTAAGCCTGTTTTTTCTCTTTTGCCTTTGGTTTCGCCGCAGTCTTTTTCTTCTTTGCCGGAGCTGTTTCTTTCTTCTTTTCTGGTTTGGTACGGTCTATGGAAGCCTGCAGTGCGGCCATAAGATCTGTAACATTGGAGACTGGCTCTTTTTCAGTAGGAGTAACCATTTCTTTACCCGTACGCTTCGCTTCAATCAGCTCTAATAATGCGGTGCGATAATCATCCTTGTATTTTTCTGGTTCAAACTCAGTTGTCAGTTGATCGATCAGCATGATGGCCGTTTCCAGTTCCTTTTCTGTTACTTTATCTTCTTCTGGTACATTCGGGACATCTACTGCGTTTCTAACTTCATCTGGAAAATGGATGGTTTCCATGACGAGTGTATTATTATAAACCCGTACTACTGCAAGCTGCTCTTTTGCCCGAATGATTATTTTTGCAATCCCGACCTTCTGCGATTCCTCAAGGGCCTTCCTAAGAAGAGAATAGGCCTTTCCGCCACCCTCGTTCGGAGACATGAAATAGCTTCTTTGAAAGTAAATCGGATCGATTTCATTTATTTTGACGAAGTCGATTATTTCCACTGCTTTATCTTCATTTTCTTTCCTTAAAGCTTCAAGATCCTCATCCTCAAGGACAACAAACTTACCTTTCGTGTATTCATAAGCTTTAACGATGTCTTCATTTTTCACTTCAACATCACACACGGGGCAAGTTTTCTCATATTTTATTGGCGAGTGGCACTCTTTATGAAGGGTTCTCAGTTTGATGTCCCGATCCTCAGTCGCAGCATGAAGCTTGATTGGAATATTGACAAGCCCAAAGCTGATGCTCCCTTTCCAGATTGTATGCATTACATTCTCCACCTCTTCGTTTTAATACTAATTTGCTTAATAATTGCCTTATCATGCATTAAAACATTTCCCAGCGTACTAGTTCGGGGCCAAACAGGAACAATATAAATAGAACTGGTGTGAAAGGATGCTGAAAATGTTGAAGCCTATGCTCCCTACACTTTCATTTGAAACGCCACAAGGGGATGATTGGCGTTATGAGATCAAATTTGATGGCTTTCGTGCCTTGTTGACATGGGATTCAGAAATTGAACTGACAAGCCGTAATGGCAAACCCCTGTTGCCTCTCTTTCCGGAATTATCGGAGTTCCTTGATGCCAATAAAGAAAAGTTCCAGCCATATTTGCCTTTGACATTGGACGCTGAGCTTGTTTATCTTGAGAACCCTTATAAAGCTAATTTTGGGGCGATCCAAATTAGAGGAAGAATGCGGTCCAAGGAAAAAATCAAAACCGAAGCTAAAAGGAATCCGTGCAGGCTGATGGTTTTCGACCTTTTGAGGATAAAAGGAAAACACATTGCTTCTGATACTTATCAAGATCGGCGGCTAAAGCTTCAATCGCTGTTTTCTGAACTAGGACTTCCACTCAGTCCAAACCACCAAAACCATGACTTGATCCAGCTTGTCCCAAGCGAAACGGATTTGGAAAACTTATGGGAAAAAGTTGTCATTTACGACGGTGAGGGGATAATTGCCAAACAATACAATAGTAAATGGGAGGAAGGGAAACGGACGGAAACGTGGATTAAATCGAAGAATTGGAAGTATGTTTCCTGCTTTGTCACAGCTTATGAGAAAACCAATGGATACTTTTATATCTCAGTTTACAAAGATTCAAAAATACATCAAATCGGGCTGGTCATCTTCGGATTCAAGCCCGAGGAAAAAAATGCACTCCATCAAATCATCAAGCAAAATAAAAATGATGAAGATAACCAGTTCATCTATGTAGAACCAGGCATCTGCCTTGATGTAAAGTATCTGGAAATATATGAGGACCAACTTCGTGAGCCTCATTTTCATCAGTTTCGTTTCGATTTAAGTCCAGATACCTGCACGTATGAAAAATTCGTTTTCCAACAAAAAAATCTTCCTCCGGATATCGACATCACCCATCCAGATAAGCAGATCTGGGAAGATCCGCCGATTCAAAAGGTTGATTACATCCATTATTTAAGGGAGATTTCTCCCTATATGCTTCCATTTTTGGAGGACCGGCTGTTAACTGTGATCCGCTATCCTCACGGGATGTTTGGCGAAGCCTTTTACCAAAAGAACGTTCCTGATTATGCACCGGATTTTGTCCAAACTTCAAAATCTGAAGGAATTGAGTATATTGTCTGCAATAATATGAAAACCTTGCTATGGCTCGGGAATCAAATTGCCATTGAATTTCATATTCCGTTCCAAACAATCAACAGCAAAGGGCCTGATGAAATCGTTTTTGACCTTGATCCACCATCAAGGGACGATTTTCATTTAGCAATTAAAGCAGCAGTATATATTAAAGAGGTACTGGATGAGTTGAAGCTGATCAGTTTTATCAAGACATCTGGGAATAAAGGACTTCAGGTGTATATCCCGCTTCCGGATAACCGTTATAGCTACGATGATACAAGATTGTTCACCTCCTTTATCGCCAACTATCTTGTTTCTAAGGAGCCCGATTACTTTACGATAGAACGTCTGAAGAAAAACAGGGGCAACCGATTATATGTCGATTACATCCAGCATGCTGAAGGCAAAACGATTGTCTGTCCCTATTCCGCACGCGGGAAATCACATGCCGGTGTAGCCACTCCCTTATTCTGGGAAGAAGTGAACGAAGATTTAAATATTGAGAACTTCCACCTTGGAACGATCATACAGCGCGTACAAAAGTTAGGCTGTCCGTTCCGGACTTATTTTGCAGCTAAAGCAGAGCAGAACTTCGAACCGGTACTCAATGTTCTGAAGTCAAAAAAATCCTGAGGAAGCTCCTCAGGGTTTTCTTCGTTTTAAAATTGGCTTAGATACTTTTTAGCATGCTCCTGCAGCTTGCTGTACTCGATTTCCTCATCAAAATCTTCTTGTTCCAGGATTTCTGTAAGTAATCCCTCTTTTGAAAAATCAACATCTATTTGAGCTGAGTATACAAAAGTAGCATTGCCGATCAAGTCGATTGAGTAAGTCTCATCTTCTTTATGAACAGCGCATTGTACCATCCCGCCATTATTGTATACATTGACAGGCTGGCCAAGTTCATTTTCCCCCATCAGGCAGGTGACAAGTGTCGAGGCGGACATCGCTGTTCCACACGCATTCGTATAGCCAACGCCTCGCTCATAGGTACTGACAAAGATACTTCCCCTTTCTAGGATTCTTATGAAACTGACATTGACGCCGTCAGGAAAAAGATCATTAGGACCGTTTACCTTCTCGCTCAATTCCGTTTGCAAGTTGGATTCTAATTGCTCTTTTGTTACTACAGTCGTTAGATGAGGATTGGGCACTGACAGAGCCGTAAACGTCAATTCCTCCGATAACTGAGGAATTTTCTCCTGAATCAATGTTTCCTGGTATAGCTTTAACGGCAAATCCTTCAAGTCGAAAGTGACCGGTGATATTTCCACCTGGTAAGTTGGGATATCGCTGAAAATCTCTTCATGCTTCTTCACCTTGAGATTGGCTTTCATCGTTTCGATCACTGCTTCATCAACATCGAGCTTCTCGCAGACATAGCGTCCTGCACAGCGAAGTCCATTGCCGCACATAGATGCCTCGGTACCATCAGAATTAAAAATCCGATATTGAGCATCCGCTACCCTGCTCGGACGGATGAACAGGATGCCATCCGCTCCCAGTGATGACTCTCTATCACACAGCACAAGCGCCAGATCACGTCTTTTAAAATCATCAAATTTATAATCCCGGTCCGTTTCATCTATTAACAAAAAGTCATTATGTGAACCATGACACTTAATTAAATCAATTAACATATTTACGCCCCCAAAAACCTTCGTTATATTACAAGATGCCATAAAAGCCCGAATTGTTCAATATTCAAAGCCATGATGTTTTATTTTTCTATCTGGCAAGGCTCCTGCTTTTACCTTTTTTGGCTTCTCGAACGTTTTCCGGGCAATGCAGATTCACTAAAGTTCATTTATAGCCGATTACTTTTTCTAACAGAAAAAGAACCAGCATGTGTTTGCTGGTTCCCTGGTTTAGGATGCCATTTTCCTGCAGGCTTCTGCGCATTTAAAGCAGGCTTCGGCACATTTTTGGCAATGGTCGTGGTCATGCTTCTTGCATTCATTGCCGCAGGCTTCGCAAATTTCTGCACACAGGCCGCAGATTTGGTTAACAAAGTGGCTGTTCGTTTGCATCGCAGTTACTGCCATGCCGCATATTTCGGCACATTCCCTGTCCATTCTGATGCACTCTGCCATCATTTTTACATTCTCCTCTTTTAAACAGGAATCAAAACAAACATTACATGCTTCAATACATTCTATGCATGCCTGGATACAATCTTGGTATTGTTTGCTTTCCATATTTCAACCTCCTACTAGTTTCTATCTATTTGTTAGCCTTTTGCAGTGGAGGATAAACAAAACTTTCATAAATGGTACAATTTTCATACTAATGGTCATAATACATATAGCGACTGGCGAGAGCTGCAAGTACAGCCAGCCTTTCTGCCTGTCCCACTGTATAGTCGAATGTTAAGACGGGGGTATTGGCTTCTTTGAAAAACCTTGTCCATTCCAATGGCATCCATCCTCTTTGAAGCCTGGCAGCCGTATTCCCGCCTTCCTGAACAACCCTAAAGTCGTGCATCGACCCTGGGATTCTCTCTGCCCTCATTTTTCTGCCGCCACTTAGGAAAGCAACTCCAATCGTCTCTTTTGACGCTTTTTTTGGATAAAACACACCAATTTCTTCTTTATTTGCATTTAGCATTTTGAACCTATTTCGCTCTTGTATCAGGCTGCCTTCCAAATTTCCTTTGGAGTCATAGATTCCAATTCTTTTCATGATTCTTTTATCTATAAAATATGGGATAAACCAGCGATAACTTTTAGAAGATAATTCTCTTAATTCTCCTGCCAGCATTCCGTCAGGTGTAAAAAAAAGTAATCTTACTGCCGGCGCAGGGCTGAAGCCGATCAGCAGATTGTTTTGCTCCAGAAGTTGATTATCATCATAATGATGAAAGGTACCCTCACTCTCTTCTGATTTGTTCTTATATAAAATATAGGTATTATAGTGGCTGAGGACTAAAAACAAAAATGGTACTGATACCAGGAAAAGAGGTATGTTCCAGGAAAACAGCAGACTTGACGCCAGAATCGCCGTAAGTAGCCCCGCTGATAAAATGGAACCGTTTAAACTTATATAGGCTGTCTGCTGGTAATATTGTTGAATGCTCATATCTATTATCTCCTTGAAGAATATCTACTTCGTCACTTTAATTCTATTAAACAAGGAGCCTAATCATTCTACCTTTTTTAAACAGAACAAAACCGGACAGTTTCACTTGTCCGGTTCCAATAGAATTATTTAATAGTCAATGCATTTACTGCATTAATCAAGCCGTGGCCAGATTCTGCATCATACCCATTTTCGAATACATCTTCAGATGAACTCTGGATTATTGCCTTCACTTGTGCAGGGTTAAGCTTATCCTTACCATGCTTCGCGATTACCACACCAGCAAGCGCAGCAACTTTGGGCGCTGCCATTGAAGTTCCACCCTTACCGCCGTAACCATGACCTATGACATTTTTATTAGCATCTAAAAGTGGGACTGTGCTAAAAGCAAGATAACTATTATCTCTGCCATCACCAGTAGCTGGATCATAATTTGGCCCAAGGTCGCCGCCTGGTGCCATTACATCAATTTTCCCTACTCCATAGTTAGAGTAAAATGCAAGATTCTTTAATGCTCCGCCAGCTGAAACTCTGATCATTGTCTGGCTGCTAGGACTTCTGTGTGTTGAACCTGTATCATCGCCTGACAATTTACCAGGGCTGCTAAGATCGACAGCATTGTTTCCGGCAGAGCCTACAACCGTCACACCTTTCTGGATTGCGTACTGAATCGCGCGGTTGAACAATTGAACATCCGCAACGATGTCCTTCGTTGCATACGCAGGATCCTGGAACCAGTCATATCCGCCAAGAGACATGTTGACGACATCAACATTATCATCTGCGGCTGTCATTAAAGCCTCTGCAATATGAGAAGTTGCTGCACCGCCAGTTGGACCAAATACTCGGTATGAGGCAACCTTAAGGTCTGGTCCCACTCCAAGAGCTTCACCTTTTGCAGCAATGGAACCGGCAACGTGCGTACCGTGGCTGTTCTGGTCAATCGGATCATCATAACCAGGAACAAATGACTTACCACCTGCGTAATTATCTTTTAAATCAGGGTGATTATAGTCAATTCCAGTATCGATGACACCGACAACAATGTCCTCACCATCAACTGATAATCCTGTTCCCCCCGGAAGATTCCATGATTCACCGTTATTTGTTACTTGTTTAATATCCCACATGTATTGATTATAAAAGTCTGCACCTTCTGTCAGGTCTTCCACTTCTACTGTCTCTCCATCAAATGTCTGTTCAGGGTATACAGTATTCTCCACACCAGCTTCCAAAACAATGGAGGACTTTTTGACTTCATTTAGGAAGTTGGCATTTTTAGAAGTAACCTCTACCGCACCAAGCTTGTCCAATTTATCTTCGACTTGACCGCCGGCTTTTTTGATTGCTTCCGCATAGCCTGATGGAAGTCCCTGTTGATCCTTAAAGATTACCAGGTATGTATTCTCAGTATTTGATTCTGCTTCCCCTTTGGTAACACCAGCATTGAAAATCGTAGCCGCTCCCAGAAGGACTGCAAGTGTTCCTGCGTAAAGCTTTTTTCTTGTCGACATAAAACCCCTCCTTTTTTCTTAATTTTCATTATATTTAATTTTTAAGTTTTGGCAATATAATGAATTCGACACCCAAATCCCGAATTTATCCATAAAAATAGGTCCAATTTATTATTCACTGATTCATTTTTCGGCAGTGATTGAATTTAAATAAGTTAATAGATTCATTTCAACGTTACAATTATGTAAATATTTCGACAAATTGAATCGTTAAAACAGTTCTTCCTTCCTAGTAAAAAAATAAAACCCGGTCATTGACCGGGCCTAATCAGCAAGCTCTTTCCTTTTAAAAATATATATAGCCAATACAACAAATAACGCGCTCATCAATAAAGTCATTCCAGTCGCCGGCCAAACATGTTCAGGCCAGTTATCGGTAATCAACTTCTCCGAAACATAGGATACGAGCTGAGTCGGACTCCATTCAAGCAGGTGCTGGAAGGAACCTCCTAAGATTGTAAATACAAAGACAGTAACAAGCGATACCATCCCTGCTGCAACTGGCTGCATGAACATTGCACTGCAAAGGATTACGAAGGACAGTACCAGTACGAGCCAAAGTGCATATAATCCGAATGATTCCATGAAGGCGCCGAACGGAATGAATTCAAATAGAACGCCTGTATAATACCAGCTTGCCAACATCCCAAGGAACAATGATAGGAGGATCAATATAATTGCAGCTGCCCATTTGGAAGTAATATAAGAGGAATAGGACACCGGCTTTACAAGGATCAATTGTGCGACACCGCTCTTCCTTTCACCAGCAATTATCCCCATCATCGAGAGGACGATTACCAATATACCAATCATCTGGTATTGTCCCAAACTCATGATAAATACTTCTTGAGCAGATGGTTCGGGCATTTCAAATACCGTCCCATCCGGAAGGCCTCCGACGGAATTAAGGATTTCAGGCAAGTAATAGGTGGTTAGTGGGTCCATCACCCCAAGCAATATAAAAGTGATCGGCATCCAGACCCATTTGTAGTTTCTTGCCATCTCCAGGAATTCTTTGTTTAACAGAGTGAACCACTGCTTCATTTTTGCACCACCTTCATGAACACATCTTCAAGACTGATAGAACCGATTTCATATTTAGTGAGGGGCCAGTTCTCCCTGGCTGCCTGACTCAACAAAGCCTCTTTTATAGTTTCAAGATCTTCTGTATAAATACTTGCTTTATTGCCTTCAGTTTGAATGGAAACGATGAGTGGATGTTCTGAAAGAGATTGTAAAAAGCTTGAAGCTTCCCGACTAAAAGCAAGATCGATTTTTGACTGGTGGTATTTTTCCCTGAATTCATCCATTGTCCCAGATTCTATTATTTCACCATTGTGGAGGAACAAAATACTTTCACACACTTCCTCGGCATCATTAAGGATATGAGTAGAAAATAATACAGTCGCTTCCTTCTTCAGCTTCTCCAGCAGTTCAAGGACCTCTCGCCTTCCAAATGGGTCCAGGGCGGAAACCGGCTCATCCAGCATAATCAATTTCGGCCTGTGAATGATTGCCTGGGCAATCCCCAGCCGCTGCTTCATGCCGCCAGAAAACTTGCCGATCCTCCTGTTTTTTGCATCCGCAATACCCACAAGCTCGAGAAGTTCTGCTGCCCGCTCCTTCGATTCCTTTGCATCCAATCCAGATAGCTTCCCAACATACTCAAGAAATTCCCTCGCTGTCATCCAGTCATGGAAAACAGGATGCTGCGGAAGATACCCAATCAACCGGCGATGGTCACCCCCCTGCTTTTCACCCACAAAAGAAATCTTCCCTTTGCTTGGTTCCATAAGCCCGGAGAGCATTTTCAGCGTAGTCGTTTTCCCTGCTCCATTAGCACCGATCAATGCGACACATTTCCCATTTTCCAATTCGAAGTTCAACCCTTTAATCACTCGTAAGTCTTTAAAATTCTTTTCCAAATTTTCCACTCGAACTAAGGGCATTAATGATTTCTCCTTCCAATCACGAAATACAGGATAGGCCCGACTATGTTCACCAATAATATAACAATGGCCCAAACCCATTTAGGGCCGTTTGTTTTCTCAATCTTAATTAGATCAACCACCGCGACAATTAATAAAATCACCTGAATGATTAGTATAGGTGCAAGTAAAGCCCAATTTATATCAGCGAATAATTCCATCTGGATAACCTCCTCATTTGTTTTACACCCATAAGACGACTGAAGAGAAATATCGTTCAAAAAAATAGAAAATTTTTAGCACAGTCTAAAATGCCGCAAAAAAAATCCCCGGCATATGCCAGAGATTTTTGTTCTATGCCTCTTAAAGAAGCCTGAATATGAATGGAATCCGATATTCCTGACCTTCATAAGCTTTTATCGCACCTACGATCGTGAACACCATGGCTAAAATACCGATGACCCACAACATGAAGATCCCAATCAGCAGGATGACAAGAATTCCGCTTACAATTCCATAAACAGTATAAGAAATAAAAAAGTTCATATACTCCCTTCCGTGGTAATCAATATAGCTGGAGTCATCCTTCTTGACCAGCCAGATAATCAGCGGGCCTAGAAAAGCAGTAAAAAAACTAATAACATAAATGCCTGCTGCAATAAGTCTTTCATCGTTTTTTGGCATTGTCTTTCTCCCTCCAATACTCTTATAGTTAACTTTACGAAGAAGATGTAAAAAAGTTTCATTAATGGGGGACTTTTTCATTATAATGAAAAGAAAAGAAACCTTGACTTCTTGCCAATGTGCAAGAAAATAAATTCAGGATAGGATGGAAAATGAACAGGATACTGCTTAAGAATGCGAATGTAATGCCAATCACAGCTGAGCCAAGCTCAAATTGTGATGTTCTTATAAGAAATGGAAAGATAATCAGAATCGGACCTGATATACCGATTGAGCCTGGGATGGAAGTTATTGAGTGTAATAATAACTATTTGCTTCCAGGCTTCATCGATGTCCACACCCATCTTGGCCTTTATGATGAAGGGACAGGATGGGCCGGAAATGATGCCAACGAAACAATTGAGCCGATGAGTCCCCATGTCCGGGCGATTGACGGGGTATATCCACTCGACCCTGCATTTAGCGATGCACTTAAATATGGTATTACCACTGCACATGTCATGCCAGGGAGTGCCAACGTAATAGGCGGGACTACATCTGTCATCAAAACGGCCGGAAAGAACATTAAAAATATGGTTATCCAGGAAACTGCGGGTCTTAAGATTGCGTTAGGAGAAAATCCGAAAAGAATCCACAGTATGGGAAACAAAGATTCAATCACACGTATGGGGATCATGGGAATGTTAAGGGAAGCTTTTTATGAGGCTATGAATGCCGAAAACCCGGAATCCTTAAGGATCAAACCAATCATAAAAGCGTTGAACAGGGAAATCCCCGTAAGGATCCATGCCCACAGAGCTGACGATATTATGTCAGCGATCAGATTTGCTGAAGAATTCAACCTCGATTTGCGGATCGAGCATTGTACTGAAGGCCACTTGATTGCCGAAGAGTTGGCGGGGCTCAATTTAAAAGTGTCAGTGGGGCCAACACTCACCCGCAGGTCAAAAGTGGAACTGAAGAACAAGAGCTGGAAAACCTATCAGGAGTTGACTGAGCATGGTGTTGAAGTTTCAGTCACAACTGATCACCCTTACACTCCAATCCAATATTTGAATCTTTGTGCGGCTATCGCAGTCAGGGAAGGATTATCAGAGCAGAAAGCGCTCGAAGGAATCACGATATTGCCTGCAAGGAACCTGAGAGTTGATGATCGTGTCGGTAGTATTGAGCCAGGTAAAGACGCTGATTTGGTCCTTTGGAGTCACCACCCATTCCACTTCAGTGCTAAGCCCCTATGGACTATGATCGATGGGAAATTCGCCTGCCGTGTTTAGTCGAAAATTGATGTAGATTTTTGGCAAAAAAAACGCAGAAAAAAAGGTTAAAAAACCTATTTTCTTTTTTGAAGATATCCTGTATTATACTTCTTGGAAATAAAATTTCATAAAGCAAAGTGATTAGGGAAGGCAAATGGTGCGCCACCAGTATCCTGGTTCTAGTGGGTTCGATTCCCACCCCGAAATTTTTTAGCAACTTACAAAAAATTTCGAGGGTGGCCGTGTAGTTACATTCGCACGGGATAGGACTGCCCTGCGTGGAGGGATACAAAATGCTCAAAAAACGCGATCTGCATGATTGCCATGAATTATTTGAGCTGATGGCGCATCCGGAGGTCTTCCCTTTTGTGCGCCAGAAGGCATATTCATATGAAGAATTCGTATTTGTCACAAAGCAAACAATGGAAGCCGAAGAGCAAGGGGAATTGATATCCCGCACCATTCTCGATGAATGGGGAGCCCCGATCGGTACTATCAATCTTTATGACATCCAGGAAGGAGCCGGCTTCCTGGGTACCTGGCTGGGAAAACCATTCCATGGCAAAGGATATAATACATTGGCCAAGGATGCATTCTTCCAGGAATTATTTTATGAACTAGGGATTGAAACGATCTTCATGCGCATCAGGAAAGTGAATATTCGCTCAATAAAAGCAGCAGAAAAGCTCCCTTATGTGGTAAAAGCGAATGAAACGCGGAAGAATATTTATGAACAGCTTAATGCTATCGAGGATATTTATGACTTGTATGAAATTCCAAAAGACCAATATACACTATACCTAAAAAGGTCTGGTGTCCAGGAAGAAGAAGCCGCCCAATTGCTGGAGGCATAATTCATTAAACTATACAGACGCCCTGTAAATGTACAGGGCGTTTTCTAATTCACCAAATCCTGCCCATTTATTACATCATGCTCCGATAAGGCAGCCTCAGACAGGAATACTTCAAGCTCAGCATCCGTCAATGTTTCATAACGTCCATCCTCAAAGAAAACCTGCGTCTGATTTGGATTGATCCTATTCATGTTAAAACCTATTCCCATTTTCATCACCCCACAGAAGTAAACTGAATACTATCAATAGTTAGATAATTCGATACAATTCCCTTTATATTGTTAATAGTTTTCCCAACGAGCTTCATGTTATTCAAACAAACTCCTCAAACTCACAGTCACCAGCGAATGGGTTCACACGCCAAAGAACAAAAAGCGGAAGCGCCTTGTCCAGCCCCGACAAGCGCTGGAGGGCCTGACAGTGTAGTCGTTCTTTGACTTCAATGGCAGGACCGAAATCGAAATGTGTAGCCGACTGCCCAGAAACGCAGAAACTGGAGACTCCGACAAAGAAGCGCTTTTTGCTTCTGCCGGCGGAGTTGAAGTTTCGGAGTTTCTAGGAGGCGAAACTAGACAAGCGTCTCAAGGGGCTAGGCGCTGGAGCTGGATTAAGATACCCATATGGAGTTATCCAAACAAAAATACTTTTGTAATTTTCATATACAATAAAAAAAACGCCATGGTGGCGTTTCTACAAATTTTCCCGAAATGCTTTTCCGAGCACATCTTTTCCTCCCGTGACAGGGATGATGCTTCCCGTTATAAAGCTGGAATCACTATTTACAAGGAAGCTTATTACCCTTGATATATCTTCCCCTGTTCCTGGTCTGCCAACTGGCACCGAAGAGTCCTCGGCACTCAAGGATTCGCTTATTGCTCTTTCCTTCCAATCGCCTATTATGTCACCTGGACAAACCATATTGGCTGTGATGCCGTGTTCTGCTTCTTCAAGTGCGAGTGTCTTCGTCAAAGAAGCCAACCCTGACTTCGCTGCCGCGAAGGCAGACCGGTAAATCCACCCAGGTGCCGACTCCACTCTGTCGAAGCCAATTGTAATGATTCTTCCCCACTTCCGTTCCCTCATTGAAGGTATAAGCAAATTTGATAAATAGAAAACGGCATTTAGATTGCCATTGATCAAGTAGCTCCATTCATCGACCTGATAATCAGCCATTTTTTTTCTTTCAGAAATGTATGGGCCAGCATTATGGACGACTATATCTATAGCAGTGAATACATTCAGGGCCTGAGAAACAATGTTCTTACAGTCAGCATAGTTTGTGATATCTCCCTGAACACAAATATTCTTTGTGTTGAATTTTTCCGATAATTCCTTCGCAAGCTGTTCAGCCTCTATTTTGCTGTTACGATAATTGATGATTATGTTTATTCCTTCGGCAGCAAGCTGCAGTGCTGTCCGCCTCCCTAAACCGGTGGCACCTCCGGTTATCAAAGCAGTTTTATTTTCCACAACTGTACCCCTCATCTTCATTAGATTACTTATCCCTATACTAAAAAGAAGCAAGCTGTTTTGCAACTTTTAACCTTTTTTACCTCAACATCATCAGACTTTAACCGCTGGGCCGCTGCCTGCATATAATATTCATATCGAAGATGGGCTGCTTGAAAGGCGGGATATAGTTGTTTCCTTGGAATCTATTGCCGTTCGACCGAAATACGCAGAAAAAGTTTTTGGAAATGAAGCCAGATGAAATTGAAAATTATGTCCAGCAAATGATGGGCAAGATGCTGCAGCCAAATATGCAAGGAATGTTAAAGCCTGAAGAATGGCTTAAAGGGATGCAGCAGCAAAGTGCACCACATCCAGGCCAGCCGGAGACCGGACTAAATGCAGAAATGTTTGAAACTCATGATTTTGTTTTTGTAAGGCTGCCGCTGAAAGATGAAGCCATGTTAAAACAAATGAAACTATTCTATACTTCAAACCAGGTAATTGTCGAGCACATACCTGATCTTTCAGATAAACACACACTCGTGCTGCCTGCAACTGTTAAGCGTAAGGGAGCTGCAGCAAACTACCGGGATGGCGTACTGGAATTAAGGCTACAAAAAATGGTCGATCTGCAATTTGCTGAAATCGACATATCAAAATGATCTCAAAAAAAAGAACAGCCAACTGGCTGCTCTTTTTCTTTTATTATTTTCCAATGAACATTTGAGTCCAATAGTTACCTGTTGCTACATGTCCAACACCAATATGTGTATAGCTTGAGTTCAGGATATTCGCACGGTGACCTGAACTGTTCATCCATGCATTTACTACTTCTTCTGGGGTACGCTGACCCATAGCGATGTTTTCACCAGCTGAACGATAAGAGATCCCGAACTTCTTCATCATATCAAAAGGTGAACCGTAAGTTGGGCTTGTATGGCTGAAATAGCCTTTGCTTTGCATATCACGTGATTTTTCCCTTGCTACTTTACTTAGTTCTGTATCAAGAGCAAGTGGTTTTAAACCGTTCTTTGCTCTCTCTTGATTTGTCAACTCGACCACTTTTTGCTCATAAGCGCTAACTGCTGAAGAAACTGGAGCTGCAGCTGGTTCTTGAGCAGGTGCTTTAGCTGGTTCCTGAACTGGTGCAGGAGCTGGAGCTGGAGCTTTTACAGGCTCTTGAACTGTCGTTGGTTCTGGAGTTTTAACAGGCTCCTGAACTTTAGTGTCAGCTGGCTGTGCTTGTTTCCATGAGAATTGATAGTTTTTAAAATACTTTTGTAGAATAGAATTGATTTGTTCATTACTTAAATTCCCATTTTGATAATAGTAAACCTTTGATTCTATAGTAGATGCATCTGCCTTATCCATCGCTGGATTCGCAGCGAATAAAGCCGCAGCAGCAAAAGCTGTTAAAATCATTTTCTTTTTCATTCTCGAATTCCTCCCGAAAATTTAGTTTGTCTCTCTCTTGCACACTAATCATATCATGCGTTTTTTGTAATAAACCTGGAATATACAGGAAAAACTATTATTCTATGAAAAGTAATTTAGAAAATTATTTGCTTGTTAGGCAAAATACCAATGTTTAAAAGAGTTTTTACACTAATAGAATCGGTTCTTTTATATTTTCAATTTTTTCCTTTTTAGTTTCGAAAGACCAGTTACACAAAAATAAGGAAGAATTAAGTTATTGACAACTTTTTTTCCGGACATGTTTCATGACAATTTTTTCGACAATATGACAATCATTAAGATATATTACATGCCAGTTGGCCATACATAGACAATGAATAAATGAAAAAAAGCGGCAATCGCCGCTTTCCTTTTTAGTGCCCATGCTGATCCTCAGAATCTGTATCTTGATTATCCATATCCATTTCAGTGGATTTACCCTCTTCTTCTGGCTCACTCGGACTGCCCACAACAAATTCGATTTTTGGCATATTATGCATACTTCTGGCAGTCACGTGAGCAATAATATAATAGGTACCTTCTTCCTCAAAGGATTTATTCAAACGATAAATTCCGTTTTGATCGTGTTCTATCACAATTTTCTCGTGTTCTTCTGCCTGTGAACGCCAGATTTCAAATTTCACTTCGTCTGCGTCCTCTACTTCCTCTGTTCCATAAGTAACCTTCGCCTCAAAAGTGATTTCTTCATTCAATTGTGCTTTTTCAGGATTTGCTGTCAGCTTAACTTCTAAAAACTGCGGTTCCTCTTCCACTTCCTGCTGAGAACATCCTGTCATAATCAGACCTGCCCATACTGCCAATAACATTACCAACAATCGTTTCATTCTTATACCCCTTAAATAAATTTGTGAAAATCTTGTTCTGCATAAAACTGCATAGACTTCTTCGTGAGGACCAGTTTAATCACGTTTAAGAACCCTGTCTCTATAATTCCACGGCTGGAAAATAGAGAGTGATGGTCGTGCCATTTCCTAGCTCACTTGATATTTCCATTTTACCATCATGCAGCTTAACTAATTTATCAACAATCGCCAGACCCAAACCTGTACCCCCGTCGGCTCTTGACCTTGCCTTATTCACCCTGTAAAAACGTTCAGTCAGCTTATTGATATCCTCTTCTGGTATTCCAGTCCCAGTGTCTTCAATTTGGACTTTACAGCCATATGCATGCTTTAAAAGTCCGATGGAAATCCTGCCGCCACTTTCGGTATAGCGGATCGCATTGTCAATGAGATTCTGGAAGATCTGTTCGAGTCTTCCTTCATCACCATTAACGATGATATCCGGATCAAGATTAAGTGTTAGGCTGATCTTCTTTTCATCCAGGGCTGGACCGTACTTGATAATAAAATCTTCAATGAGCTGTGCCAGCGGGAAAGGGCTTTTTATTAAACTATATTCATCTGCGTCCAGTCTTGATAAATCAAGCAAATCCTCAACGAGCTTTACCATTCTGCCAGATTCCCTGTTAATCAGCTTTAAATATTTATTTTTCTCATCAGGCTCTTTTATCAAACCTGCTTCCAGTGCCTCGCTATAGCCTTTTATATAGCTGATAGGAGTCCGCAGTTCATGAGAAACATCAGCAAGGAATTCCCTCTTCTTCTCATCTTCTTTTTGAACGGACTCGGACATATGGTTGAAGGCTTTAGCCAGCTGACCAATTTCATCTTTAGATTTTATATTAACACGTGCGGAATAATCTCCTCCAGATACCCTTTCGGCTGCCTCCTTCATGGCAGCAAGAGGCCTGGTTAGCTTGCGGAGCATTTTAAACCCAAGGAAAGCGGCAATGATAATGAACAGCACTCCGCCAATCAGCCATAAAAAAGAGAAATCCACGGTTAGCTCGGAAATTTTAGCAAGGGGAACGTATAAATAAATGATGCCTTCAAGCCGGTTATTGTCAAGAAGAGGAATGGCCACTGCAAGGATCTTCCTTCCAAACCTCTCCTCAAAACCCGATTTCATCACCGGTTCACCACTTAGAAGCTGTTCACGCTCTTCCTTCCCGATCAAGGTTTCATAATCGATTGAATAAGGGAGGCAGGCGCTTAACTCCTTTGGGTTACTGACAAGAAATACTTCAGACTCCGACTTTTCATTATACCATTCTACCTGCTCCTTCATTTCTTCTGTCAATGGACCGCCTGAATAGTCACTCGCCAGGCGGTAACCTTCTTCTATAAGTGAATCTTCAACTATATCGACATATAGTTTTTCATAAAATAGATAGGATAAAAAAAAGGAATACAATACAGTTACCAGTATGGTGGCGGTAACCGTCAGCCACAGTTTCTTAAACAGGCTGTCAGAAAATGAAATCATGTTGCCGGCACCTCGAATTTATACCCTACACCCCAGATGGTTTGAATATAGTCTCCTGTTCCAAGTTTCATCCTCAGCGTTTTAATGTGTGTGTCGACAGTCCTCAAGCTGCCATGGTAATCCATGCCCCAGACAAATTCCAGCAACTGCTCCCTGCTTAGGGCCTGGCCCTGGTGCTGAACCAGAAAAACGAGCAGTTCAAACTCTTTGAGGGTAAGCGGAACATTATTCCCTTCCACACTGACTCTTCTTCCCTTCTTATCGATGTTAATTTTACCCAGAGTCATTGTATCTTCATCATTCTTGACAAAAGACGTCCTTCTTAACAATGCATTGATTCTCGCCACAAGCTCGCCCGGACTGAAAGGCTTGACTATATAATCATCTCCCCCGAGCTGGAGCCCTTTTACTTTATCCCACTCTTCACCTTTAGCTGAAAGGAAGATGATCGGTACCTGTGAAAAAGTCCTGATCTTTCCGCAAACAGCAAAGCCATCCTCAAAAGGCATCATAATATCAAGAATGACTAGGTCAAAGTCTTGTTCCTGCAGTTTTCTTAATCCATCTACACCGTCTGCGGCGTGGACACATTTGAACCCGGAATTTTCAAGATACATTTGTACAAGATTGCGCATATCTTCTTCGTCGTCTATGATTAAAACTTTTATGGGATTCATCCTGCTATCTCTCCCTCGTCACGATTTGAAATGGACCATTTCCAACTTTAAGTGTTTTCTCTATGGATAGGCTTTCCGGATCGATGATATATACCTCGTTGCTGTCATAACCGGCAACGATGAGTTTATCCGCGAAAAAATCAATTTCGAACGGATTTGCCCCAACCTTCAATGAGCCCTTCTTTTTTCCGTCCTCACCCAATTTATACAGCATATTTGAACCATGGCTCAAGACAAATATATCATCTTCGTCCTTGGTGAAATCCACTGGCATGACAGGAGCTGAAATCTCTTTAATCAAACGTCCATTCTTTAGGTCATAGATGTGAATCAACTCTTCAACTTCCGTTCCTTTCCCATGCCCGCCAATCCAAAGCTCGTCTTTCTCCCTGCACATTAACGCACCTGCTGCTGCAGGATGGATTTTAAATCCTGGAAGCCGTTTTTTATTATTCGAGTCAATTATGCTTAACATTTCTTGATTATAGCTGATGGCATAAAGCTTTTCCTCGGCCTCGAGAAGTGTCAGCGGGTCTTTTTCAACCTTTACTTCATCCACTTCCGTTCCTTCAATATTGTAAAATCGGACACTATCCCTATCCTGGTCTGCAAACGCGATCTCCGTTCCATCCTCTACCAATAGGGCATTCACGATTCCCGTTCCCGTTTTCCAGGATTCAATCTTCTCCCCTTTACTCAACGAATACAAATCAGCAGTATCCAGAGACTTGCCATAAAGCAATATCGTATCGTTGTCAGGAAGGATCAGTCCTCCAATGTACGGGCGGTCAACCTTCCAGTCTGGTAACTTTTCACCTTTTTCCATATCATAAAAAGATATTGTCATTTCTTTGATATTTATGGTCGATATAATGGAAGAATCTTTTGGTACAGATTCAAATGATTCAAAAGAACAGGCAGATAACAAAACAGTGAAAGCTGCTATAGCGATTATATAAATCCACTTCATGATTAACTCCTTTTCTCTCACGATTATCTCACATTATTATAGCTCTAATTTGTGATATTTCTATGAAATCGAACGAGACGGCTTTTAAAAAGGAACAAAGTTTTTGAAGAGAGTTTTGCAAAAAAGAAAAAACTTGCCGACATGAGCGGCAAGTCAATGAATTATGTAAATTGTCATTTGATGATCATTTCTTTTTTAACGGCGATTTCCTTCAATTCTTCAGAAAGTACTTCAAGTTCCCATGGGCTATCTGATTCAATTAGGAGTTCTTTATCCTGCAGGATTATTTTGAAGTAAGAATCATGGAATCCCCCAGTGAATTCAATTTGCCCATGGGATACTGTACAACGATTATCATTTTCCTCTACCCAGCATCCTTTAATAAGCAAGTCCAGGATCCCTTCGACATGCACAACTTCTCGAACAAGTTCCAACTTCACGGTGCTAATACCAGACATTAGAATCCTCCTCGCCACTAATTGTCGAAATATTCACTTTACTATTAGTGTACGAATTAAGTTGAAAACAAGCAAGCATATTTCGACATTTCCTGGATTCTTCTGACTATTATTTCGTATTCACCTGCTGGACTAACATTTGCTAACTCCCCTAGTTTGTTTCAAAAAAATAGAGACAGCTTTCGCCATCTCTATTGGGGGGTTATTCAGTTGGACCCGTCCATGCCATCATGCCGCCTTGCATGTTGATCACGTTATAGCCATAGTATTCCAGGAATTGAGATGCCCTGGAACTGCGGCCGCCCGAACGGCAGACCATTACGTAAGTCTTGTTCTTGTCTAATTCATTCATCCTGAATTCAAGCAGGCCTAGCGGAATATGAATCGCTCCAGGAATTTTCCCTTCAGCTACTTCACTTACTTCACGTACATCTACAACTTCAAATTCAATTGAACCTAATCCATTTAGCACTTCTGTTGGTGTCATCTGACGCATTATATTTTCCTCCTTATGACTTTATCATTCATTACCAGGCGCTCATTCCGCCCTTAACATTCGTTACATTTTTGAATCCAGCTTTTTTCAACAACTTACTTGCCTGGCTGCTGCGCATACCGCTCTGGCAAATGACAACTACATCCTTATCCTGTGAAAGCTCTCCTGTACGGTTACCAAGCTGTTGCAATGGAATATTCTTGAACCCTTTAATGTGATTCCCTTTATATTCTCCAGGAGTCCTTACATCAACGTATTGCACTCCAGCCTTTTTTGATTTCATCATTTCACCTAATTGTGCTGTGGTGATTTGATTAACTCCCTTTGTTGGAGCCAAACGACTCCATAAGAAAGCTGCCGCCAGCACAACGATCAATACATTAATTACTACATCCATCCGTAGGCACCTCTTTTTCTTCATTTTTTAATTTAATTCATGATTTCTTGGCGTGTGAAGCTTGCGCATCACATATACCCATAAGGGTATTTTATGTGACAAAAATCAACTTGTCAAGAACAGAAAAGCATTATTTTCTGCTCTTAACAAGCAATTCCACGGCATCATTTACAGCCTGGGACGTTTCTCTGCCTTCTTGCAGATCACTGATCAAGCATTGTTCAAGATTTTTGCTGACAACCAAAGCAATCGTACGGTCAACTGCAGAACGGATTGCTGACAATTGCGTTACGACCGACTTGCATTCTTCCTGTTCTTCGAGCAGTCGGATGCTTCCTCTTACTTGTCCTTCGATCCTCTTCAAGCGATTGACAATTTCTTTATTGTACTCCACCTTGCCACCTCCTATTGTGATGGACCAGTAATTGTATATCCTTTAACATTGTAACCATATTTTTTCAGCAATCTTGCACCAAAGTTCTTTTCTAATTCATTAGAGGCAATGATGACGATGTGCCTGTCAGGAATTTCTTTAATATATCTTTTCAAATATCCGCATGGAATATTAATTGCGCCATTTATCGGGTTCTTGGCAGAATCCTGATAATCTCGCAGATCGACAAAAACTGCATCCTTTTCATATTCCTTTACAGCCGGCAGGTTCCTGACTGGAACATAACGGTTGAAAACTAAGGTGATCAAAAGGAGACTGATGATTAAAGTTGTGAGCAACTACTCTTCACCTCTTGTTATAACTTGTTCATTACTGAACTTACAATACTAATTGTATACCATACGGGGTATAAAATCAATAGTGGAAGAAATATTTTTTGACATTTTATTAAAAGCAAAAAAAGAAGCAAGAATCCCTTACTTCTTTAATCATTCTATATCATTTTTGGATCAAGTACATCAGTATTCAAATGCCAATTTTCCGCTTACGCGCTGTGTATTACACGATCTTTTATTTTACAGCTCCGGCTTGGATTGATTCTGCTATTTCCATATGAAGCTGAATCAGCATGATTTTACTCTCAGTTGGCAAAGAGGACTCTATTATTCTTTTAGTGGCAAGGTAGTATTTAACCATTAATGTCTTTCTTGCTCTCGGATGTGAATTCTCATCCTTCAAATCTCTGCTTATCGCTTCTTTAAGTATTTCTTCCGGTACCTGATCGGATTGCAGTTTTCGATTGTTCCATATAGTCCTGTATTCATCAAGTAACTTTTCAAAATCCATTGCTTGCATCCTGGAGCCCCCTGCTTTTAAATCCTAATAAACCCTTATTAGTATATTTACATATTTCAGGCTGATAATGCAAAAAATACGGTAAATACCTTTAAAGGAGAATAGCTATGAGTAAACCTTATCGATGCCCTAATTGCAAGACGAACAGGACAAGATTCAATATGATTTCCCAAGTACCGCAACCTGTAAAATTGAATCCGCAATCAGGTGAAATTGTGGAGCAATATTCAAATGATCAACTTGAACCTTTCCACCTGCCATACAAGGGTCCAAAACTGAAAATACAATGTGCAGCCTGTGGACTAGTTGAGGATGAAAAGACTTTTGCTAAATTTGGGGAAAGTTAACGATTAGCAAAGCACAAACAGGAGCCCGATCACCTATGATAAAAAGCTTGAGATTTTCTCAAGCTTTTTCAATTGCTTACCTTATTCCTACTTCCTCAAAAAACTTTACTGAATCCACTCGCCATTGTTCATTTGGCATGTACCTCACAAGAAGGACTTTACCTGTAAAGTTCTTTCCGCCAGTCCCTTTTAGCTGCAAATTAACCTCGACAGGAACAGTAAGACTCAACTGATCTCCAACATCTTCCGCAGGTAATACTTCCATGCGGGAAATCCTGATATTTTCTATTTTATACAAGAGATTCTCCCATTCGAGATCTTGAAGTGAGACTAAAGAAACGATGTTACGGTCCTGCTGTTTTAGCCCGGCAATATAGGCGTTGACTAGGTCGTAAGGATCCGTCTGTTCGAGATATCCTTCAAGTTTGCCCGCTGATTTAAGGATCATCAATTTATGGGAAAGGTCCATAAAGTTTGTCCTATGTGTCGTGCTTCCATAAAAATGGATGCAAAAATGACCTGGAAAATTATTTTTCAAAGCTCCTCCGCCATGTGGCATTCCATGCATTGAGGCTGCGATTTTCCCATCTTCCGAGATGACAATAATAGCCCTCCGCTTCCAGCTCCACTTACCATTATAAATCTTTTTCATGATGGCAGTATCTTTTGAAGTTAAAGGCTGTACATCTGCATGGTTGCTGCCTGCTCTCCTTTGGACACGGAATTTCATCCCTGTTTCCAAATCGACAACTGTGAACTTGCTATACTTTGGAAGAATTTCATTCACTTCTTCCCACTGCATCATTTTAATCTGATCCATTTTCGAATTTTTCTTGGCTTCTACGCTGTTCCCAGATATGGAAAGAATGAAAATTGCCATTATCAATAATTTCATTTTGATCAACTCTTTTTCACTTGGCTTAATCTTTCTTATTACTTTGCTGAATTCCAACTGAGCAAAAATATGCTACATGAAAGTTTTTGCTTTTTTGCTTCCTGCTATTCAGATGACCTCACTTTAAAGCAAACAAAAAACCCAGCATTAGCTGGGTAAATTGGTGATGAACTTACTTTTCAAGGTCTGTCAGCTGTTGTCCTAAAAGGCTCCAGTCTGTTACCTGGCCGATAAAAACGAGATTGAGCGGCATTTTCATATACTCCTTCATATATAAAGGCATCCCATAAGAATACTGGAAGAGATCTGGATATTGAGAATGGTCAAATAATACATACCCTTTTATCCGATAAATCGAATCGGGCAGCGCCCTCAAAAAGTCTTCAAAACGCTCGTGGCTGATGGAGCCTTTGAATTGATGAACAAACGTGCTTAGCCTCAAATCAGCCTGTACATGCGCCCCAGGACTTTTAGCTTTTTCGGTATACGCCAATTCTTGAAGCAGTTTCATGGGCACTTTCGAATAGGTACTTAAGATACATTTAGCTTGAGAATTAAGCCCTTGGATGTCCAGGTTGATTTTTGCCTTTTCGGCTTCATTGAGAAGATCTGACTTATTAACGATGATGAGGTCAGCATGCTTCACTTGCTCAAGCAAGAGCTGATGCACTTGTGGGTCCAATGTTGCCCTATTGAGCCACTGAATCCCATCAACTGTTGTGATGATCCCTTTGATTGCAAGCTTGTCCGCAAATAATGGTGACAGGACAGCATCCAAAACCTCAACCGGATGAGCCGCACCTGTGGTCTCTATATAAATCGCATCGAGCTCATGGTCAAATAACAATCCCTGAAGCTGGGATTCTAATTTATCCTGGATTGTACAGCAAATACATCCTCCCAAAAGCTCTTTCAGGGGAACATCTGTATCAACAGCATCTGAATCGATCGAAACACTTCCAAGCTCGTTCATCATAACGGCAATTGTTCGTCCGCTATCTTTTTCATGCTGTAAAATTTGTTTGAGCAATGTTGTTTTACCAGTGCCAAGGAAACCTGACAAAATGTAAACCTCTGTTTTTTTCATTTCATATCCGCCTATCTTTTCTATGTAATATGGAAAATCTCCAGCAAATGCTGGAGATCCGCCTTTTATTTATTCATTTCCTGCTTTAACACTTCAAGTGCTTTTTGAATCTGCGGGTCGTCATTTTTGATTTGTTCACGTAAAGCATTCATTAATTCTATGGTGGAGCTTCCTTTAAGGATACCCGTTTCTTCAAGTTCTTTTGATTTTTGGAAAGCCTTCACAGCTTCCTTGGTTTTATCATCATAAAAACCGTCTTCACGTCCTGGATCGAATCCAAGAGCTTTAAGCATTTTCTGTGCAGCCTTGACTTGTTCTGAAGCAGTTGATTCCTTCAATTCCGCTTCTGGATCGATGAATGGCAATGATGCATATTCCGGCATTGATACTTCATAGTCCGGCTTAATACCTTTCTTATGAATCCAATTGCCTTTAGGCGTCAACCATTTTTCTGTAGTGAACTTCATATTCGATCCGTCTGAAAAATCTTCTGCTCGCTGAACAGTCCCTTTACCGAATGACTTTTCCCCTACAAGAGGAACTCCAGCAGATTCGCTAACTGCTCCTGCCAGGATCTCGGATGCACTGGCACTCCCTTTATCAATGACCACGACTAATGGGAGGTTTTGGCTATTTTCATTTTCTGAAGCATATTTCTCTACATTGCCTTTGCGGTCTTCAACCTGGAAAAGGATCTCACCTTCAGGTACAAAAAGACTGGATATTTTTATGGCCTGGTCCAAGAGCCCACCAGGGTTTTGGCGGAGATCAAGAATTAAACCTTTCATCCCTTGTTTTTGAAGATCATTCAAGATATTGACCAGTTCGTTTGCTGTGTTTTGCGAGAAATTCGTAATCTGGACTTTCGCAATTCCTCCATCCAGCATTTCTCCATATACCGTTTCAATCGGTATTGTATCTCGGGTTATTGTGACGTCCACCGGTTTTTCTCCACCCTGGCGAAGAATCGAAAGCTTTACGTCCGTTCCCTTTTCCCCTCTTATTAGTGACACCGCTTCGGTTGAGCTCATTCCTTGTAGACTTTTCCCGTCAACTGACATGATCTTGTCCTCAGGCTGAAGGCCAGCCTTTTCCGCCGGAGAACCCTTTAACGGAGTGACAATGAAAATGAATCCATCTCTCTCCTGGATTTCAGCTCCGATTCCCTCAAACGAAGACGATAGGCTCTGATGAAAATTTTTAGCATCTTCTTGACTCATATAATCTGAATATGGATCATCCAATGATTCAAGCATGCCATCTATCGCACCATTTATAAGCTTTTCCTGATCGACTTCCTGGAAATAGTCATTTTTCAAAGTATCATATGCGTCGTATAGCTTTGCAAATTCTTCTCTTTCCCTAATTACCTGCACCGCTGGCTTGTCCTCGCCGAAAGCAAGTGCAAAGGTAGTGATACCCGCTGTTAAAAAGACTAGAAAAAACAACAGCATTGCAAAGTGGAACTTTTTTATCCGAAGAAAACTATTCTTAGACTCAGTTTCTGCAGCCTTTTCCTGGCCCTTTAGCTCTTCTTTGTTTTCTTCATTCATATTCTGCTGATCCAACCCTTTTCACCACTTTCCAATCAAGCTTAAAATCCTTAATGATTAGGATAACATTTTTGCTGTAAAATTAACAGAAAAATAGGTATTGCAAAAAGAGGGGTCCCAAAATTTGGGACACCCTCTCTTTTTTAGGTGGCAGTGAAAAGTTTGGTCTCCACCCCACCAATCAGAATTCCTACTCTACATCGTATCCTTGATCTTCAACTGCTGACTTCAATTTGCTTACTTCTGCTTTTGATGCATCATATTCGACCTCAGCTTTTCCTTCTGACAGGGAAACGACGACGCTTGCTACTCCGTCTACGCCCATCAATGCATTCTTAACTGCCTTTTCGCAGTGTCCGCAAGTCATTCCAGATACATTTAAAGTTGTTTTTTCCATTTGAAATCTTCCTCTCTTATTCTAAATTTATAACTTAATCCGCTTCAAACGAAGGGAATTAGTCACTACAGAAACTGAACTGAATGCCATAGCAGCACCTGCTACCCAAGGAGCCAGAAGACCCATGGCAGCAATCGGGATTCCCGCTGAGTTGTATGCGAGAGCCCAGAACAAGTTTTGGCGGATGTTTTGCATTGTTTTTTTACTCAATGATATTGCTTTAGGAATCAGCGTCAACTCACCACCGAGAATAGTGACATCAGCAGCCTCGATGGCAACATCCGTCCCTGTGCCAATGGCAATACCGATATCAGCCAGCGCAAGAGCAGGTGCATCATTGATGCCGTCCCCGACCATCGCGACTTTCTTGCCTTGAAGCTGAAGTTCTTTGACATGATTCGCTTTTTCTTCAGGCAGGACTTCTGCGATTACATTATCTACACCAACTTGGGCTGCGATTGCTTTAGCAGTCCGGCTATTGTCACCAGTTAGCATATACACTTCAATACCCATGGATTTGAGCTCTTCAATCGCCGTTTTCGCTGTTTCTTTTACTGTATCGGCAACTGCAACAATCCCGCTTACTTTATTGTTGATCGCGATCATCATCGCAGTCTTGCCCTCGGTCTCAAGTCGCTCAAGCCTTTCTTCATATCGAGCGAATTCGATACCTTCTTTGCCCATCAGCTTTCTGGTTCCGACAAATACTTTCTCACCACTGATGGTTGCTTCAATTCCGTGGCCCGGTATTGCAGCGAACTCATCCATAGGTAAGACCTCTATATTTTTTGCGTTGCCGTATTCCACAATGGCTTCAGCTAGAGGATGCTCAGATGCTTTTTCAGCAGATACCAAATATTTAAGGACCTTTTCATCGTCCCCAAAAATTTCAAGGTCGGTCACGCTTGGTTTCCCTTTAGTAATTGTTCCCGTTTTATCAAGAACAATAGCATTAATTTTATGTGTTGCTTCTAAGTGCTCTCCACCCTTAAAAAGGATCCCATTTTCTGCCCCTTTACCTGTTCCGACCATAATGGAGGTCGGAGTTGCAAGACCAAGTGCACAAGGGCAGGCAATGACGAGGACGGCAATGGCTGTTTCCAAAGCCGAAGCAAAATCGCCAGGAGTGATAACAAAGTACCAGACAAGGAATGTGACGATCGCGATTGCCACAACAATCGGAACAAAAATTCCAGAAATCTGATCTGCCACACGCTGGATTGGAGCTTTGCTGCCCTGGGCGTCTTCTACTACCTTAATGATTCCTGCAAGAGCGGTATCTTTACCGACCTTTGTTGCTGTCATCGTCAAAGTACCATTTTTATTGATGGTAGCACCGATTAGGGAGTCACCGGCTGCTTTTTCAACTGGAATTGATTCTCCGGTGATCATCGCTTCATCCACAGCGGACTGTCCGGATACAACCTTGCCATCGACTGGGATCTTCTCTCCTGGTTTAACGAGAATGATATCATTTACTCTTACTTCTTCTATCGGCAGTTTAATCTCCTCGCCATCCCTGATGACAGTCGCTTCTTTAGCCTGCAGGCTTAGAAGCTTGGAGATTGCTTCAGTCGTGCGTCCTTTTGCAAGGGCTTCAAATAATTTCCCTACTAGGATCAAAGTTATCAGTACAGCACTTGTTTCAAAATACAAATGAGGCATATATGCTGGGTTTCCAATTGTTTTAAATGCTTCAGCAAGGCTGTAAAAATAGGCTGCAGATGTACCTAGTGCAACTAGCACATCCATATTGGCGCTCTTGTTCTTGAGTGACTTATAGGCACCAATATAAAATTGCCCGCCAATCCAGAATTGAACCGGAGTGGCCAATAACAGCTGGAACCACGGATTCATCAACAGATGCGGCATTGGCAGTCCCGTATCCCAGGGTGCGTGGCCAATCATCGTATAAAGAAGCGGAAGAGATAAAAGGATGGATATGAATAATTTTCGTTTCTTCGCATTTATTTCCTCTTCTTTTTGCTGGGCCTTTGCTTCCCTCTGGACCTTCTCTTTAGCATCATAGCCAAGATCCTGGATTTTGGCTATGATTTTCTCTGCTGAAAGGACCGCACTATTAAACTCAACTGAAGCGGACTCTGTTGCAAGGTTAACAGTGGCTGCTTCCATTCCGTCCATTTTGTTGAGCACTTTTTCAATTCTTGTTGAGCAAGCTGCGCAGGTCATGCCGAAAACATCCAAATCCACTTTTTCGTATCTGACCCCGTAGCCAAGATCATTGATTTTGTCGAATATATCATCAGGTTTGATTTTTTCTGGTTCAAATGTGACTGAGGCATTTTCCATCGCAAGGTTAACGGTTGCTTCGACGCCATCCATTTTATTAAGGACCTTCTCAATCCTTGTCGAACAGGAGGCACATGTCATCCCCGTAATGTCGACAGTCATTTGTTCTTTCATCATCTACACCCCGTTTCAATTGAAAGTTTCATTTCCTCTTTACTATTACTATACCCCTGTATAGTATATTAATCAACAATAAAGTTTGTGATATTTATTATTTTACCTTTAACCATAAATACTACTGTTAAAAATATCACTGTTTATGCTGGTATGGCGGATGAAGTTTTGACATTTTTTAAAACAGGGCCTGTAAAAACCACAGATGTGGGTATTAACCTAAGTTGATATAGCAACAAAGCTGCAATGAGAGTCTAATACAAAAAGCCTGGCTTCTCGGCCAGGCTTCCCACTAAATTTTCTTCACATTATCGAAGTACTCTTCCAATGTCCATTCATTTTCATATATTTCAGTTGCAGCTTTGATGCCAACATATCGAAAATGCCAAGGTTCGTACATATAGCCTGTCAGATCTTCTTTACCCCTTGGGTATCTGAGGATAAACCCGTACTTATGGGCATTATGGGCAAGCCATACACCTTCTTTTGTCTTGCCGAATTGTTCATTCAAATTAAAATTATTGGTCTTGCTCGAAATATCCATCGTCAAGCCGGTTTGATGCTCACTGCTTCCAGGCCTCGCAACTGCCTGAAGAGCTTTTTCCTCCCCAACCTTATTGACTTCTGCGTTAAAAAGAGTTTCCTGTCTCCCATATGAACGGTACCCTGAGACGGCAGCAAGCTCAATCCCGTCATTCCTCGCCCCTGCAAACATTTTTTCCAGGGCTGTTGCAGCCTCTTGCCTCATAAGGCTCTTTTCAAGCTTGGCATCTCCAAAAGAAAATGGGACATTCGGGCGAACCAAGTCTCCCGGGATATAATTATCTGGCAAACCAAAAATCTTATTGACAAGTGCCAGCGAATTCTGTGGGTTCTGAATGACATTCTTCCCATCCGTTTGCTGGACTACATTGAAATACGCTGCTTCAAGTGTCAAGTCTTCTTCTGCAGGCTTGTCCTCGACCTGAGTATTGGTTTCCGAATTTTGTTCAGATTCTTTAACATCAGCCGGATGGTCTTCCTGCTCATCTTGTCCAACTAATTTATCTCCCAAATAGGGGATCTTTTCAAGATACGGTTCAATGGGTGCGCATCCTGTCAATAAAATCGGCAAAGCGATTATCAGCAATATTTTTTTCATTATGTCCACCAATCTTCAACATTTTAGGCAATAACACCATTCTAACATTTTTCGGCAAACTTTCGAATGGCCTTTTTTCCCATTATTCTTTTTAATCATTATGCCTGTTTTGTGAAATTGCAAACTCATTAGAGTGGGTTCAGCATCTCTCTTTGAGATGTCCATAAACACGGGTCATAAGCCATTTTTGCTTACCTTAAATTCTAAAATGGTCATAATAATATATCGCCACGTAAAAACCCTCTCCTCAAAGGAAAGGGTTTTCAAATACTTATTCTTTGATTGCTGCTTCGAGTGCTACCTCGATCATGTCGTTGAAAGTCGTTTGACGTTCTTCCGCTGTTGTCTCTTCTCCTGTCAGGATATGGTCACTGACTGTAAGGATTGAAAGGGCTTTGCGGTCGTATTTAGCAGCCAGTGTATAGAGAGCCGTTGTTTCCATTTCGACCGCCAGAATCTGGTACTGTGCCCATTTTTCCAATTCTGCATTATCATTGTAGAATTGATCTGCAGTGAATACGTTACCAACTTTAAGGTTCAAACCTTTTTCAAGACCTGAATTATATGCTTTGTACAATAAGTCAAAGTTCGCTGTCGGAGCGTAATCTACTCCACCGAATGTAAGACGGTTCATTTGGGAGTCAGTTGAAGATGTCATTGCCAGGATGACGTCACGGACTTTAACATCCTTCTGGATTGCTCCACATGTACCTACGCGAATCAGGTTTTGGACATTATAGCTGTTCATCAATTCATTGATATAAATTGAAATGGACGGTACACCCATGCCTGTCCCCTGAACAGAAATTCTTTTACCTTTATATGTTCCTGTGTAACCAAACATATTTCTAACTTCATTATATAACTTTGCGTCCTCAAGGAAAGTTTCAGCAATGTATTTAGCCCTTAATGGATCTCCGGGAAGCAATACCGTTTCTGCGATTTCGTTTTCTTTAGCACCAATATGTACACTCATTTAATAATCCTCCATCCTATAGGTTGCTACCTCAAAACTATACCACAATATAGATAAGCAGGAAAATCTTCAGTCTCATGACAATTTTGTTAACGGGCAAGCTAGAACTAGCTTTACCGAAGCCGAAACAAAAAATTCTTTGATGGACGAATCAAAAAATTGACATAAAGGAGATTGACCTATGGGTAAAAAACATCGCAATCGAATCAATTCACCTAAGAAAAACAATCATATTCCTCCTGAAGCGATCGTTGCTGAACAGGAAGCTCACGGCAAGGAATTTTCAGCTACTGGGAGAAAGAAACAGGGATAAAAAAAGACGATGAAGCAGCAGTTGGCTTGCTTCATCGCCTTTCTATTATTAACAGTAGCTTTCAATAGTGTTTTGAAGCTTTTGTTTTAATGACGGGAGGTCCGATGCATGGATATTCATCCTGACATATGTTTCGTCCATACCCATTGCTTCCGACAAGAAGCCTCCGAGACCCCGTGCTTTCCGGTCGACTTGCATCAAAACCTCGACCTCGTTCTCGTTAATTGGATAGAAAATCACTTCCAATTCATCCAATCGACCTCTAAATGGCCCTGATGAAGGCACAAATTCAAACTCCTGGATAAACGGCATGTTTCTGCGGAGATGTCTTGGCGCTTGTTCGCAGTCAGCCTCCCTCAGTCGGAAGCCAAGATCGCTAACCGCATTAAATACCCCATTCATCAGCTGATTTGGCACTACGGTCAAGAAATCTTTATCGCTAGGGTCTACTGCATTTTTAATATCAAGCCCCGTTGATACCCAAACCTTCGTCCTGCCCATCGATAATGGCATTTCCATTGGGAGCCTGAAAGAGAAAGGAATTTCCTTGGTTTCATTCTCTTTAATGATAAATGACTGCGTAAGCTTGAATTTGTCAATTTGGGCTGTTGCAGTGTACTTTTTGTCATCCGCTTCTTTTATATAGGTGGTATGTAAACTCAAATAGATGTCGTCGATATTCTGCTCAGTGTTTCCCCCGCGGATCTCGACAATACCGCGCACTTCTTCTCCAGGCATCACCCGGTCCTTTTCCAGCTTTGTATCAACTCTTGCTGCTCCTATGCCGACACTGGCAAAAACCTTATTAAAAAATGACATATCCCTTGCCTCCCTGATTTCACAAAATTCTTTCATATAAATGTATACGTTTAAAAATTGAGAGAGTTTCACCCTGAAGTGAATTTTTTTCAAATATAAAATCTTTTATCATTAATTGTTAGTTATTGAGTTGGTAAGGGAATTCATAAGCGGAGAAATTCCGGATATTGTATATAGAGGGTCCTTTTGAAGCAGAAATAACAGGAGAAATTCCGGTTAACTCCTAAAAATAAGACAAAATCAAACGACTTTGAGAAATAACCGGATAAACGCCCCTTATTTTCAAGGAATTTAAGGGTATTTTCCAATTTAAACGGAATTTTTCCGTTTATTTTTCAAAAATCTGTCTAAATCAACAGTCCGTTATATTAATGCATAAATATAAAAAGGCAGATTCTTACAGAACCTGCCCTAACCGTGTTTATTGAACCTAGCCTAGTCTATATCTTCTTCTTCATCGATGATACATTTTTCGATCAGATATTCAAATGTGATATCTGCCATCTCTTCAAGTTCTTCCTCTGTGGGAACGTATCCCCTTTTTACAAGTTCATGAAAGAAAAATTCAGCAATCTCCTCTGTATCGATAACAACCTCAATCTCTTTCACAGATTCGCCCCCCTTTATTCCAAATGTATGTGAAGCACGCCTATTTCATGCCAAGCTCAACCAATTTTCTGAAAATTGTTCTATTGCTTTTGGACAAGCATAGAATGGAATAAATTCAAATTGGGAGTGAACAGGTATGGAGAGAATTGGTAACCTTGCTGAAATGTTTATTGAGGACGTGAACAAGGAAGATAGTATGGTGGTTGAATTGTTCGGCAATGTCGTGAACTTCTTATTTAAAGCTATTTTAGTGTCGGGAATTCCTTTTCTTGCTTATGTGCTTTTTGAATTTGCAAGTTTATTTTAAACATGGCTTTTGCCATCATTATTAACGAGCGTTGAAAGCTTACGAAGAATGACTCTCATGACATGGGCATATTCATCATCTTTGAACCACTTATATAAAATCCGATAATCATTATAAATATCAAGCAAATTATCGATCGTCATCCTCTTTTGATTGATTTTCCGCAGTTCTTCTTTTTCTCCCGCTCGCGGCTGTTGAGACTTCTTATCAAGATTGACTGATGGCTTCACTTCTTTATTTGCTGAAAACAACAGACCCAGCTTCTGGATAAACGTATCTGCACTGTCTGAATCCGCAACGAGTGTCAGTTCTTCTTCCCCTGCTTCAAGCCATTCTCCATCTTTTATCCTGGATAGTTCATAAATGACATCTTCCCAGGCATCTTCTTTATATCTCCAGATTTCAGTCCGGAAACCGACAACTTTAAATAGATCGGAGCCATACCCTTTAACCTGCACTAAGTCACCAAAGAAATATTTGTATTCGATGTCGATTTGCTCCTTTTCAAGCAGCTTCCCATCGTATTCAGAGAGCATCTGCAAACTTGTTTCCAAATACAAGCCCTCGCTCTTATTTATCTCATATACATGAAGGCCGTCAAGCCATTTTACATCTGTCACTTTCCCCACAGTTCCATAAATAGTGATCACGACTGTATCACCGATGTTAAACTTAGGTTTCTTTCGTTTTTCCATTTCCTCCATCCTCTCAACGATGAGTCGTGAATTGTGATTACAACAGTATATGCAATTTTCAGAAAATCGCTACGCCTAGATATTGGATGTAAGGAGCTTTTATTGTATATAAAAGCCCGGTCTAAGATTTTTTAAAAAGGTACTCACTTGTAAAAAAAAGACTCCCACGGTTTTAGCCGCGAGAGCCATTTTTAGCTTTCTGCTATCAAATATTCCTCCCAAGCTTCGTCAAAAACGGCCATACTTTCCGGATATTGGCCGTTCATTTCTAGATATGAGCTAATTTCATCATAATCCTCAGAGTTTTTTGGGAACGCGAGATCATCGTATGCCGAATTTGCAAACCTGCTAATCGCATCACTTGGTTTTGTGGTCCGGTACTTCATAAGAAAGTGGTAAAAGCTTTTATACATATGAACGCCTGCCTATTGTTAAAATTAGTTTGTCCATACTATAACGGATTTGCGAAGTTCACGTCCACTTTAATGCAAAAAACAGGGCACCTCCCGATTTAGTGAGGTGCCCCAGCTTTCATTGCCATCTGGCTGATTTCGCCATCTCAAGCAATGCCCATATGATATTGAACATTAAAATCGCCACGGTGATTGGCACGGCATGGAGCCAGTTCATCCCGAATTTCTCAATGATCAGCCTAACATAATATCCGCAAAAGAATAAGACAACCATTGCCGCAACCAGCATGATTGATAATGCGATGGACATTTTCTCTCCCCATTTCCTAAATAGATACTCCCCACTCTATTATAAAGAGGAGGGAGTAAGTGGATAAAAAGGAAGTATGAAAATTTTGTGAACAACATGCAGGTTCAGGTTATTTTTATCACACCCGCATATCAGGATGAAAAGTCAAAGTAATTCCGCTTCAACAATCTTGGCTGGGCCATCAATTCTTCAAAGGTGACTACTTTGCCGAGTTTTTTCGTATCGATTAAAAATAATTGGTCTTCGATTTCCTTCGTGATCAAATCGGTCTGGTATGTCATTTGGCAGTCTAGGCAATGGACAGCCGGTGTTTCATCAATCTGGATCGCTTGTGTTCCGTCCGGAAGTTCCCAATAGACTTTGTCACTTACAGCTTTGGTATTTTCACTGCTGCACCACTCGCATTTTCCCATCAGTCAACCCCCTTAGTCGAAGGGATAGCTCCCTGGCCATCAACCGCTTGAGCTGTCGTTTTTTTCTGTTGTGCCATGAACTTCTTTTCCTTCAGCTCATCACGTTTTTCACGCTTATCCTTCAAAGAAGCATGTGCCGGGTCTTCCTCATACTGCTCCCTGCGATCGATTCGTCCAAGGCCTTCCGGGATCAGATTGAATTCGCTGTCGTTCATGATCGCTGCAATTCCAGTGTTCGATTTTTTCTTTTCATAGTCAGGGTACACTTGTTTGAAGTAGCCCTCTGCTCTGCCTGCTACATAATTTTCAGGTTCAGGGTAAGAGGTAATGACACCTTCAAAATTTCGGAGGACGACTTTTTCCGGACTCTGTGAAATCAAATAATTTGGCTGAAGAGAAATTTTCCCGCCTCCGCCCGGTGCATCAACCACGAATGTAGGGACGGCGTAGCCTGATGTATGCCCTCTTAATCCTTCAATAATTTCAAGGCCCTTCGTGACTGGAGCACGGAAATGCCCGATTCCTTCTGATAAATCACATTGGTAAATATAATATGGCCGGACACGGATTTTTACCAGGTCATGCATAAGCTTTTTCATAATCGGGACACTGTCATTGATTCCTGCCAATATGACGGACTGGTTTCCGACCGGTACACCCGCATTTGCAAGCATTTCACAGGCTCGCTTCGAGTCTTCCGTGATTTCGATTGATGTGTTGAAATGTGTATTCAGCCAGATTGGATGGTATTTTTTAAGGATGGAACAAAGATTCTCTGTAATTCGCTGCGGGAAAACAACCGGTGCCCTCGTTCCAATCCTGATGATTTCAACATGGTCGATTTCCCTGAGGTTTTTTAATATATATTCGAGAATATTGTCGTTGATGAGCAGACCATCTCCGCCAGAAATCAATACATCGCGGACTTCAGGGGTGTCCTTGATATAATTGATTGCAGCATCAAGCTGCTTCTTGGCAACCCCCATTCCGATTTGGCCTGAAAACCTTCTCCTTGTACAATAACGGCAATACATCGAACATTGGTTGGTCACAAGGAAAAGCACCCTGTCAGGATATCTATGTGTTAAACCAGGTACTGGTGAATCCTCGTCTTCATGCAGAGGGTCTTCAAGATCATATTTTGTTTTGTGAATTTCCTTTGAGATGGGGACTGACTGCATTCTGATCGGGCAGCGCGGGTCATCCGGATTCATTAATGAAGCGTAGTAAGGTGTGATATTCAACGGAATGGTTTTCGTCGAGATCCTGACACCCTCTTCTTCTTCAGGCGTAAGATTGATAACCTTCTTTAAATCCTCCAGTGTCCTGATTGTATTTGTAAGCTGCCAAAGCCAATCATTCCATTGCTCATCCGTAACATCTTTCCAAAGCTCAATATCCTTCCAATGTCTTGAAGGCTTATATAAAGTCTGTTTCATCCTAATTCCCCCCAGCTATATTTATAGCTATTTATATTGCAAGTTCCGTGCCAAAAGTGACGGATTATTCTGAATTCAATTAATCCGGTATCCTGCAAGGGTTCTATACAAATGCTGGGATAAATAAGCTGGTATAAAAAAAATAACCTGCTTAAAATTCGGCAGATTAGGAAGTAATTTTTAATTTTTTCATTTTATATTGGAGTGTTTGCCTCGGAATATCCAGGAGGGCTGCTGCTTTTTGTATATTGCCGCCTGAAGCATCCAGCGCATCATTGATTAATTTGATTTCCAACTCTTTCAGGTGGTCCCTTAAAACAAAAGTGTTTCGTGTTTCTTCAGCAGCTGGCTCTGGCTCGATGTTCCTCAGCATCATTGGCAGGTCTTGTCCAGTCAGCATAGTGCTTTCACATACATTCATCATGTATTCAATTGTATGCTTCAGTTCCCTGACATTTCCTGGCCATTGGTGGTTCAAGAAAATGGCTTTCACATGGTCATCCAATCCGGAGACTTGCTTACTCAGCTGGTTATTATAATGGCTGATGAAGATATCGGATAAAAACAGGATGTCCTCTTTCCTTTGCCTCAAAGGCATTAGTTCGAATGTCAATACATTCAGGCGGTAAAACAAATCCGTCCTCAGCTGGTTCTCCTCCATAGCCTGAGCTGGGTATACATTCATCGCAGAAATGACCCTGACATTGACAGAAATGACATTTGTACTGCCGATTCTTCTGACAGCTCCATCCTCAAGGACACGGAGCAGCTTTGCCTGCAAGTCAAAAGGCATTGAATTCAACTCATCAAGGAATAGTGTTCCACCGTTCGCCAGCTCAAAAAGACCCGGCCTGTCCACCGCCCCCGTATAGCTTCCCTTAGAGGTGCCAAACAGGATGCTTTCCAGCAGGTTTTCAGGGATCGCTGCACAGTTTTGTGCAATGAATGGTCCATCTGCCCGGTTGGAGGAATTATGGATGGATTGGACAAAAAGCTCTTTTCCAGTTCCGCTTTCTCCGTATACAAGAATCGGTGAATCTGATCTTGCTAGTTTCTCTGCCTTCTTTTTTATCGCTGTAAAATGTTTATTTTTAGTCAGCACATCGCTGAACGAATATCCCGCCTGTTGTTTGACCGCCTTTCCTCCACGAAGCTTAAGCCTTTTTTGTATTTCTACCAGACGTTCAGACAGCTGCTTGATCTGGGAATAATCCTTTGCAATTTCCACTGCACCGATCAATTCTCCCTGAACAAAAATTGGCAGGGTTGTATTGACAGTGTCAATTTTCCGCCCATGCAAATTGACAAATGACTGGGTTTCATTAAAAATCGGTTTCTTCGTTTCAATTACTTTCAAAAGAGTGCTGGATTGATTGTTCAGTGAAGGAAATACACTAAGCAGCGGCTTTCCAATCACTTCGCTGATTTCCAATCCATCGTGCCTGGCAGCAACTTCATTATAAAAAATGGTCATCCCATCTGTATTCACGACGTGGATTGCCTCATCAATGCACTTCAATATTGCGCTTAAGATTTCTTCCGTCACATTGGATACTGAATTCATCTCATCACACTCCCATATTGAGTATATGACAGAGTGCCGAAAAACTGTCCTTTCACCGCCCAAAATTTGGCGTTTTTGCCAAATCCTTTACCCAAACATTCATGTTTTCAATTTTATCATAGATATACACGTTGTTCACCAGCCTGCCTCGATATGCATAGCCCAATTGATACAGTGCTGCATTCATCCCAAAGGATAAAGCCCTGGCGATGGAGTAAGAGCAATAGATGCCATTTTCAATCAGTTCATCCTCAAGACGTGCAATCAGCACCTTCATTAACCCGTGCTTTCTATGTTCTTTTAAGGTTGCGCAATCCGTCATTTCAGCATTTTTATAAAAAGAGTTCACTTCCGCTGATGCTGCGCTGACGATTTCACCATCATGGACAAATCCAAAATAAATACTTCCTTCTTTCATTGTTTTGATGATATACTCTGGGTCATTCAATGGTGTCGGATAGATTTGAAAAACCTTACTATACAAAACAGACAGGCCCAGAGCATCTGTTTCAACCATTTTTTTCAGGATGTAATCTTTTGGAGGCGTGATGTTCTGCGCCGGTTCAGCCAGATGATACACGCTTTTGATGATTCCATCTTCCTGTACCCAGTGCGGTGAAGTCCTTCTTTCGTCGCTATAGAACTTCGAAAAGAACACACATTCATTACCGAGGAAAAATCCGTCAATACTTGCCTCAAAACTGAAGCCACGTTCAAGCAGCTCTGTAAAATTCTCTTTCCTGCCCTTAATAATAAGCTTGTCTGCATTTTCGCTCTCCACAAGCTTCTCTGCATGATCCAGAACATGTGGTAAACAGCCTAAATAGTCTTCCACCCTGACCCGCTTATTCTGTTGGTCAAGGTAAACAGTCAGGTTATAGTTCTTTTCGGAAAAGCTCAATGTTTTCCCTAAATGCATGTTCATTCCCCCAATTCCCAAATGTATGAAAAGCCTGGCTTTGGGCCAGGCTGACAGTCAATCTAGTTTGATTGATACAAGCTTCAGTTCTGTCATCTCTTCTAAAGCGTATTTAATCCCTTCTCTGCCGTTCCCGCTCATTTTGACGCCGCCATATGGCATGTGATCTACCCGGAATGTCGGGATATCATTGATCATCACACCGCCAACATGAAGGATTTTTGCCGCTTTGAAAGCTTTTTGAAGATCTTTCGTATAGACTCCTGCCTGAAGGCCGAATTGGGAGTCATTGACTTGTGCTAACGCATCATCGAACTCTTTGAAAGTGTTGATATGGACAACTGGGGCGAAAACTTCCTCACAGGAAATTTTGTCAGTGAGTTGTGCATTGAGCAGAACAGTCGGCTTCAAGATTTGCTTTTCACTCTCTCCGCCATACACTAGCTCCGCTCCATTTTCCACAGCGTCCTGAATCCACGTTTTTGCCCTGGTCACATCATTCGCGCTGATCATCGCAGCTAAGTCTGTTTGCTCATCCAGCGGATCTCCTACCTTCAGCTTACCAGCTTCTTCAACAAATGTTGAAACAAATTCATCAGCAATGCTTTCATGTAAGAAAATTCTCTGTATTGATATGCAGACCTGGCCTTGATTTGAGAATGCTCCCGTAACGATTCTTGGCATAACCTTGTTAAAATCCGTTCCTTCGTCGACAATCAATGCAGAATTGGAACCTAGTTCAAGAGTTACTCTTTTAAGACCTGCATTTTCGCGGATATGCTTCCCCACTTCAGGGCTGCCTGTGAATGTGACCATTTGCACCCGATCATCCGAAATCAGCACATCGCCAATGCTTTTTCCACTTCCAGTGATTACATTCAGAGCTCCCGCCGGGAGACCTGCTCTATGGAAATAGGAGGCTATTTTGTATGCCGATAACGGTGTCTGGCTGGCCGGCTTAAGGACGACCGTATTACCGGCTGCTATTGCCGGCCCGACCTTATGGGCCACTAGATTCATCGGAAAGTTGAATGGTGTGATCGCAGCAATCACACCCAGCGGTTCCCTTACTGTATAGGCGACTCTTCCCTCGCCTCCAGGTGCCGCATCCATTGGAATTGTTTCACCATGGATCCTCCTGGCTTCTTCTGATGCAAAAGTATAGGTCATGATGGTACGGTCGACTTCCCCTCGAGCTATCTTCAATGGTTTGGAGGACTCCTCCGCAATCAGCCGGGCACACTCCTCCCTGTCTTCCTGGATGAATTCCGCCACTCTCCGCAGGATATCCGAACGCTTGTGGGCATCCATTTCTGCCATCGCTCTTGCTGCTCCTGCCGCTGAATCGATCGCCCTTATGACATCATCCTTGCCTGCTTCGGCAACATCGGCAATTTTCTCTCCATTGAATGGATTAGAAAGCTGACGATATTTTTCCGTTTCAACGCTCTCTCCATTTATCCATAAATTTTGTTTCATTGCTTACCCCTCCTATCGCTCGCAGCATTCAATAATGACTGCCTCCAGCACATCGAATCCTTCCTCAATCTGCTCATCTGTTATGACGAGAGGAGCCAAAAGCCTGATTACATTGCCGTAAAGACCTGCGCTCATTAAGATCAAGCCACGCTGATGTGCTTTAGCGAGTATTTCCCGGACCAATTGTCCGTTAGGTTGATCATCCTTATCGAAAAATTCTATCGCACACATTGCACCAATTGAACGGATATCGCCAATCTCCGGAAAGCGGTCTGTCAGCTTGCCGAACCTAGCATGAAATTTTTCACCAAACAAGTTTGCTCTTTCAAGAAGTTTTTGCTCTTCTATCATTTTAACGACTTTTACTGCCGCTACACAACCAAGAGGACTTCCCCCAAAGGTACCGCCAATTTCGCCAACACCTGCTGAATCCATAATCTCGGCCCTGCCTGTGACCGCACTGATTGGGAGTCCGGCAGCTATTGATTTTGACATGGTCATCAAGTCTGGGACAACATCGTAGTGCTCCATCGCAAACATCTTTCCAGTCCTGCCAAAACCGGTTTGGATTTCATCTGCAATAAAGAGAATTCCATACTGTTCACAGATTCTCTTCACTCCCTGGACAAAAACCTTGGATGGAATATTAAATCCGCCTTCCCCCTGAATCGGTTCCATTATGACAGCCGCAATTTCGGTAGCAGGAACCTCGCTAAGGAAAAAAGTCTCAAACTTCTTCAGCATATAGGCGTCCAGTTCTTCAGGTTTCATCTCTTTCTCCTGAGAATAAACCGGGTAAGGCCATTTATAAGTTTCCGGAGCGAAAGGCCCGAACTGGTATTTGTATGGCTTCACTTTGCTAGTCAGGGACATGGCCATATAGGTCCTTCCATGAAATCCTCTTTCAAATGAAATGATTCCTTTTCGTCCCGAATATTTCCTGGCGATCTTGATCGCATTTTCAACTGCTTCTGCTCCGCTGCTCAGAAAAAAGGTTTTTTTATCATGAGTTCCTGGAGTGATCTCATTCAGCAATTCTGACAGTTCTATATATGGTTCATACATCATCACATGAAAGCAAGGGTGAAGGTAGCGGTCAATCTGCTCATGCAGTGCATCCACAACCTCGGGTGGACAGTGGCCCACATTCAAAGTTCCAATGGCCCCGGCAAAATCGATGAAGGTATTTCCATCGACATCCGTCAACAATGCACCTTTTCCTTTTTCCGCAAACGACTTGATTGTGTTGAACGGTCCCAGAGGGACACTTTTTTCCTTTCGCGCTAACAATGCCTGTGCCTTCGGACCCGGTATCGCTGTGTTGATCTTTATATATCCCATTGCATGATTCCCCCTTTTTTCTCTAATCGCTGACCTCACACCACTTCAGTAATGCAAGGGCTATGATTTCAGCAGCTTCAAAAACATCTTCAAGCTTGATATACTCATTCGCCTGATGGGCCGTTTCCGTTACTCCCGGCCCAAAGACCATTACCGGTACGCCGCCGACCTTGGAAAGGATTCCTCCGTCAGTAGCCCATGGAGACGCTTCGATTAAAGGAGTCTTTTCCTTTACTTGCTTAAAGCTATCGGAAAGGACATGAATCAGTTCATGTTCGGGATCCATGTCGCCAGGAAGCCAGCTAGCACCGAACCATTCAAGCACAGGTGAATTATCCCTCAGCCACGTATCTTCATTACAGACTCCGAGTATGGCTTCCAACATTTCCTGCTTTGCCTCATCCTGCGTTTCATTGGGGGCGACCCCCATCCTGCCCTCAATGACAGCTAAATCGGGTACAGATGATGGCCAGTCTCCTGCATGGATTTTCCCGATATTGATAGGAATTGGAATCGGGATGCTCTCAAAAAACGGGTCTGTGATTCTCTCATTTCTCTGAGTCTCCAAATCTCTTAGTCTATCAATCACCAGCATGGATTTTTCAATCGCATTGATACCTTCATACCTTGTTCCGCCATGCGCCCCTTTTCCTTTTACAGAAATTCTGAACCACATCGATCCTTGCTGTTTTGGAAACAGCTTCATATTGGTCGGCTCAGGGATGATGGCAGCATCCGCTTTATATCCTCTCAGTACCGTCGCGAGGGTTCCAGCGCCACCGCTTTCTTCTTCAATCACACTCTGAAAAATAACATCGCCCTTTAACCTTATTCCTGAATTCTTAATTGCCTCCATTGCCATAAGCAGTGAAGTTGTTCCGCCCTTCATATCTGTTGAGCCTCTGCCAAACAGCTTCCCGCATTCGATATGCCCGCTGAACGGGTCTTTATCCCAATCTTTAGGGTCACCTGCGGGAACAACATCAATATGGCCATTGAGGATCATCGATTTGCCTCCGCCTGTCCCCCTCATAATCCCTATAGCATTTGGATTTCCATTGAAGTCTTTTCGATCAGAACAAAATGCCGGATGGACAGTAAGTGCGTTATCCCCGATTTCCCATATATCCATTTCAAGTCCAAGCTCGCGGCATTTTTCTATAATGACTGCCTGCGCTCCGCTTTCATTCCCTCTAGTACTAGGTTCCTGAACTAATTTCTGTAAAAGCCGCGTCCCTCTGATCCTGCTTTCTTTAATGTAATTCCTCACCTTTTGCTCAGGAGTTTGCACGATATCAGCCCCTTTTAATATTCGATAATCCTGACCTCTTCTGCGATTGTAAATTCGCATGCGGTCTTAGAGGTAACTTCAGGTATTGTATGTGGCGCAAAAAGTTCAGACAAAATCAAAGAACCATCCATTATTTTAAAAACTGCGAGATCGGTAATCACCAAGTCGACACATTCTGCTGCCGTCAAAGGCAAGGTACAAGACTGAACGATTTTAGAAGCCCCGTTTTTATCGGTATGGTTCATCAATACGGCAACTTTCCGGGTCTTTTGTGCCAGCTCCATTGCCCCTCCCATACCTGGAACCTTCTTGCCCGGGACAATCCAGTTTGCCAGGTCCCCTTTTTGGCTAACCTGCAAGGATCCTAGAATAGTAAGGTCCACTCTGCCTCTGCGAATCATTCCGAAGGCGACAGCACTATCGCAATAAGACGAACCCGCCATGACAGTAACCGGGAAACCGCCAGCATTGCACAGGTTTTCATCCTCAAACCCTTTTTGAGGCGACTGCCCCATCCCAACTATCCCGTTTTCTGCATGGAACATGACTCTCGTATTCTTGGGAAGGTGGTTTGGGACCAGAGAGGGAATTCCTATGCCCAGGTTGACAACCATGCCCGGAGAGATTTCTTCGGCGGCTCGTCTGGCCATTCTATTTCTGACATCTACTCCCATGCCCATTTCCAATTCACCCCTCCAGAAGGAATTACCATATCCACGAATACTCCAGGCGTAATGATTTCTTCGGGATCCAGGCTGCCAAGGGGGACAATTTCCTCTGCCTCCGCAATGGTGAAATTTCCAGCCATCGCTACAAGCGGGTTTGTATTCCTGGCACTTTTATCAAAGACAAGATTTCCATATGGGTCTGCTTTTTTGGCATAAACGATTGAAACTTCGGCAGTTAAAGCTGTTTCGATCAAATATTCTTTGCCGTTCAAGGTCATTCTCCTTTTTCCTTTTGAAACAAAGTCATGATCGACGCCGACATCTGTCAATATGGCGCCAAGACCCATTCCTCCCGCGCGGATTCGTTCTGTCAGAGTTCCTTGCGGCGAAAACTCAACCTCCAGTTCCCCCTTGGTCATCAGTTCGCCTGCTACCGGATTGGACCCGATATGCGAGGCGATGACTTTCCTTGCCTTTCCACGGCTGACAATTTTACCGATGCCGATTTCAGGAAAACCTGTATCATTCCCAATCAGCACAAGATTTTTTATTTCTTTTTCAAGAATGCCGTCTATCAAATCAGGAGGAGACCCTACTCCACCAAAACCGCCAAACATCAAGGTCATCCCGTCATAAAAATGCTCCATCGCCTGTTCGAGTGTCGCTATTTTTCCAAATGGATTTTCCATCTATTTCTCATCTCCATTTTCACAAGCAAATCCCAATATTCTATACACTTCATTGAATGTTGCCTTCAGCAAAGCTATCAATTCATCAATCTCTCGCCTGGTGATCGTAAGCGGTGGGGAGATAATGACTGCGTCTCCTGACAGACCATCCAGGCCGGCGCCGGCAGGATACAGCAAAATCCCTTTCTCCCTTCCTGTTTTTACAACTAGCTCTGTTAACTTGATGCTTCGTTCAAACGGGATTTTCGCACCTGCCAACCTGACAAATTCAAGACCTAGAAGCAAACCCTTGCCCCGGACATCACCGATAAACTCAAACTGGTTTTTCAACTTATCGAGTTTATTTTTCAGGTAGACAGACTTTGATTCGACTTCACTGAGGATCTGATTGTTCTCAAGGTATTCCAAGACAGCCAGTGCGGCTGCGCATGACTGGGGATTCGCGCTAAGAGTATGGCCGCTCATAATCGATTTAGAGCCGCTCTGAATTGGCTCCATTACATGGTCACTGACCACCGTTGCTGCTATCGGAGCGTATCCTGCCCCCATTCCTTTTCCAAGAACGACAATGTCGGGGATGATGTTCCAGTGTTCAGATGCGAGCATCGGTCCTGTTCGGCCAAAGCCTGTCATCACCTCATCCGCGATGAATAATATATTGTTTTCGTCACAAATCTTCTTGATTGTTTCGTAATATCCTTTTGGAGGAGTTATTGCGCCTCCAGCAGCACCGATCACCGGTTCTGCGATGAACCCGGCGATATGTTCAGAACCAATCCGCTTGATTGCTCCCTCTAGCTCCATCGCACATAAAAAACCACATTCAGGTGCTGTGCTTTGATATGGACATCGGTAGCAATATGGAGGTGAAATGGACGGGAATTCCTCAAGCAATGGAACGAACCTTGCTCTCCTCCCTGGATGCCCTGACATCGAAAGGGCCCCTAAAGTGATTCCATGGTAGCTGATCCATCGGGATAAAATTTTTGTCTTTGACTTGATCCCCTTTTCTTGCCAGTACTGAATCGCAATCTTAAGCGCGGTTTCTGTAGCCTCTGAACCACTATTTACAAAGAAACTCCAATTTAAATCCCCCGGCAAAGCATCAGCAATTTTTTCCGCAAGCTTTTCAGCTGCCTCACTGGTGAATTGAGAGCGATAGACAAAAGACACCTTTTTCGACTGCTCATGCATGGCCAGGATAATTTCGGGAACCCCGTGTCCAATATTTGCTGTGACAGCCCCGGATGCAGCATCAAGATATTTTTTGCCTTCCTTGTCAAAAAGAAAGACACCCTTTCCATAGTCAATCTCTGGATAGCTCTCATCCAAGGCAGGTTTAATCAAGTAGGACGGCTTCATAATTTCACTCCATTCACCGCAATTAAAATTAAATGGACATTCTGTAAAGTGTATGAAATGAAAGCGGGAATCTTTCTTGAAGATGAAAAAATTAAGTGGGACAGGGCTGGATTTTTGGAAGGGTTGGTTCTTATAAATGAATATTCAAATTGAGGACTGGCTACTTCGGACACAATTTCTGCTCTTTCGCTGGCAGTTTGTCCGAACCCGGGGTGACTTCGGACAAATATTGCTCTTCCGCTGGCTGTTTTGTCCGAACCCGGGGTGACTTCGGACAAATTCACCTCTTCCGCTGGCTGTTTTGTCCGAACCGGGGGTGACTTCGGACAATTCCTGCTCTTCCATTGGCTGTTTTGTCCGAACCTGGGGGGACTTCGGACAATTTCTGCTCTTCCATTGGCTGTTTTGTCCGAACCTGGGGGGACTTCGGACAATTTCTGCTCTTCTGCCGGCTGTTTTGTCCGAACCTGCGGTGACTTCGGACAAATATTGCTCTTCCGCTGGCTGTTTTGTCCGAACCCGGGGTGACTTCGGACAAATTCATCTCTTCCGCTGGCTGTTTTGTCCGAACCGGGGGTGACTTCGGACAATTTCTGCTCTTTCGCTGGCAGTTTTGTCCGAACCCGGGGTGACTTCGGACAATTTCACCTCTTCCGCTGGCTGTTTTGTCCGAACCTGGGGGGACTTCGGACAATTTCTGCTCTTCCATCGGCTGTTTTGTCCGAACCCGGGGTGACTTCGGACAAATTCACCTCTTCCGCTGGCTGTTTTGTCCGAACCTGCGGTGACTTCGGACAAATATTGCTCTTCTGCCGGTTGTTTTGTCCGAACCTGGGGTGACTTCGGACAATTTCTGCTCTTCCATCGGCTGTTTTGTCTGAACTTGAACCTGCTTCAGATAGCTTCAAAGCTATTCATAATTCAGCAACGCCCTAAAAAAAAGACACCTGCAAAGGTGCCTCAAAATATATCCTATTCTTTCTGTTCAATAAAGATCTCGGTTTGGCCTGCCGCTGCTTTTACAGTGGCGGTTGCTCCGATTGGCAATGTCGCGAATGGCTGGACATGGCCGAAATTGACATTTGCGATGATGGGTATGTTGCGCAGCTCTTCCTTACTGAAAATAATCTTCCTTAATGCCTCTTCCGTAATATTAGAGTTTTTTTGGAAGCGGCCAATCAACAGCGCTTTGATCGAGTCAGCATCCGGAAGATGCAGCAGCGATTGCAGGTCTCTATCAAAGCTCCTGGAATGGCTTTCTTCGTCATCCTCAATGAACAGGATGCTATCTTTCAGGGAAAGCATGAATTCTGAACCCTGAAGCAAGTTCATCGTACAAAGATTTCCGCCGACCAGTCTACCTTCGGCCTCTCCTTCCTGGAGGACCAAATAGCCGTTTTGTTCATGGAATGTCCGATTTTCCTGGTCGAGATACCAGGCATCGTCAGACCACGTTTCAGATGGTACAATCTCATATGGCGCATCATTGGTGACTGCCTGCAAGAACGATTCCATAGTATATTCTAGTCCATGCTTCACACCGAAGCTTGAAAAATGAGGACCCGAGTAGGTTACGAGACCTGTTTTTTGATAGATTGCCAGTTGCAGCGCAGTAATGTCACTGTACCCGCACAAAATCTTTGGATTTGCAGCAATCAGGTCGAAGTCTATATACTTTAGCAGCTGATTGGAATTATACCCGCCAATTGCAGTTAAGATACCTTTTACATTTGGATCTGCAAAAGCATCATGCAAGTCCTCAATCCTTTCAGCAATGGATGAGCTGAAGAACTCGTCATGTGCATCCGCATTTTTTCCAAATGTCACATTGAAGCCCAGATTCGTCAACCTTTCAACAGCCAAGTCTACCTGGGCTTCTTTTAAAATGATCATGCTCGTCGCTGGCGCAATTACTCTAATTTCATCCCCTGGCATTAATTTAGGTGCAAACATTCTCTCCCCGCCTCTTCTCTATTTATCTCTTATTTTATCAAAGAAAAGCGAGTGTGTAAGTATCTTTACACCAGTGCAGGCTCAGCTTTCCGGCTAATCTTTGACTTTTCGATGATGTCGGTGGCAATCCATACACCGCATGCGCTGGCCTGTGCCAGTCCTCTCGTGATGCCGGCACCGTCTCCTCCAACATACAGTCCGCCGATTTCGGTTTCAAATCTGTCATTCAACTTTGGTCTTGCCGAATAGAATTTCGCCTCTACTCCATAGAACAAAGTATGGTCTGATGCCAAACCTGGAGTGACCTGATTAAGTGCTTCCGTCATCTCGATCAAGCTCTTCAGCGTATTATATGGAAGGACAAGTCCCAGGTCCCCCGGAACAGCTTCCTTTAAAGTTGGTTCTAAAAATCCTTCTTTGATCCTCTTTTCCGTTGACCTGCGTCCTTTCAAGATATCACCATATTTTTGGACAATCAGGCCGCCGTTGGAAAGGCTGTTTGCCAGCCTGGAAATCTCATGTGCATATTCATTTGGCTTATCAAATGGCTCAGAAAAAGTATGTGATACCAGCAAGGCAAAGTTGGTATTGCCGCTTCCAAGTTTAGGATCTTTGTAGGCATGGCCATTAGCAAGCATGATTCCAGAATGGTTCTCGACGACAACATGTCCAGAAGGATTGCTGCAGAATGTCCTGACACTTGTCCCTACGGAAGTATTGAAGATAAATTTCCCTTCATATAAATGTTCATTTATTTCCTCCATGACAACATTGGACGTTTCAACACGGACGCCAATGTCGACCTGGTTGTTAATCATCTTAAGCCTTCTTTTTTTCAAAAGCTGTGTGAGCCATTTGGAGCCGTCACGGCCAGGGGCAACGACAACTTTTCCTGCAAGTATTTTCTCACCGCTCCTAAGCTCAACACCTTTGACTATATGGCCATCTTGAGTCTTCTCGGTAATCAAATCCTCGATCTCCGTCTTGAACGCCATATCCACTTTATCTTTTAAGTATTCAAAGATATTTTTCAAAATCTCAAGATTCTGCTCAGTCCCAAGATGGCGTACCTGTGCCCTTAACAGCTTCAAGCCTGCCGCATAGCCTCTTCTTTCGATTTCCCTGACCTTATCTGTCATTGGGTCCGTGATGCTTTCTGTAGCTCCATGCTTAAGGTTAATTTCATCAACGTATTTAATAAGCTCGACGACTTTTGAATCAGGAAGGTAGTCCGTCATCCATCCACCGAATTCACTTGTAATATTGAACTTTCCATCAGAATATGCTCCGGCACCGCCAAAACCATTCGTAATCGAACAGGCTGGAAGGCAACCGGCAAAATCTTTCTTCCCGGCTGGCGGCGGGCATTTTTCAATTTTCTTCTGTAAAATCGGACAGTTCCTCCGGTAAATATCGTGACCTTTATCAACCAGCAAGACCTTTGCCTCAGGCATCTTCAACGATAATTCATAACAAGTAAAAATACCTGCCGGACCTGCTCCAACGACAATCACATCATAGTTTGTATTCATTCTGCATCCCCCGCCAATCAGTTTTTTGCTTAACCATTGGTAAATATAACAAACAACAGCACAGGAGTCAACAATATTTACGAACTATATCAGTTGTGAATCGAAATAATGTTCGTGTTTTCAAAAATCATAATAAGAGACTGCCTGGCAGGCAGCCTCTTATTTTATCTCAGTACATTGTTTTTACCAGTTATAGCTGCAGCATGCGCCAATGATGATTAACAAGATAAACAGAACAACGATCAATGCAAAACCGCCGTATCCGTAACCAGCACCGCCCACTCCTGCATAAGGGTAACCTCCGCCACAGAAAGTTCCATGCATTGGTGCTGTTCCCATTGGTGATGTTACAGGCATTGGGGCATTATCATATCCGTACATTAAAAACCACTCCTCGTTTGTTTTTGAATTGCTTTCCCTTTACGGTATGATATGGGTACTTGACCCGTTTGTGCATTTGCCCATTTTTATAAATTTATGGGTTACTTTCAACTCAAATAACCGGAAAATTTATTACAATGTTGGAAGTTAACGGTTAAAATAAGGGTATAGATTTTTTCGGAGGGATCCCAACAAGAATGACACCAAGAGCAAAAAAAATATTCAGTATAATTCTCCTCACCGCTGCAGTAATTACCTTTTTAGCGATAAAGTCTGAACATTACCTTTCCAGAAATTTAACTGTATATGAAAAAATTGAAGCAGGTTCGAAGTTTAATTATTTAATAATCGGAGACAGCATAGGCCGGGGTGCGGGCGCAGAAAATAAGGATTTACGCTGGTATAACCAGTTGGAGGTCCTTATTAAGGATTTCAGCGGGTCCCGGGCAAGAAGGAATATGGTCGTCCAGAGCGGAGCAACCACGTTCGAAGGAATTTATAAACTGGAGAAAGCTCCGAAATTCCGGGACATAGATCTTATTTTCATTGTTTTTGGCGAGAATGATCGTAAATACATGGATTCTGAACAGTTTACTTTCTTTTATGAAAAATTGATCCGGAATGCCAAGGAGCACTATCCAGGCGCTGAAATCATCACCATCATCGAAAGTCCTTTAAAACAAGAGAAATTCGCTGATGCGATAAATAGAGTATCGGTGCATTATGGAGCAAAGCCGCTTGACATGCGGATCCCTTTTAAACAATCCGGGATGCTAACAGAGCAGCTTACCACAGATACGGTCCATCCTAATGGGAAAGGATATCAGTTGTACGCAGCTTCAATCCTTGAACTGATCCAGAATAATATCAAGACAGATACCGAGATTGCCAGCCTTCCAAAGCCTTTAACCATGAATCAATCCTTAACCCTGTACGAAATAAAGAATTTATCTCGCAGCCAGGGATTCGTCATTGAAAATGGAATTAATATCAGCAAGAAACCTGGAGATTATTTAGAATATGAGTTCGAAGGCCCGATTCTTGGAGTAAAGGCGATTCGAAGCCAGGACGGAGGAATGGTGAGGGTGTTGATCGACGGAGAATATGTCACGACGCTTTCGACCTGGTGGCCTTTTACTCGTGAAAGATATCTATATATCGCAAGTGGACTCGAGAAAGGACGGCACACGGTTCGTTTTGAAACAATTGGTACGATTTCAACAAACAATACAAGTGAAAAGTCAAACGTCCAGATATCTTCGATTATCGCCGCAAAAGATGAACAAAAATAATTATAGAAAGTTACATTAAAAAAGTGTATGATACTTCCATATGTTTTGAATAAGGAGTTCATCATGAAAAGTGTATTGAAGAATTTTATTAATGGGATTTTGACAATAGTCCCGATCATCCTCGTTATCTATGTCATTTATAAAACATTCATGTTCTTAGACAGCCTTCTTGGGAATGTCCTGAAGCCCTATTTGCAAGAACGGTATATACCTGGCATCGGCCTCCTGACAACGCTGGTCCTTATTACGATCTTGGGATGGCTGTCCACCCGTTTCATTACCGGAAGTATCATCAAACTCATTGACAGATTGCTGGAAAAGACACCTTTCGTAAAAACGGTTTACTCTGTTATCAAGGACACAGTCCATTCCTTTCTTGGCGAGAAAAAATCATTCTCCAAGGTCGCTCTGGTTACAATACCAGGTACCAATATGAAAAGTCTCGGCTTCATTACGACAGAAAACCTGAAATCATTCCATGAGCCATTATCCGAACATGTTGCGGTCTATGTACCCCAGACGTTCCAGGTAGCCGGGTTCACCTTCCTCATCCCCAAAAGTGAGGTTGAAATCATTGACGTAAAGCCTGAAGATGCATTGAAATTCATCCTCTCAGGGGGAATGACTTCTGCAAATGGCAAAAAATCCGTTCATGAAAACAGCCGCTGATCATCAGCGGCTGTTTTTCTTTGTACTATGGCCTGATACCTATTCAAAGGTCACTTCGAGAATTGGCGTTATTCCCTTTTCAACATTTCCTTCTGTTAGAACTTTCAATTCGGCAGCCTGGTCTGTGTTGGTGATGATTACTGGTGTCACAGTACTTTTTGCCTTTTCGCTGATCACAGAGAGATCAAAGGTTACAAGTTTATCGCCTTCCTTCACTTTATCACCTTGTGTTACATGTGTTTCGAAGCCTTCTCCCTTGAGGGAAACAGTCTCCAACCCAATATGGATCAATAGCTCTGCACCGTTTTTCGCCCTGATTCCGACAGCATGCTTTGTTGGGAAAACCTGCAGGATTTCTCCTTCCACCGGGGATACGACCACTCCCTCTGACGGTTCGATCGCCACCCCATCCCCCATCATCTTTTCCGAAAAGACAGGATCTGGAACTGAAGATAAACTTACTGCTTTACCCGTCATTGGTGCTAACAGCTGTATTGTTTTAACCTGTTCCTCTTTTATTCCGAATAGCTTTTTAAACAACAGTATCATTCCTTTCATAAATGATTAATCTTGGAACAGCTTGAGATACTCTCCATATCCTTCCTCTTCCATTTTTTCTTTCGGAACAAACCTCAATGCTGCTGAATTAATGCAATATCGCAAGCCATTTTCTCCAGGTCCATCATCAAACACATGTCCTAAATGAGAATCTGCCGTCTTGCTCCGCACTTCAGTCCTGACCATGAAATGGCTTGTGTCTTGTTTTTCGATTATCTCTTCCTCCATGATCGGCTTCGTGAAACTTGGCCAGCCGCATCCGGCATCATATTTATCCCTGGAACTGAACAAAGCCTTGCCTGAGACAATATCGACATAAATTCCCTCTCTTAAATCATTCCAATACTCATTTCTGAATGGCGGTTCGGTACCATTATTTTGCGTGACCTCATATTGCATGGGAGTCAGTTTCTTCTTTAACTCCTCTTGATTATTTTTCGTCATTTCTTTTCCCCCCAATGATTCCTGATGAATGCAGATCTCCCTGAGCCTATTTGGTATGCATTATACCTTTCAGGATTCTTTTTATAATAATCCTGATGGTATGTCTCTGCAGGATAAAATGTTTTGGCCGGTAAAATCTGAGTAGCGATAGGTTTCGTGAAAATCCCGCTTTCGGCAAGCTTCCGTTTCGACTCTTCCGCTAACTGTCTTTGTTCCTCATTATGATAAAAAATCGCGGTCTGATATGATTGTCCCCTGTCGTAAAACTGACCTCCGGGATCTGTCGGATCAATTTGCTGCCAGTACAACTGCAGCAGGTTCTCATATGGGAATATTTCTGGATTGTATGTGATTTGTACAGCTTCATAGTGCCCGGTGGTCTCGCTGCATACCTGCTCATATGTAGGGTTCTCTGTTGTGCCTCCAGTATAGCCGGATACAATGCTGACAATCCCCGGCTGCTCATCGAACGGCTTGACCATGCACCAGAAACAGCCTCCGGCAAATGTAGCAAGCTCGTGTTTACTTTTTTCCATAGTGACACCTCATCTTTCAAGCTTTTGATAATTTAATGTAACTGTCTACTCAAATACTTATTCCCTATTGTATAACTTTTAAAGCAAAAAACACATTCAGAGCCCTCAAACAAGAACAAAAAGCGGAAGCGCCTTGGTCAGCCCCGACAAGTGCTGGAGGGCTGACCGGTGAAGTCGTTCTTTGACTTCATTGGGCGGACCGAAACCGAAAAGTATAGCTGACTGTCCAGAAACGCAAAACTGGAGACTCCGACAAAGAAGCGTTTTTTGCTTCTGCCGGCGGAGTTGAAGTTTCGGAGTTTCTAGGAGGCGAAACTGGACCAGCGTCTCGAGCTGCTCAAAGCTAACGCATCTCGCAAGATACTCGAGGATGCACTGTCAGGGATGAAAACTGGCTAGGCGCTGGAGCTGGATTAAGATACCCATATGGAGTTATCCACACAATAATACTTCTATAATTTCCTGGTGTACAATAAAAAACCCCTTCCATAGAAGAGGTTTTTACATTATCTCCGTTTGTGCACGGAATTATGGCGGGCTTCTTTACTGATGTTTTTCCAGTGCTTTTTTTCTTCGGCTTGTGCCTTTTTATCCAGCTTACAGTCTATATAGGCCAGCTCTTTTTGCAGCTTTTTATAGCTGGCGAGTCTGCTTTCTTCGAGCAGTCCTTCCTGTATTGCTGACACAACTGCGCAGCCGGGTTCGTTTTTATGGCTGCAATCACGAAATTTGCATGCATCAGCATACTCTTCGATATCTGCGAAGCTCTCAGTAATTCCATCTTCACTGGTCCATAGCTGTATTTCCCTCATTCCTGGTGTATCAATTAAGATCGCCCCTCCAGGCAGCAGGACCAATTCCCGATGGGTGGTAGTATGCTTACCTTTATCATCGCTTTCCCTGATTTCCTGGACAAGCTGCTTTTCAAATCCTGTGAAGTAGTTGACAAGGCTTGACTTGCCGACTCCTGACGAACCGATCAATGCTATTGTTTTACCTGGTGCCAGATAGGTCTGAAGTTCCTCAATGCCTGTTCCTTCAAGAACACTTACCGCTATTACAGGTACACCGAGAGCCACTGAGGAAACTTGATCCAGCTTTGCTTGTAAATCCGTCGCTAAATCTGCTTTGCTTAAAATGATGACAGGGTTCGAACCGCTTTCCCATGCAAGAAGCAGGTATCGCTCAATTCGTCTTAGATTCAAATCATCATTAAGTGAGTTAACGATGAAGACAGTATCAACATTCGCTGCCACTATTTGTTCCTCGGTAACCTGGCCGGCAGCCTTTCTGGAAAACTTGCTTTTTCTTGGCAGGATGCCTTTAATGATCCCCCGCTTCTCCCCCGGGGAAGCCTGAACGGCAACCCAGTCTCCGACTGCCGGCAAATCTTCACGGCCATTTGCTTCAAATGTCAATTTTCCAGCTAAAGTACATAGATATTCTCCTTCATCGAGCCATACCCTGTAACTATGCTTATGCTCTAATGCTACTCTGCCCAGCTTCAGTCCATCTGGATAATTTTCGTTAAAAAGGCTGTTCAATTCAACACTCATTCCGATATTTTCAAAGTAATTCAATTCTTATTCCTCCATCATGCTTTTGTATAATATAAAAAACCACAGGCATACACAGCCCGTGGTTCAAAAGCATGAAGAATAAGACACTAGTCGTCTACTGATCCGCTCAGGTCAGGGGCCGTGCAAAAAGCAACAGTCATCATCGAAACAATTAACATTTTGCTCATTTCACTCCACCTGCCTCTCTTTTAGTTATTTATAGTATATGGTAAAACATTCCTCAAGTAAAGCTTAATTTCAACTTCCCGCTGCCTATTTGCACCTCTTGCGCCCAATTTGCATACTTTACATTTGAGCATTCAATAATTTTAGGAGTGAGGGGTATGTCACCAAGAAACCAGAATGATTACCTTCAGAAAGCGGCCATATATGATTTATTGGCCAATTACTATAAATACCTTAACCCAAGCTTGCATGTCATGTATTACCACAAACATCTGCGAAACATGAATAAGGCTGTCCAGTTAATGCGCTCCCCTTCCGTAACGCAAAGTCAATCCACTTCATCAATGGTTCGTTTCTTGCACGGTTCACCGGGGGTTGAGAATGTTGATATTTATGTAAATGGTAACAGGGTGCTCCGCGACTTCAGCTATAAATCAAACAGCAGCCATATGCAGCTCCAGCCAGGGAAATATCAGATTGATATATATCCAGCAGGTGATAGTGTATCTACCGTGATCAGCAAGAAAATATCGGTCGAACCAGGAAGGATATACACAGCAGCGATTGCCGGTCCTGCCAATAACCTCCGGCTGCTGACTTTTGAAGACAGCCCGCAGACTCCAGTAGGAGAAACGAAAGCTAAATTTATCCACCTTTCCCCAGATGCACCAGCTGTAGATATTGCCGGGAAAAATGGTGATGTCATTTTCCAAAATGTATCCTATAAACAAGCTTCTACTTATCTAGCGTTAACCCCCATGACTGTTACGCTTGAGGCGAAAGTTGCCGGCACCAAAAACACAGTAGTGACAATTCCCGATGTTAAGTTGGAACCAAACAACGCCTATACAATCGTTGCGGTAGGCACCGCTAAAGGGGAACCACCAATTGAAGTATTAATATTACAAGGGTAGCGAGGCCGGGCGACCGGCCTGTCTTTTCTTTTAAAATTGCTGGGAATTATTTTCACTCACTAAATAGCCCCACCTCTACCTAAGAAGATGAATGTGAGAAAATGAAAAGAAGGCACCCTTATGAGTGCCTCCTCAATCTGCTGGAACAAGCAGCGTAAACTTAATGTTATCCTTTTTCAAATCAAACTCATTCACACGGACTTTTATGTCACTTTTCAACTTAAGTCTCTGCATCGAAACGTATACTCTTTCTTCCTTCGGCTGGATGTTCACGGCGTCCGGCAAATCATAGCTGTCCCGGACAAATTTTAGTACGGTTGAAACAGGCAGATTCAGCTTTCCAACTGAAATGGATCTCTGCTTTAATATTAGATCCCCATTTTTCAATGCTTGCGGTTCGAAGGTCAGCCTTAGTTCCAGTTCTTGGCTGAAGAGCGGCAGCGTCCCATATAACTCCACTTCATCTGTCAGCAGAACTTGATAATCAATCTGGCTGTTTTTTACTTCTTCTTCCAGGTAGTGATTGATGACACGATTCAAATCCCTTTTATTTGTCGAAACATTAAAAGCGACATCATCTCTATCAGATTGATTCGGGACAGGCTCTATTTTTGTTTCCTCAACTGGTGAAGCGATTAGGACCCAGACTGACAGGAACACTGCAGCCATGATACCCAATAATATAAAAAAGCTTATTTTCCATTTGTTTTTTTTCATTACTCTTTGTAACTCCTCTTCCTTGACTTATTGCATCAGTTAGTTATTGAGTCAATGACCTGCTCATCCAGTGTTTCAAAAATCCGGTCAGCAATTAATTGGTATCCCCGGTCGTTTGGATGAAAGTAATCAGTATATAACAGGTTTTCTTCATTGTTCAGGAAAATATCATGAATGTCGACAAAATGTGCATTCCCGTCCTGTTCTACGATTGATAGGCTTTGGCCGTTCCATTCATCCACTATTTGATTCATTTCCTCAACATCCGCAAACCAGCTATAAAATGGATTATAAAGTCCCACTAATACAATTGGAGCTTCTTGATTTTGGTTTCGGATTGATAAAAAGATTTCCTGAAGCTGGTCTGCGAACAACTTTTGTTCTGCTTTGAATTGATTTAGATGCAGACTGGAGAAATTCTGCTTAACCACCTTCATTAAATCATTTCCGCCGATCGTTAATATGATCAAATCCGCATCTTCTAAAGAGGATTGTACATTTTTATTTTTCAGCCTAGTAAGAAGCTGGTCGGTCCGGTTCCCTCTGACACCAAAATTTTCGAAATTCGCATTTTTTATTGTCTTTTCTTTTTCGAGCTGCTCAGTAAGGTATGGAATATAACCTCCTGAGTCAGTACTGTCCCCTACACCCTGTGTCAGTGAATCCCCCGCAGCAACAATATGCAAATCCCTCGGAAAGAATGAGGTTGGCAATGCTTCCTTCAATTCCATTCCTGTTTCCTTGACCTTATTGAAGTTCCCTTTTTCAAAACTTTCAAACTGGCTGCAGGACGATAAGATCATGGCCAGTGCTAAATAAAGTAAGGTGAATTTCTTCAACAATATCCATCACCTACCTTTAAAAAGTATAATTATTATATCATTTAATGCATTTGATGGGGCTTATTTTCCGATTTGCTTTTATCATTTCGAACCACAAAGCGGAACGTATATTTTAATTTTGTTCATCCTGGAAAGGTTTATCCCGGGACAAAAAAACAGGCCACAATTTGCGGCCTATTGAAGTGTTTTAATATCTTTAATTATTTGTTCAAAAGGGACTTCCTTCAATCCAGTATAATACTTTCTCATTTCCCCGTTCTGATCGACAAGATAAAAATCGGTACCATGAATGACCTGATCCCCTGTTTCCGGCTTCTTCACAAAGGCCTTGAAGCTTTCAAGCGCAAATTTCTCTATTTCCTCTTGTGTATAGCCTGTAAGGAAAGACCAGTTCGTAAAGTCAACATTGAACTTCTTGCCATACTCCTTAAGTACCTCAGGACTATCTACAGCAGGATCTACACTGAAGGAAACAATCTCGACATCCTCAAGCCCTTCTTCCTTCATCATATCCTGTAGCTTCGCCATATTGGCTGTCATTGGCGGACAGACATCCGCACAGTTCGTAAAAATAAAGCTGGCAACCCATACTTTGCCTTTTAAATCCGCTTTACTAACCGATTCACCCTCTTGATTCGTGAAAGTAAAATCCTCAATCGGATAGTTCATCGCATCCTTAAGTCCGCTATTCCCACATGCGGCAGCAAACATCATAACTGAAGCAAGCATGAGAATGATATAAACCTTTTTCAAAACAATCACCTGCAATCTCTCGAATAATGTCCAAAGACAATTTTATCAGAGGCATTTGAGAGAAGAAAGAAAAAGGTATGAAAGATGTGTGAAATTACATCATTTACCCTGTGCCATTGTGAGTTTGTGAATTTTTCATCGTCTTGTAGAAATCTTTTATGAACTCTGCATAATTGAAGTTGACTGCTACTTGATGGACAGGATATACTGCTTTATCAATATAACTCCTAAAATCTCCGATGCTCTGTCCAAATGCCTCTCCTATGTTTACGACAACCTTAACAGGGATGTCGCGGTAAACTACATGATCTTCATGGACCAACGCCCATAAGGTAAGAACATCGTGGAGAGGAGCACCAGTCAGTTCAGGATTTCGTTCCTTATAAAACTTGTAGTAATAATCAAACATTGGCTTCACAAGCTTTCCTACTTCACTCCCGATTGAGTGGTAATACTCATCAAGCTCATTAATCAAGGCAGGAGTGACTATCGCTCCACTTGTCACATTTAGCGGAATGATTTTAACAGGTGTTTTGGCCTGAGTCAACAAGATGTTAGCGGCGTAAGGGTCACCATAGAAATTCGCTTCAGCCACCGGCGTCACATTCCCCGGTTCATTGAATGCACCACCCATAATGTAAAAACCCTTTACTTTTTTCATGGTTTCAGGATAGAGAATGAATGCAGCCGCAAGTGATGACAGCCTGCCAACATTCACAATATTGATTTCACCTGGGTTTTTTTCGATGATTTCCTGGATACCATGGAAATTTTCAAGAGTGTAATCCACTTCAATATCAGGGATAATTGGACCCAGTCCTTCAATGCCGTGGACGTCAGGCACATATGCAGGCGGATCTCCTGTCAATGGCAGTTCAGCACCTGCGAAAGCTGGAACATCTTTCCTTCCTGTAAGTTCCTGAATATAAGCAGCATTTCGCATCGCGTCTTGCTTTGAAACATTTCCATAATCAGCAACTACTCCAACCAGTTCGATTTCCTTGTTAAAGAACGCATATAATACAGCGATATTGTCATCTATTCCAAAATCACTAAAAAACAGTATCTTTTTAACCAAATCCGGGCACCCCCTTTCTAAAATTATATTGAGGGCATTGAAAATAATGGCAAAATTTTAAAAAGCCCTGATTTTTACTCAGGGCTTTCCATTAATAATGGGACCATTATCTCAAAAATGGTACCTTCTCCTTTTTTGCTCGTAACCTTTATATGGCCTTTCATCCGTTCTACGATCTGGTAACATACCATCAATCCCATTCCTGTTCCCCGCTCTTTTAGTGAATAAAAAGCCGTGCCAAGCCTTGAGAGCTCCTCCTCAGTCATGCCAATTCCTGTATCTTTGACGATGAAAACACCAAAGTCACCTTGCTTCTCCAGTGTCATACTAAGCTTGCCTCCATCCCCCATTGCTTCGATGCCGTTTTTAAGGATATTGATAAGCACTTGTTTTAGTTCACTCTTATTGCCCCTGATTCTAACCTGATCCTTTATTTCGGTATGCATTGAAATATTTTTTGACATCATGGCATAAGAGCTCATCAAATCCATGACCTGTTCCGTCAGCACGCTGCCATCGATGGTTTCAAGCTTTCCAACATCAGGTTTGGCCAGACTCAAATAGTCATTAATGATATTTTCCGCTCTGTTCAGTTCTTCGATCATCAGCTTCAAATACATATGGTCTTCTTCACTCATCTCTTTGGAGAGGAAAATTTGCAGGAAGCCTTTAACAACAGTCATAGGGTTCCTGATTTCATGCGCAACAGAGGCTGCCAGCTGGCCGATCGCGTTCATTTTCTCCGCACGTTGAAGCTCTTGCTGAAGCTTTGTACGTTCAAAGATATCCTCCATGGTATTAATGGCTTCTTCCAACAGAAGAGATTCCTTATCCTTAATGGATGTTTGGCCCAATTGCTTTGACGCCTCAGAAACCCTTTCGAATAGCTGGGAGAGCTGGGAAGCCATCTCATTGAACTTTTCACTCAATAAACTTAACTCAGATTGATCATGGACCGGAAGTTTGACGCTGAAATTACCAGAACTGATTTCCTTTATGCCAAAAAACAAATCATCTACTGGTTTCATGACCTTTTTGAGACCCCAATTCAGAATGACATATACGGCAGCTAAAATGGCGGCCATCTCCAACAATAACAGCAGAAGAATTTCCATTTGATTTTTCTTTATGATGGATGCCTTTGCATCAATCCCCAGTATGGCTACTACATTACCGCTGTTATCTGTAATTGGAGCAAAGGAAGAAATCCAAGATCCATATTGATCTGTAAAAATATCGGTACTTGTTATGGTCTTATTTTTCCTTGTTTCTCGATACGCACCTAAAAATTCTTCACCTGCATCATAAAACATCATGGAATCGAAGGAGTATCCATTATAAACATCTGATGCAGACAATATGTAAACTTTCTGATTTGGATATTCTTCAGGCAGGATAATGTAAGCACCGAGGAATGAAGCACTTTTATCGCCTACCATAGTGAGAAGCTTTTCGAGCCTCCTATTGGAAGGGGTCGACGGATCACGGAGCTCATCTGCCTTTTTAATGTCCTCAGGATCCAGTGTGGATGACCAAATACCCGCCACTCCTTCAACCTTGTCTGCCATTTGGCTTTTCAATTGTTTTGACTGCAGGTAGAAGCTTGTTCCTATTGTTGACACGACCACAATCGTTGTGATCATAAACGAAAACATTAAGACCTTTTTAAATAATGGCATGTTCTTAACATTAAGCTTCATATTTTCATTGTCACATTCCGTTCCATCTAAAGTGAATAATGAAAATATTCGACACAATCTTTGATTTTCCTGTGTTGTAAAAAAACTTTGTATGCCAATAGAAAAATCCTGAAATATAAATTTCAGGACTTTGAGGAATGAGCCTTATTCAAAATAGTACATAAAACCTATAGCACCTGGACCAGTATGAGTACTCACGATTGGCGTTGTTTCTTCGATTGTAAAGTCATCATAGCCAGAGACTTCATACACAGCTTCTTTAATTTTTTCTGCAAGGCCTATGCCTTCTGCGTGAACAAGCCCTACACCTTTGATCGTTCTTCCGTCTACATCTGAGGCAAATTGATTTCTAAGAAACTTTACCACCTGGGAATGACTTCTGGCCTTGGAAACTGGCGTATACTCTCCACCTTCCAGAGAAGCGATTGGTTTAATATTCAACAATGAACCAATCATGGCTTTTCCTTTGCCAATACGCCCTCCCTTGACCAAGTTCTCAAGCGTATCAACGACCACAAAAAGACGAGTCTGATTTCTTATTTCATCCAGCCTTGTGACTATTTCTTCAGCTGATTTGCCTTCAGCGGCCATCCTGGCAGACTCAAGGACTTGAAATGCCAAAGCTTTCGATATAAAGCGGGAATCCACTACATGCACCTTCGCACTGGTCATCTGCGCCGCACTTTCTGCAGAGCGGACGGTACCGCTCATGCCGCCTGTCATATGTATGGAGATGATTTCATAACCGTCCGCAGCCAGCTCGTCATAAACCTTTAAAAATTCACCGGCAGGTGGCTGAGAACTCTTTGGCAACTCAGGAGAAGCTTTCATCTTTTCCATGAATTCCTTTGGACTGATGTCCACTCTATCTAAAAAATTTTCCCCATTAATAGAAATGGATAAAGGGACAACGACGATCCCCCATTCTTTAATAAGCTCATCATTCAGATCACAAGTAGAATCAGTTACAATTTTAATTTTACACATAATTTCACATCCCTATCAAAACACTCCACTATGACTATTATACCTATTCTCAAATGCAATTTAAAATATTTGCATACTTTCTTTTCGGTTTTCCAAGCAGCGAAATCTGCGAAAAGAGCCTACAAAAAGAACAAAAGCGCCTTAATTAAGGGCGCTTCAAAAAATGAATCTTCAGGCGTTATTTTTCAATTCAGCACATTGGAATAATTGCTCGTAATCCGGCCACTTCATGACTCTTTTTAAATACTCTTTAAAAGAATAAAACTTTTTTGCGTTTCTTTCCTGATAGATTGCTGTTATAAAAGTTTGCAAACGGACTTGGATCATAAAATAAAAGGTGCTCTCTTCTTCCAACACAGGAATATCCACGACTTTAACCTTCTGTCCAACAACATTTTTGAACTCTAGGCTTTTGAATAACAAAATATCAATCCTCTTTTATACCCGTTTGATTATATTATACCCCAATTCCTGGTCGAAATGTGTCTGTTTACGGAGATAAAAATATTTTTTTTAGGTACTTTCGTAAACTTGATGCTTGCAAGATTTAAGCAACACAACTGTTATATTAGAGGACTCCTTACCCTGAATCATGAGTACAGGTATAAAGGTCCGGAGGAAAAAGATCATAATAAAAACGTGTGGAATTCCACACGTTTTAATGTCTGTTTTATTGGAGCTTGATCAGGATCTGAATCCTTTATTATCTGGATATTTCCTCATCGATTTCCTCTTCCATATCACCATATTGCTCCTGCCACTCTTTTTCCTTCTTAAGCTTCCGTCTGTAAACAAATTTAGACAAGTTCACGCTGATCTCATACAAAACCAAAAGTGGAATCGTAACCAGAATATCGGACATGAAATCAGGCGGAGAAATGATGACTGAAATCACAATTAATATAAAGTAAGCATATTTCCTGACCTTTACCAGAACATAAGGATTAATGATTCCCAACGATGTCAAGAACATGACGACAACTGGCAATTCGAACAATACCCCGAATGGGATGGTCATATTCATGATGAATTTGAAATATTTCTCTGCCGTAAAGTTGGTAACGAGCATATCCCCGCTAAGTTCCACAAGGAAGTTCAATACTGTAGGAAAAATCACAAAGTAGCCAAAAGCAAGACCAACGATGAATAGGATGAATAACGCCGGTATATAAGAAAGTGATATTTTCCGTTCGATTGGCCTGAGTGCTGGTTTGACAAAAAGCCAAATCTGTGTGGCCAATACAGGAATCGTACCAGCTATCGCGATGATGGTGGCAAGCATGAAGTAAATCCATACGATGTCACTTGGACCTAAGACTATTAATTTTACATCCAAATCCCGGACAAAAAAGTTATATATTTCTTTCACATAGAAAAATCCTACGCCAAAGAAAATAATAAATGCTACAGCCGAAATGATCAGTCTGTTCCGCAGCTCATCGAGATGATCCACCAGATTCAATTCTTTATCTTCCATATAACAATCCCCTGCCAATTCCTTTTGGTGCTGTTCTTGAATAGCCTGTCATCTACAAGCCTTCTTTTTAAAAAAAGGTGTAAGACAAAAGCATCTTACACCTTATTTAGTGACTTTCGTGATTTCTTTCTTTTCTTCTTCAAATTCTTCCATGACATCGCTTGTCAATTCACGAGTTGATTTCTTGAATTCACGAAGCGTCTGGCCAAATGCACGGCCGATCTCAGGAAGCTTTTTAGGTCCAAAGATAATTAGGGCTAAGACAAGGATTAAAATTAATCCAGGAACTCCGATGTTTGATAACATATCAACATCTCCTTTTTCATATTGTAAATCTACTATGATTATAGTACTTTTACTCCCCAAAGTGGAGGAATGCCGTGAAAGTTCATAAGAAATTCACAAAGGCTGCGCAAGCTAATTTTCTGTGACAGTTCTTATTCTATAACATTCACCCTTAATTATCTATTATTAATATTATACCAGTAAATTAAACAACTGATTATCCTTATTCAATTCCATGAAGGCAAATCCCTTATTCTCCATGCTCGCGATCAGTCTATGGTATTCATGCTTATTTTTCAATTCGATACCAACAAGCGCCGGACCGCTTTCTTTATTATTTTTCTTTGTGTACTCAAACCTCGTGATATCATCACCAGGCCCCAGTACATCATCAAGGAATTCACGCAATGCGCCTGCCCGCTGCGGGAAATTGACAATAAAGTAATGCAGCAGCCCTTCATGTAGAAGAGACCTTTCTTTAATTTCCTGCATCCTGCTTATATCATTGTTTCCTCCGCTTATGACACATACCACCGACTTTCCTTTTATCTCATCCCGCAGAAGGTCGAGGGCTGCAATCGGTAAAGCTCCTGCCGGCTCAGTGACAATCGCATGCTCATTATATAGCTCCAGGATTGATGAACACACTTTTCCTTCTGGAACAGCAACTAGCTTATCAACATTTTCCTTACAAACGTCATATGTTTTACTGCCTACGCATTTGACCGCTGCACCATCTACGAATGTATCGATTTCCTTTAGGGGAATAACGCTATTTTGCTCAAATGCTGCGTTCATCGATGCTGCACCACATGGCTCGACCCCAATAAGCCTGGTCGTCGGAGATACGCTTTTTATATATGTACTAACTCCTGCCATCAAACCTCCGCCGCCTATACTTGCGATCAGGAAATCAACAGAGTCCTGACAATCATTCAAAACCTCCACTGCAACGGTTCCCTGCCCGGCAATTACTTTTTCATCATCGAAAGGATGGATGAATTCCCTCCCTTCTTCTTCTGCACATTCCCTTGCCTCCCGATAGGAGTCATCGAATGTATCCCCGACTAGGACAATATCAACGAATTCACGACCGAACATCTCCACCTGGCTGACTTTTTGGCCAGGTGTTGTCGCTGGCATAAAAATCTTTCCGTTGATTCCGAGCTGTCGGCAAGCGTATGCTACACCTTGAGCATGATTCCCGGCACTGGCACATACCACACCATGATCAAGCCCCTGATCCCATAATAACTTCATAGCATAATAAGCCCCTCTTAACTTGAAAGAGCGTACATGCTGCAAATCCTCACGTTTCAAATAAATATCAGCTTCATATTTTTCAGATAAACGCTGGTTCAGTTGCAATGGTGTATGGGCAACAACCTCTTTTAGATGCCGATAGGCAATGAGAATATCCTCAACACTTACCCATTTTTTCTTCATTGTTTTTTGTTCCATACTGTCACCCTCACTTTGCAAAATATTAATTTTTCCATTATAACATGAAATATCACTATGTCAGTTGAATTTTTTAAATATTTAAAAATTTTAGGCTTTCAAGTTGAATATAATGGTAGTAAAATAACATATAATAACGGAAATTACGCTGGAGGGAAATGAGAAATGGAATTTTCATTGAATAGTTATGACGGGGCTTTGCCGGTGGAGGTTACACTTGATGAGGACAACGGCCGCTACATGATTCGCAAAAGTGACACAAGCGGAGAGTATTTCAATAGTCCGTTGGAAATGGTGAAATGGATCCGAGACAACTTAAAGCCTGAGGATTTTTGCATTCCTGCAGAATTCAACCAAATGATGAATAGCCTTGCACAATTCGAATAACTCCATAACATCATCCAGCCAGATTTTCTAAAACGAACAGCCCCTGCAATCATGCAGGGGCTGTTGACATTACAGAATAGTTATGAGGCAATCCTTTTAGCATTCCGAGACTGGATGATCACATCTCTAATTTCTTCAGCAAGGGAAATTAAATCCTTATCCTTATATTGCCGGCTGTATACCGGGGGACTGATTACGACTTTTATTTTTGCCGGTTTAACTAAACGGCCGTTTTTCTCGAACACATCAGCTGTTCCTTGTATGGAAATCGGCACAATCGGGACACCTGAATCTTTAGTAAGACGGAAGCCTCCAGCCTTAAAGAGGCCTATAGGACCACCTTTGCTTCTTGTTCCTTCTGGAAAAATCACAAGTGAATTCCCTTCCTTCAAGAGCTTCGCCCCTGCCATGATGGAATCATGGGCTTTTTCACGATTCTTCCGATCAATAAAGACACAATTGATGGCTTCCATCCAGGCTGATAAAACAGGGACCTTCTTCACTTCAATTTTCGATATAAAGCCAAAAGGTTTTTCAATGGCTCCTATGAGAACAGGTATGTCAAAATTACCCTCATGGTTACTGGCAAACAACACCGGACCTTCTGGTATATGATGAAGTCCCTCAACTTCTATCTGTGACCCTGTCATTGCCATGAAAGTTTTTGACCACTTTTTTGGCGTCTCATGAATCAATTGCTTCTTAATATCTGGATTTAAATCATCCGGCAACCTTTTTAATCGTGAAAGCCTTGGTATGGTGTAAACTAGATAGCCACCCATATACAAAAAACACGCAATTAATCGAAGCATTGTTTCCTCCTAAGGTTATTCTGTTGTCATTATACTGGATATAACCTGAAGAGACTATATGTAACGGAAAATTGTATAGAAAAAGCAGCCCTAAAAAGGACTGCAATGCTTACCTTCGCTTATAGATTAAAAACTCATAATCGTATGGATTTTTTTCATCCTTCAAGCCGTTCTCTCTTGACTCAAGCTCCCATTTATCAATGTCGAACACTGGAAAGAAGGTGTCGCCTTCAAATTGGTGATGGATCATCGTAAGATACAGCTTGTCAGCGTGTGGGAGGACTTCCTTGAATATTTCTGCACCGCCGATGACGAACACTTCTTTTGCCTTGTTGATATCAGCTAAAGCTAAAAGGTCATCAATTGAATGCATCACCGTACATCCCTCGGGCTCGTATTGATCGTCACGTGTAATGACGATATTTTCCCTTCCTGGAAGGGGCTTGCCAATCGATTCGTATGTTTTCCTTCCCATGGCGATTGGATGGCCCATTGTCATGCGCTTGAAAAATTTTAGATCCTCCGGGAGTCTCCACGGCAGCTGGTTATGGTATCCGATAACTCTGTTTTCATCCATTGCCCAAATAAGCGATATCATACACTGACAACCCCTTTTATATGTGGATGCGCTTCATAATTGACCAGTTCGAAATCATCATATTTGAAATCAAATATTGATTTGACCTCAGGGTTGATCCGCATTTGCGGCAAAGGTTTAGGATCGCGTGTGAGCTGCAATTTAACCTGCTCTAAGTGGTTAGAGTAAATATGGGTATCACCAAAAGTATGCACAAACTCTCCTGGCTCAAGATCGCAGACATGAGCGACCATCATAGTCAGCAAGGCATAGGAAGCAATGTTAAATGGAACTCCCAAAAATACATCAGCCGATCTCTGGTACAGCTGGCAGGAAAGCTTGCCGTCGGCTACGTAAAACTGGAACATACAATGACATGGAGGCAGAGCCATCTTATTGATTTCAGCCACATTCCATGCATTGACAATCATCCTTCTTGAATCAGGATTGGTTTTTATAGTATGGATCAATTCGGTGATCTGATCTACCGTCTGGCCATCTGCACCTGTCCATGAACGCCACTGGTGGCCATATACTGGGCCGAGCTCCCCATTGTCATCTGCCCACTCATTCCAGATGCGCACTCCGTTGTCCTGCAGGTATTTCACATTCGTATCACCATTCAGGAACCATAGAAGTTCATGGATGATAGATTTCAAGTGCAGTTTTTTCGTTGTGAGCAGCGGAAATCCATCCTTAAGGTTGAAGCGCATTTGATAGCCGAACGTACTGATCGTACCAGTACCTGTCCGATCTTCTTTTTTCACACCTGTATTCAATACATGTTCACAAAGTTCTAGATATTGTTTCATGAATCTCCCTGCCCTTCAAAGCGTTCGATTTCTTTTCTTATTTTAGCAAATTACCCCCCAGTGGTGGAAGGCTGTATCCCTTATTTTAAATTCTCTTATAACTTTGCCATAGAATTCCGTTTTTCCTGCCAAAAGGCTCAATAATGGCAAAAAAGGCCTAATTAAGGCCTTCGATATATTGGTAGGTTTGCGGTGCTGCTTCCTTAAGCAGTTTTGCAGGCAGTCCGCCAATATAAAACATTGCAAAGCTCTCAGCAAAGTATTCTTCAGGATAATCGAGGAAATAAGCACGCCCCGGGAAAAGCAGCCTGCTTTCACGTTTCCAGATTTCCTGAAACCTTTTCTCGTGCCTGATTCCGTCATATACATGGCGGTCAAGTGAATGGGCAAATTCATGTAGTTCTAGATTGATAGAACCGTGGCCCTTTCCTTTTTCACTGCTGCCAATTTTCACAAGTACCGTCCTGGATCCCCCAATCCCGGGTACCTGATCCCATGTCTTCTCAGATGTATATCCTCGAGGAACAATTCCCTTTAAATGACTTGCCGTTGGATTATCTGTCAAACTGCCTTCAAATAACTTCACTTTAATATTGTTGTTGACCGCTTTAAAAATCATGCTTTCCGGAAGGGCGGTAAGTCTTTTTATGATCATTGCCGCTTCTGCCTGATCAAAGTCCTTTTCCGGCAGGACAATCAATCTGCCAGCCAGCCTTGCGTCTTCTGGCTGCAGTGTTTCATAGAGCAGGGATTGTTTAGGATACTCATATAGAAAAATGCCGTCCATATTCGCATTGGAGCTTCCGAGCAGCGTGAAGGAAAGTATGATAACAACGAATATTTGATAAACCTTTTTCATTTATTATCCCCTTTCCTGAAGTGTATTTCCGAAGGTGTAAGTTCAAGTGGAAGAGTTATAATTTTCGAGGGAATTTCTCTATAGTAATCTTCTAAAATTATATCATATGATTGCTTGCCTTCTGACTGAGAATTTCAGGAAGGCCAATAAATATCGTTGTTATTTGCCATAAAAAAAACTCATCCGAATCAGTAATTGGATGAGTTTTTTTTATGAGAAAGCAGTTATGACTGCTTACTTCTCGCAGTTTTCCTGAAGCTGTTTCAAGTGCTGCTTCCCGGCTTCATATAGACGCTTGTTTTCTTCCTCAATTGCCTTGATCTCCTTCATTCCCTTAAGAATGATATGATAGCATTCTTCAATCGTCTCAATCTTGATGCTTGGCGTAACAGAATGGCCGGCGACCTCCACATTGTTGGCCGCAGTGTGCTGTGCATTCCTGGTCACCACCTCATTCGTGCGCCGATTAAGCTCTTTCAGCGAATCAGCCATTAACTTCTGTCTCTTTGCTGCTGCAGCCTGTATCAATCCATCCTTGAAAATCGGGATGGTCGTTAAAAAAGCCGAGTTGACTTTGCCGATCAGTTTCTCATACCCTTGCTGTAGCAGCTTTACTTGGGGAGCAGTCTGCAAAGCAGTCATTTTCGCTATCCCAAGATCATGGATTCTTTGTTCAAGAAGCTCAATCGCATTTCGTAATGAATCAAGTTCCATGGATGACAATTGATTCCCTTTCAATTCATTTTGTTCGTGCTGTGGAAGTTTTTTTGTCTTCCATTCCTCCAGCTTCAATTCTCCCCCCACCACATATTTTTCCAGTGTCAAGGAATCCTGATGAATCTGTTCATACAGACGTTCAAGCATATTCGTCGTTTCTGTCAATTCATATTTATATTTAGATATTTTTATATAAACTTGTTCTATCTCCTTTCCTATTGACTGGTATTTGTTGTAAACCCTATCCGCCTTCTTTCCACTTTTCCTCCATAGCTTACTTAAAATTCCCCCGAAGACTGTTTCAAAATCCTTTTTGTCAAAACGATCCATGACCTTGCCTAATTGCTTTAGCATATCTCCAGAGTCCTCTACATTGGTGGTCCTCATAATGTCAAGGATGACATCAGAAAAGCGTGAAACCTCAACTGACGGCTCCTTGCCATATTGAAGGATATTGATAATATTTTCATCAATACTCCGTGCCAGCCTCTGTACCTCAGGCTCATTCCTCAATGCCAACTTAATAGGAGATATTGGCGCTACATTCTTAGACTTGCCATTTGAAGAGCTGACACTTTGATCATGAGTTGGATTCATCAGCTTAATCTCTCCTTAGGATTTTTGAGATGCCATGAAAAATCAACTTTTTAATGACTGAAGGCTCCTTTAGCTCTTGTTCGAAGACAACATCCTCCAGCCAGTGGGATACAAATGCACTTTGATCGATGTAATTTTCGATGTCACTTTGCCCCGCCGGGTTAAAAATCACGATGTCAATTCCAAATTGATTCAATAACAGCAGAAGAGCGGCATCTGGCCTGGTCAGCGATCCATTTAGCTGGTTATTGAACAGAATCAACTTGGGCACGTTCTGGGAGTAGTCGAATTTCTGCAGCATTTTCAGTATCATCTCAGGTATCTGCATTGCCTGGTTGAATAGATAAACCTTTACATCATCAACTTTCTCACTATTCCTTGGCTTAAGTTTAGGAGCTGCACATATGTTCCTGATTGCTGAAGCGAGCCCTTTTTGAAGCCCGGCAGGCAGATGACTATATTTCCAATAATGGGCACCTGCCATCTTTTCAAGATTAAGCAGCCCATCATTATCTAATAACTTTTGATAATGGAATCGGAAGTCATTGTTTGCCCCTTGAGAAAAGGGCAGACTTTTTACCAGATAGGTATTTTCCTGAAGAATTAAGCCATGAAGACGGTTCCAATATTCACGGCGATTACTTGTGACGCCATTGACTTTCGCAAATATAACCGGAATTTTCACAACCTTCGTTTGCAAATCAAAATGCGGTCTGAACATCGCCTTTTCCCCGGCTACCAGAAACATTTCGTCATATGTTGTTTTTAACGTTATGGCATTAGGATTGTAATCTCTTAGCTGCCATGGTTTATAAATCACCGTGCCGTCACAGTCGAGGATTTTTTCAATTTCCTTAGACGCCCTGAATGCCACTGTAGTTGTCTTCATCCTCACTTCTTCTGGAAATGGCTCTAGGGTACTGATTTCCGGGAAAGCATGAAAGCATATTTTTAACTTTTCCTGCTCACCTATCGATAATATGTCATTGCCCGCTGGATTGAAGGAGACAAGGTCGCAGCCCATTTCAATCAAAAAGTATATTAAAAGCTGGTGACTTTTTCTAAAGTTCCCATACCAAAGAAACGCAGGCATCCTCAGATCAGGATCCGCTTTCTTTAGTTCACTCTCGAGATGGAAAATCCAGTTAATTACATCATTGAGAACAAAAAAGAACTCCTTGCTCTCGAGCCCCTCTTTTTCCGTATTCGTATACAGTTCAATCATTTTAATCGCCGCTTCTCTTATTTGCCGATTGATCTGGAAATTCTCGACATTGGGCTGCAGCCTTCCTTTATCCAACTGTGAAACAAAGTCTCTGATGGATAAGCTCTGTTCTTTGACGACCCTGCTTATCTGCTGGATTGATTGAATATGGTCTGTAACATCTATCTTTTTCAGTGAAGAGTCGCTTAACAAGATGAGCCCGTGCGAGTGAACACAGTCATACAATTGGTTATAATATGCCTCTTCATCATGAGGAATGCCAATGAAACTCGCAACCACCTGTCCAATTTGTGTGTTTGTGCCCTCTTTCTTATAAAACGGCCGCTCACTAGAAGTGGTATTTACCATGACCAAAAAGTCGTCATATGTAACAGGCACTGGGTACATGATTAATTTGTTGTTTATAGGGTGCATAGAATCACTTCCCACTGAGGACGTTAATCTAAAAACATTTGTGATTTCAAATTGTCTGATTATACCATGTACGGGTGAAGAACCTTAAAAGTTTCATCAAGGTCCTCTTTTTCTGTGATTTCACCTTTCACTCTGTCCTCGCATATAGATGAATACTTAAACAGGGAAGGTGAAATTAATATGCGCTTTATTTATAAAAGAGAGCCTGTTGAAGAATTGCAGCTTGAATTACAGGAAGTCAGTCAAACCATGTGCTCAGGCGTTCTTGTTTTGTTTGATTTATTATTTTATTCACTTATACTCACCTTTTTAATCACTCCAGCTGCCTCGACATTATTACACGTCACCTGTACTTTTTTGCTTATCTATGTATCATTTGTCTGCCTATTCTTATTTGTCCGGAGAACTTTAAGAGTGATCGCCCCTGTAAGGGACTATGATAAGTAAATTTAGTTTTGTTCACAATCGTCCTGCAAAATAAGAAAAAGGAACAGACCTGTATCCGTTCCTCGATGCCTTTATTGGACATTTTTTTGCTGTTCATTCACTTCAGCTTTCTTTTTATTAACATAGTGCAGGACAAATGTGGCTGAGAAAGTAATCAGCAGCAGAATGAAGAAATACGCATGTTCTAAATGGAAGCCAAACACACTAGCCAACATTTTTGCCGAAATGATAAAAATCAGGATGTAGGCAGTCGTCTCAAGTTCGGGAATCTTCTCGATCAACCTAATAAAGACCCCAGCAACACCTCGCATCATCAGAACACCCAGCATACCCCCAAGGAGCAAGACCCATATTTCCTCACTGATGCCCAAAGCAGCCAGGACACTGTCCACAGAGAATGCGATATCCATTAATTCCACTGCGGCCACCGTACCCCAGAATGTACCAAACAACCGGATCAGCAGGCCGCTCTGATTGATTCCCGCAACCTCCCCACCATCATGACTCTGCTCTTTTTTCTTTTCGATAAAGTATTTGATTGCCAGCCAGGCGAGATAACCAGCTCCTAACACCTTCACCCACCAGAATTCAATTAAATACACTCCTATCCCAATTGCGATGAACCTGAACGCATATGCGCCAAGCAACCCATAGAATAATGCCCTTTTCCTCTGTTTTTCTGGCAAGTGTTTCACCATGACCGCCAGGACTAAGGCATTGTCAGCAGATAAAAGCCCTTCAAGGATGACGAGTGTACCAATAAGCCCCCAGCTGACAGGATCCGTTAAAACCTCGACCCACATATCCCAATTAAAAAACTGGACATAAGTATCAACAAACCCTTGCAGTATGTCTGCCATTCTAGATGTTCCTCCCACTTTTTGGTTCTTAGGCTTTGTACAGAAAAACCCAGCATCTGCCGGGCCTCTATAAAAACTTATTTCGTTTTTCTTAATTTAAGTCCTAAATTTGCCAAAAATATTGGGAGTCACATGTGTTTTAGCTCAAGACTGCTGCTTTTTCTTTTAGCGGGTCCTTCAATCAGCTTTTCCATTTAGGCGGAGTATTTTTCGCCCAAAATATTTTCCCGAGCTCATAATGGTTCTGGAAATTATCATGATAAGTGTGGTAATGGAAATTAAACCAGAAACCTTCCTTGGGCGGCTGGTCTCTTCTTACGTGGAATCGGATAATGTCCTTCCCACTTTCCCCGATTATATGGAAAATCTTTTCAGATTCACCACCACCAGGCATTTCTGTGATACGCAGAGAATTCAGCTTTTCTTCCGGATATTGCATTGCGACCATTTCAATTGCCTTTTCAATGTTAGGCAAAATGGTCTGCCTGAATTCATCCTCAATCACCGGGCCAATTTTTGTTCCAAATTTCTGGAAAGATTGCAGTTCTGCTTCCTTCATTGCTCTATGAATGAATGTGTCCCTCTCATCTTCCTCATCTAGGGGAACATCCAGCGATTCAGCGAAACTTGTTTCAGCAGAGGTCGATCTTTCTGTTCTTTCAGCTGTAGTTGTCAGAAAACCATTCACCTGGGCAGGAGATACCATCCCAAACGTGACAATCGAGATCATGACAACGAGAGATTTGCGCAGCCATGCGGGCATGTGGATCACTTCCTTATATGAATAGGAGTTATTATCTGTAAAAATAGCAATCTTCGTTCTCACTTATATAGTTGCTTAGAAATAGACACCTTTGGCCATAATATAAAAAATGCTTAGTATTATTATAACTTGTTTATACGTAAAATTGGGCAAAGGGTTTCAGATTTTTTAAAAATGGTAATAAGGAAATAATAGAGGCTTCTTCAATGAAGTGAAAAAGGGAGGTCATAAGTATGGAGTGGGTCGCTGTTGCAGTCAGTCTAGTTACACTTGCTTATTTTGTCTATTTGGCAATTGCGGATTAAGTATGATTTAGATTCATGACGGACAGTAAGGAATTATTGTCCGTCATGAATCTCCATGCTCAAGGTATTGGAAATTCTATTATTTTAAAAGAATGTGGTTTTGCCTCATTCTTTTTCTATGACTCCAAAATGAAATTTAGCTGTTTTTCTTCTGTACACATTGAAACCAAAATCCTCAAATCGCTTGCTTCTGAAATGGTCTTTCAGGATGACTCTTTTCCTGGCAACACGGATTGCTTGTTGAATGACTTCTTGTGAAAGCCCCTCATATATCGCGAAATGCGTAAGGCCCCTGATTCCATCCGACTCTAGTATCGATTCATCGAACATCGGGTCAAAATAAACACAATCGAAGCTATCATTTTCCTGCTCCAAAAGGAACTGGAGTGAATACCCTTGTACTACATTAATTTTCCCCATAGCATGATTGATTGCTTCATATCCAGAATCCCATGTTTTGAGTCCGGTTTTAACCAAATATTCCAGCTCAGGCCTTGCTTCTATCCCGGTGACAGATCCTGACTCCCCTACAATAAAGCTAGCTACGATACTATCGGATCCAAGGCCAAGCGAGCAGTCGAGAAAACTCATCCCTTCCTGCAGTTTTGCTGCATCTACGAGAGGATCATTTTCCCCTTTCATTAATCGTTTGATCCGGAACATAGCAGAATTAGGGTGAAAAAAGAAAGGCTCCGCATCTCCCAGCGGGAATAGTTCTAGCCTCTCCTTGCCAACTACCAGGCAATCATCCTTCACGATTTCCTGGAGCGCTGATACTGACCTTTTTTTCCTCGGTACGAAATCTGCATTAAGCTCAAGGGCTATTGCTCTTGCATTAGCTGTCATAATCTCATTTGTCCTGCCTGCTGTTGTCACAAACACACCCAACACTTCCTGACACAAATATTGATGAATTCCTTGCCTGCATAGAAAAAGGACGTCCTTAGACATCCTTCTCTAACTTATTTAGTCATGTTCTCAAGATTGATAATTACCTGTGTGAAACTAAAATATTAATGGCAAAAGCAATGAAGCTTAGCAATGAGCTTCAAATGCAGTTGTCAGGTTTTCCATGATTGCTTCCATTGGCTGGCCTTCGATATCATGGCGTGGAATGAAGTGAACGACTTCTTTCCCCTTCAACAATGCCATTGATGGTGAAGATGGCTCAAGACCTGTGAAGTACTCACGCATTTTTGCAGTTGCCTCTTTATCCTGCCCTGCAAAAACAGTCACAAGATGATCTGGCTTGTTCTCGCTGCGCAAGAGAGCTTGAGTGGCAGATGGACGTGCCAGACCTGCAGCACAACCACAAACAGAGTTCACTACGACAAGCGTTGTTCCCTCTACATTTTCCATGAATTCTTCAACTTCAGCAGCGGTAAGAAGTTCTTTGAAATCTGCACGTGTCAATTCCTCGCGCATTGGCTTTACCATTTGTCTCATATATTCTTCATATGCCATTGACATAAATATTCCCTCCCAAACAATAGTTTGCAGTGTTAGCATACTATAATATTTATGCAAAACGCAATAAAAGAACGCCTCATACTAGGAATGGACAGGCTCCTGGACAGTTTCTCCAGCGAAAAGATCGGTTACAGCGCCTTTTGAGGAACAAGAAACAAGTCTGGCGTATTTAGCCAGTGCACCTCTCTTTGGAAGTGGCGGCGGAGTCCAGTTTTGCCTGCGAACCGCAAGCTCCTCCTCACTTAACGCAACCGAGATCAGCTTCTGTTCACTATCAACCGTAATCACGTCCCCATCTTTTATTAATGCAATCGGACCGCCAACCTGTGCTTCAGGGGCAATATGGCCTATAACCAGTCCGTGACTGCCGCCCGAAAACCTTCCATCTGTCAGCAGTGCAACACTTTCTCCAAGGCCTTTCCCCACCAGGATTGCTGATAGGCTCAGCATTTCAGGCATACCCGGTCCTCCCTTTGGACCTTCATACCGGATGACCAATACGTCTCCAGCGACAATTTCATCAGACATCACTGCTTTTGAAGCTGACTCTTCATCATCAAAAACCTTTGCAGGACCAGTCATACTTTTAACCTTTAATCCCGATACTTTTGCCACAGCGCCATCGGGTGCAAGGTTCCCTTTTAAAACAACGAGCGGACCATTCTTTCTGAACGGCTCGGCTGCAGGGCGAATGACTTTTTGGTCAGGTTTTAAGTCAGGAAAGTCCTTAAGATTCTCTTCGAGTGTTCTTCCCGTAACAGTGAGGCAATCACCGTGGAGCAGTCCTTCTTTTAATAAGAGTTTCATGACTGCAGGAACCCCGCCAGCATAGAAGAGATCTTGCATGACATATTTGCCGCTTGGCTTCAAGTCGGCAAGATGAGGGACTCTTTCCTGGATCCTATTGAAATCATCCAGAGTCAGGTCAACTTCAGCAGCGTGTGCAATGGCCATTAGATGCAGGACAGCATTTGTGGATCCCCCAAGAGCCATTACGACCGTAATCGCATTTTCAAAAGCCTCCTTCGTTAAAATCTGTCTTGGACGAAGGTCTTGCTCCAGCATCTGATAGACCACTTCTCCGGCTTTATAGCAATCCTCCCGCTTTTCATCCGTTTCTGCTGGGTGTGATGAACTTCCTGGCAGGCTCATGCCAAGGGCCTCGATAGCGCTGGCCATTGTATTAGCAGTGTACATCCCTCCACAGGATCCAGAACCTGGACAAGCTTGGCACTCAATCTTATGAAGTTGTTCATCACCGATTGCACCCTTGTTATACTGGCCGACACCTTCGAATGCTGACACGATGTCGATGTCCTTTCCATCTAGATTTCCGGGTTTGATTGTTCCTCCATAAACAAAAACAGAAGGAAGGTCCATTCTGGCAATCGCCATCATGCAGCCTGGCATATTTTTATCACAGCCTCCAATGGCAACGAAACCGTCCAGACTTTCCCCCTGGACCACTGTTTCAATCGAATCAGCAATTAAATCCCGACTTGGAAGCGAATAGCGCATTCCGTCTGTTCCCATCGATATTCCATCCGATACAGTGATAGTGTTAAAAATCAACGGCGCTCCACCTGCTGCTCTTGCACCCTCTTTCGCTTTCACTGCTAGCTTATCAATATGTATATTACAAGGAGTCACCTCACTCCAGGTACTCGCTATTCCAATCATCGGCTTTCTGAAATCATCGTCGCTGAAACCAACCGCACGCAGCATTGCTCTGTTCGGGGCCTTTCTGGCATCATCACTAAATACATGGCTCTTGATCCTTAAATCTTTTCCCATTGAATGTCCCTCCCGATTTTTTATTCACTACATTACCTCTTTTTAGGGATGATTGCAATAATTATCTAAATATTTTAATTATTAAAAATAAGTAAGCGTATTCATAATTAATTTAATAAGGAAAATCATTAGAGTGAGCAAAAACCAGAATCTTTATCTCCAGAAAAAAACACCCTGGACGTTAATGAATAATGTCAAGGGTGTCTTGATTTTTTATTGTTTTCTTGCTTCCGTCATCTGTTTCCAGACTGATCCTTTTGCTTCCTCGCCATGCTCGATACGGGCAATCGCCAGTTTCACCTGCATGCTTACTTCGAATTCAGCGTCATCTTCTGCAGCCTTTAACGCAGGAAGTGCCCTTTCATCACCTGCTTCATAAAGGAACATTGCCGCTCTCCAGCGGACAAGCTTGCTTGGGTCCTTTAGTGCTTCCATCATTTCGTCCATTGCTTCCGTAAAACCAAGGTCCGATAAGCAGTCACCCGCTGTCCGGCGAACGGTTACTGTTTTGTCGTTCAAGGCTTTGTATAGCAATGGCAGGACATTTTTATCTTCAATCATTCCCAAATATACAGTTGCCAGGCGGCGTATGGATGCTTTCTCATCTTTCAATGCTTTTTCCAGCATCGGCAGGTCCTCTATAGTAGGATCTTCCATTTGCTCAAGAAGCTGGTACCTGATCCGCCAATCCGGATTTTCCAAATCAGCTTCTGTGATCCTGATTTTCTTCTTTGCTGCTTTGATCTGAGCTTCCTGTCCTGGATTTTTAGCAAGCTTGACAAGCTCCTCCAGCCTCTCAGGAGGATATGCCGCCAAAAGCTCTTCAACAACATCATTACCTACCTGTTCGAATTCCCCGTAACGGACTCCGAGTTCTTTCCAACGGCGGACCATTACTACATTATCGTCAGGAGTCTGTACCTCACCTACTTTTGTTACGAAGGATTCTGGCAGGCCAAACCGCTTTTCTTCTGTGCCATCTGTCAACTTTACCTGCATCGGAATTCCCTTATAGACTTGAACAAGAACCTTTACTTCTCCAAAATGCTCATTGATTTCAGGTGCAGAATCACTAGATTCCTCGGCATCTTCTCCGAACGCCTTCCTCACCTCAGGAAGGATTACTTTCCAGTCAAACTTCGCATTTCGTTCGACCGCCAGGAAATCTGCAACATGGTAAACCCCTTTTACCCCTTCAATTTCCAGTATGTTCAAGACGACTTCCGGAGCCCCGGCCGCCGAATCCTTTTTATAGTTATTGCTCTTGCCCATAGGAAGTTCTTGATCCAGATTGATCTTCATCGTATTCGGGCTTGGCGTTGGTTCAATTGATACAATTTTCATATTCCCACCCCTTTATATTTTTCAGGAATGAAGCCATTTTAACATAATGAGTGATAGATAGCATTTCGAAGCTACTTCTGACCATTTGTTCTGACAGCTTTACTTGTTATCTCTTCGTACCTGTCAGAAGTTGCTTCTTCTTTTGACAGCTTTTCCTCTTTTCTCTCTGAACCTGTCCGAAGTTGCTCTTTCTTTTGACAGCTTTTCATATTTTCTCTCTGAACCTGTCCGAAGTTGCTCTGTCTTTTGACAGCTTTACCCCTTTTCTCTCTGAACCTGTCAGAAGTTGCTTCTTCTTTTGACAGCTTTACTCCTTTTCTCTCTGAACCTGTCCGAAGTTGCTCTGTCTTTTGACAGCTTTACCCCTTTTCTCTCTGAACCTGTCAGAAGTTGCTTCTTCTTTTGACAGCTTTACCCCTTTTCTCTCTGAACCTGTCAAAAGTTGCTCTGTCTTTTGACAGCTTTACCCCTTTTCTCTCTGAACCTGTCAAAAGTTGCTCTGTCTTTTGACAGCTTTACCCCTTTTCTCTCTGAACCTGTCAAAAGTTGCTCTGTCTTTTGACAGCTTTTCCACTTTTCCCTCTGAACCTGTCCAAAGTTGCTCTGTCTTCTGACAGCTTTTCCTCTTTTCCCTCCGAACCTGTCGGAAGTTGAACTGTCTTTTGACAGCTTTTCCTCTTTTCTCTCTGAACCCGTCAAAAGTTGCTCTTTCTTTTGTCAGCTTTTCCTCTTTTCTCTCTTTACCTGTCCGAAGTTGCTCTGTCTTCTGACAGCTTTTCCTCTTTTTGCTTCGAACCTGTCCGAAGTTGCTCTGTCTTCTGACAGCTTTTCCTCTTTTTGCTTCGAACCTGTCAAAAGTTGCTCTGTCTTCTGACAGCTTTTCCTCTTTTCCCTCTGAACCTGTCAGAAGTTGCTTCTTCTTTTGACAGCTTTTCCTCTGAACCTTTCAAAAGTTAATATATCCGATGGAAGATTCCCTCAAAAAAGCAAAAAAAAGACCTGGTTTCCCAGGCCTTATTCGTTTTCGGCAAGCTCAGATAAATAGCTCCATCTTTCAATTAGATACTCTAACTTCTCATTCAGTTCTTTCTCTTCATTCATCAGAGCCTGGCCCTTTTCAAAATCACTTCCGATATTGGCCATTTCTGTCTGCACTTCTTCCAGGCGCTCTTCTGTACCTGCGATTTTATCTTCGATTTCTGCCCATTCTTTCTGTTCCTTGAAGGAAAGCTTCTTTTTCTTGGGCTTTTCTGTCTGCTCCACCCTCTCCTTCTTCGGCACTGAAGGAGCTGCTTCTGGTTTCGGTCTTTTTTCAAGGTATTCAGAGTAGTTGCCGTAATGCAAATCAGTCTGGCCATTTCCCTCCAGAACCAAAAGCAAATCGACAACTTTATCAAGGAAGTACCGGTCATGGGATACGGTTATGACGACACCGGGGAAGTCCTCCAGGTAATCTTCCAAAACAGTCAATGTCTGTGTGTCCAGATCATTCGTCGGCTCATCCAGCAGCAGGACGTTTGGTTCTTCCATTAAAAGCTTCAACAAGTATAGTCTGCGTTTCTCGCCACCGGAAAGCTTCCTGATTGGAGTTCCATGGGAATAAGGCGGGAACAGGAATCTCTCGAGCATTTGTGCAGCCGATATTGTCTTGCCGTCAGTGGTATGGACGATCTCCGCTGTTTCTTTCAGGTATTCAATTACGCGCTTACTTTCGTCCATATCTTCATTTTCTTGGGTATAATAAGCAATCTTCACAGTTTGCCCGGTAATGATTTCACCGTCATCAAGACTGATCCTGCCTGCAAGAATATTCAACAAAGTCGATTTACCTGTCCCGTTGCGGCCGATGATTCCCAGTCTGTCTCCAGGCTTCACGAGAAGGTTAAAGTGATCCAAAATCACCTTGTCCTCATATTTTTTTGATGCTTCTTTCAGTTCTAGCACCTGCTTACCCAGGCGACTGCCACTTAAAGAGATATCGAGTTTTTCTGAGGACTTCACATTTGACACTTCTTCATCCAATTTGTCAAAACGCTGGATTCGGGCCTTCTGTTTAGTTGTCCTCGCTTTAGCTCCGCGCCTGATCCACTCGAGTTCCTGCCTGAACAAGTTCTTCTTCTTTTCAAATGTTGCGGCTTCGTTTTCCTCGCGAATTGCCTTGGCTTCAAGGAAGCTCGCATAGTTGCCTTTATAGCTGTATAGATTTCCGCCATCAAGCTCAAAAATCCTGTTGGTCACCCTGTCAAGGAAATAACGGTCATGGGTGACGAGCAGAAGAGAACCTGAATATCTTGAAAGATAATCTTCAAGCCATTTTACCGTCTCATAATCGAGATGGTTCGTGGGCTCATCAAGAATCAGCAAATCCGGTGATTCAATCAACACTTGAGCAAGGGCGACCCGTTTCTTCTGCCCGCCTGATAGCTCACCCATTTTTTTTGAGAAGTCAGAAATCCCAAGCTGCATGAGAATGGATTTCGCAGCAGTATTGGCATCCCAGCCATCTGAACTATCCATCTTCCTCTGCAGCTCATAAAACCTCTCCTGAAGGCCCGGGTCATCAGGTTTTTCACCCAATTCAGAAAGAATGACCTCATAATCTCGCATCAATTTTAAGATGGGGGCTTCTCCGCTAAAAACCTGGTCAAGAACCGTTTTATCATGTTCCATTTCAGGCTGTTGAGAAAGAAACGAGATTTTATAATCTTTCGCAAAGATCAGGTCTCCCGAATCCGGCTGGTCAATGCCCGCTACGATTTTGAGTAAGGAGGACTTCCCTGTCCCATTCACACCAATCAAGCCGACTCTTTCACGCTCGCCAATTGTAAAGGTAATCCCATTGAATAGCTCTTTTTCACCATATGTTTTTGTCACGTTTTCAATCGTGATCATTTTCATGCCTTACCATTCCATTCACTGTAAAATTGATCAAGGAAAGTTTCCATGAATCTATGTCTTTCCTCTGCCAGTTGTCTTGCATGCTCAGTATTCATTTTATCTTTTAGCTTCAAAAGCTTTTCGTAAAAGTGATTGACCGAAGAGCTGTCGCCTTGCCTGTATTCTTCCAGTGTCATCTGGTCCCTGACATTCAGCTCAGGCTCATAGATCGGGTGGCCTTTTTTACCGCCAAATGCAAAAGTCCTTGCAATCCCTATGGCACCAAGAGCATCAAGCCGGTCAGCATCCTGGACAATCTCCGCTTCGATGCTGTCAAGCTCAATCACCCTGCCGCCTTTATAAGAAACTGTTTCGATACAGTTCTTGATTCTTGAAACGAGTTCGCTCTCGATTTTTATGCTATGCAAAAATGAATCCAGTTTAGCCCATCCTGCTTCTTCCGATTCATTCAATTTATCATCTGGTATATCGTGAAGCAAGGCAGCCATTTCGATAATGAACCAGTCACCCTTCTTCTCCTTGCTCCATATAAGCCGGGCATTCTTCCTGACCCTGTCAATATGGTGCCAGTCATGCCCGGAAGAATCCTTGCCAAGCTCAGCTTTGACAAATTCCTCTGCCATTACGATTTTATCTTCCATGTGAACACCCACTTTCCTACCGAACTCATTTTACCATAGAAACTGTTTAGTGATAGCAGGTTATATACTTGGTATCTCGAATAAAAATACTTCTCATTTTAAAAAAACAAAAGAAAAAAGTGCCAAATCGGCACTTATACATCTTTGTTATTCCAGCTGATTCCGATTGTATGTTCTCCTGCGTGGACGCCGATTACGGCTCCAATTGGGCAGCTTAGGAAAGTGAGGTCAGGAAATATCGTCTCTAGTTCGCTTTGCCATTCCTCTGCAACCTCTTTATGAAGGCCATAGAGGATGTACACTTCCTTAACTCCGTATTTCTCGTGAGAATGTCTTAAATAATCGAATATTTTGTCACGAGCTTTTTTGTCGCTTCGGACCTTTTCTTTCGTATTCAACGCGCCATCTTCAATGCTGATAATAGGCTTGATACTCAGCATGCTTCCAAGGTAGAATTGCATTCCTGACATACGGCCGCTGCGATGGAGCTGTTCCAAGCTGCCAATCATCACATAGGTTTCATTGGAATCGCGTATCATTTCCAGCTTTTCCTTAATCTCCTCGATCGATGCGCCCTGTTCCGCCAGCGCAATGCCCTTTTTTAATAGGGAAGTCAATGGGTAAGTGAGAATTTTAGAATCAAAGGTTATGACAGGAATATTGACATCTTGTGCGGCTTGTACACTTGAGGCGACTGTTCCGCTCAGCTTGGACGAAATCAGTACTGCAAATACGAGATCATAATCTTTCTCTAGCTTCTCATATAGTTCCATAAATACGCCCACAGGGGGCTGAGAGGTCTTCGGCGCCGTCTTCACAGTCTTTAATTTTTCATATAATTGTTCTGCAGTCAGGTCCTTGCCATCAAGGTATTCTACGTCATCCAGCACGATGGTCATCGGAACCTGATATACATCTGGATGATTCTTCAATTCCTCATCCAGGTAGGCTGTACTATCTGTAACCCATGCGATTTTTTTCAAACAATCTCCCCCTATTTTTTTCAATATCGATGATTTTCATCTGCCAGTTCCCTTTTAGCATCATAAGACAAAAATGCTTGTACGAATCTCGGGTGCCTTACATCATCAATATAACTAACCTATGTTAATAGATTATTCTGAAAACAATATAGAAATTCCTGCCTAGATGACAGGAATTATTATTCACAGTATAATTTTTTTGATTTTTTCTAATGAATTTATCATATAATGCACCATTTCTGATAGGTCGTCGATCTGTTCTTCGTAAACAAGGCGGTTAAAGGCTACTTTTACATCGTTTTGAATGGGTGATTTATTCTCCAAGGCTTCAAGCATGACAGTCTGCCTGATCGCCCGGTCCTCTCCCCAAATCTCCGTGAGCACTTTCTGAACTTCCTCAAAAATATTTATTTCGTTTTGATGGACTAACGAGAAGGAAATACCGACTAAACAACCTGCAAGCTGTTTGGCATCTACACTTTCTAATAGCTCTGCAGAGAGGTTCTCCAATCCGGCTTCAATAGTCATAGTTGCCGACAGCAACCCCGGGTCGTAGCCTTTTTTCGTGAATGAAATTTCGTATTTACGCGACAACTTGGCGGCATTAATCCAGTCATTTCGGTCGATGACAATAATTTCCCCGCTCAAATCCCTGTCATATATATCGCCTTCGATGACGACTTTGATGTTTTCAAAAGCTGTCGGATCAAACAATGCTTCCACTCCTTTTAAAATCAATAACGAAAGATGGCCAGCCCCTTCTCACAGCGTGTTACGTTCCATGAAAGTCAAATTCATGTTAACACGATCTCTGAAAGGACTGGCCACAATTTTTACTTAGAACAATCCAACAGCATTGCCCTCATCATCAACATCCATATTCAAAGCTGCCGGAAGCTTTGGCAAACCAGGCATTGTCATGACTTCGCCTGTTAACGCTACGATAAACCCGGCACCTACCGAAGGCTTAAGTTCCCTTACGGTAATAGTGAAACCTGACGGCCTTCCAAGTTTTTGCGGATCATCAGACAATGAATATTGTGTCTTAGCCATACAGACTGGCAGTACACCCCAGCCGAATCCTTCAAAGTCAATAAGCTGCTTCTTTGCTTTCGGTGAAAACTCGACTCCATCCGCACCATAAACCTGACAGGCAATCGTCTTGATTTTGTCCTCAAGTGAATCGGACAAGTCATAAAGATGGGCAAAGGTATTTTCACTCTTTTCAATTACATCTAGAAGGCTCTCAGCAAGCTCAATTCCGCCAGCGCCGCCTTTTTCCCATACTTCAGTCAAGGCAACTGGGATTCCTGCATTTTCACACATTTCTCTCAATGTATTTGTTTCAAGTTCCGTATCTGTAATGAATGAGTTAATGGCAACTACATATGGCAAGCCAAAGCTGGCAATCGTCTCAACATGCTTTTTCAGGTTCGTGAATCCGTCCTTCAATGCTTGCACATTTTCGTTGACCAATTCTGTTTTCTTCATTCCACCATGCATCTTCAGTGCGCGGATGGTTGCAACAATGACAACCGCTGACGGATCGATCCCCGCAGTTCTTGCTTTAATATTCAAGAACTTCTCTGCTCCCAGATCCGCACCAAACCCTGCTTCCGTAACAACAAAGTCAGCAAGCTTGGACGCAGCCTCGGTCGCGATGACACTGTTGCATCCATGTGCTATGTTCGCAAACGGGCCGCCATGGATCAGTGCCGGAGTATGTTCTATGGTCTGGACAAGGTTCGGCTTTACTGCTTCCTTCAATAAAAGTGTCAAAGCCCCTTCTACTCCCAGGTCGCCCACAGTGACAGGCTGTTTTTCATAATTATAAGCAACAACCATCTTGGAAAGACGGAGCTTCAAGTCCTTCAAGTCGCTTGCAAGGCAAAGTACAGCCATGATTTCTGATGCAACCGTAATATCGAAGCCATCCTCACGAGGAACGCCCTGCATCGGCCCGCCCAGTCCGACGATCACTTTTCTTAATGCACGATCATTCAAGTCGAGAGCGCGCTTCCAAACGATTCTGCGCTGATCGATGTTCAGCTTGTTGCCCTGCTGCAGATGATTATCAATCAAAGCAGCCAGTGCATTATTTGCCGTAGTAATCGCGTGCAGGTCGCCTGTGAAGTGAAGATTGATATCCTCCATCGGGAGCACCTGCGCGAAACCTCCGCCTGTTGCACCGCCCTTGATTCCCATAGTTGGTCCCAATGAAGGTTCACGCATGGCAATCATCGTTTTTTTACCTAGCTTGTTCAATGCATCTGCCAGCCCGACCGTTACAGTAGATTTTCCTTCCCCGGCAGGAGTAGGATTGATCGCAGTTACAAGAACGACCTTGCCGCTCTCCTTAGTTTTCAATTTCGCCAAAGCTTCCGAGGACAGCTTCGCTTTATACTTTCCAAACAGCTCAATATCATCGGCATCCAGGCCAATGCTCGCTGCAATATCAACAATCGGTTTCATTTTACTATCACGAGCAATTTCAATATCTGACTTAACTTGAATATTTGTTCCCATTTCCATTCCCCCCAGATATTCTCTATATGCTTACCATCTTATATTTTACCATCAGAGAATTACTATCAGACAAAAAATATTTATTTGTCATAAAATTTCCTCTTTAGCCAATTGCTCCACAAAAGAATTCAGACTATAATAAAAATTACTGCTTTTAGTTTGTTTAAGCTCTTTTCAAAATCTTTGTAACTTTTTACGAATATGAATGTATTGATCATTCAGAAGTATTCATGCAAAGAGTTATATTGAGATTCTAGATGTACGATAAACTTTGCTATAAGAGGAGGTTATAAATTGCCTATTAAAATCCCGCAACACTTGCCAGCGAAAGAAATACTGGAAAAAGAAAATATTTTCATCATGGATGACAGCCGTGCTGCCCAACAGGATATCCGCCCATTGAATATTTTGATCCTCAATCTGATGCCTGAAAAGGAAAAAACAGAGAGACAGCTGCTGAGGCTTCTCGGGAATACGCCACTCCAGGTAAACATAACATTCTTAAAGACCGCTACATATGATTCGAAAAACACATCACAATACCATCTTGAAGAGTTTTATCTGACCTTTGCTGAAGTAAAAGAAAAGAAATATGACGGTATGATCATCACCGGTGCCCCCATTGAGCTGATGGAATTTGAGGAAGTACACTATTGGAACGAACTGAAGGAAATCCTCGATTGGACGGAGCGGAATGTTACCTCTGCATTGCATATATGCTGGGGAGCACAGGCAGCTTTATATCATCACTTTGGCATTAATAAATATACTCTGCCGAGGAAATGTTCGGGCGTATTCAGTCATAGAGTCCTAGACCACACCGAAAAACTCTTAAGAGGCTTTGACGATGAATTTTTTGCTCCTCATTCAAGGAATACGGATATAAGCGAAGAAACGTTGGAAAGTCATCCAGAGCTTAAGCTGCTTGCTTCATCTGAAGAGGCCGGTGCTTTGATCATCTCCAGCAGAGACAGCAGAAAAATCATGATTACGGGCCACCTTGAATATGAGGCTACTACACTTGCAGAAGAATACATGCGAGATAAGGAGAAAGGCATTGGAATCGAAATGCCGGAGAACTATTTCCCGCAGGATGATCCAGAAAAGAATCCGACCAACCGCTGGAGGTCCCATGCGCATTTGTTCTTTTCAAACTGGCTTAACTATTATGTATATCAAGAAACTCCATATGAATGGGATTAGAAAAGGCATCGACAGGTTCGATGCCTTTTCCTTATGTTCTATCATAATTAAAATGGGTGCATTGATGATTTTCCCAAATGATCGGCGTTTCTTTTTCAAGATACACACCTTCAAAAGCAGTGCTTTTGAAGCAATTGAAATTATCTTCTTTCGTAAAGAAAACCATGGAGGCTTCATCAAAGTAACAAGTAAAACCGAATTCCTTATGTTCATCCATTAAGAACATAGGGCCGGAACAGAGGAAAAGTTTTTGGTCGAGGGTTAATTCTTTTAATTCAAACTCTCCTTCTCCCTCTATCAATTTATTGTATAGGATTCTTGTTGCTCCTTTGGAGGTAAGAACCTTTAAGATGTCATCAATCAATAGAACTGAAAATTGATCCTCATACGGAAAAAAAACATCCGGATCGATAGCCTCCTGAATTTTCTCGAACAAATCCATCCTTTTGTAGATATTAATACCGCAGCCTCCTGTGACATACGCCGTTACCCCAATAGATACATCAGCTATTCTATCGAATCTAGTTCTAATTTGAACTTCCTTCCAGCTCACTCTATCAGCAAACTTGTAAACTTCCTCATCGCTAGGTGCATCCGGTGAATTCCAGCCATCAGGCATTTTAAAAAAAGGAGAGAAAATGACTGCAGCCGACTTGTATCCATCAGGCAGCAGGCCGATGACTGAATCCTTTTCGGGGTCTTTTCCAATAGGATAAAAAAATTTCAAAGACATTCTTTCGTCTCCTAACTTTGTGGAGCATAATAGACTTCTTCAAATGGCTGGACGACAACGAAGCCATCGCCGCTGAATTTCATCTGGATCGATTCACCGCTTCCACGTCCAAGAAATGTTTTGAACGAAATATCTGTTACAAATTCCGGCTGGAGATTCCCAGACCAGGCTACAGTTGCGTTCGGATCTGTATAAACTGGGTTATCCGGACTGACAAGCAGCGTCAGCGGTTCATAATGGGAAGTGATTGCCACCATTCCAGTACCCTCAAGACGGACATTGAACAGACCACCCGACAGCATTCCGGCGACCCGGCGCATCAATTTGATATCCCAGCCGATGGATGGCTCGAATGCCAGCAGGTCATTGCCGTTTACGAAAATGGCGTCATTCTGTAAATGCAAGATTGATATTTTCTTCCCCTGGTCAGCCAAATATAGCTTTCCATTGCCGTTGGCTTTCATTAATGAGGTGCCTTCACCTGTTAATGCCTTTTTGAACATCTTGCCGATTCCATGTTCAAGCACTCCCTCACGCTCAAACTTGATCTGGCCGCGATAGGAAACCATCGCTCCAGCTTTCGACCATACCTGGCCATTCAGATTGATCTCCAGCATTCTCGGTGTCTCCAGCTCAAATAATCCTTCCCCTTTATCCTCCTGCTTTGTATTGTTGACAAACTCTTCGATTGAATAACGACTCATCATAATGCCTCCTTATTTTAAAACCTGGAACATGAAAACCCACATAAATGATAGTGACTGCTGCAGCTCTATGGGCAATGAAGCGTGAGGAAGCTGCTCTGCCGCTTTTTTATAAACTCCGAATTCACCTGCTTTTCTCCAACCATTTTCAAGAGCCAGCTTTTCGAGCTCCCATGGCATGATCGTGTTACAGATTACATCTTCTCCATACAGTCTTCTGAAACTATTTTTCCTTGGGCCTGCTGTTGGACCAAGGATGCCTATGCAGACATAGCCATTTGGCTTGAGGATGCGGGCCATTTCTTTTAAAGACTCATACGGAAGCTTTGTCCATTCAATCGAATTAATGGCCATAACCGCATCAAAATGATTGTCGGGGCTTGCACTATCAGATAGGTCCCCTTTATTAAAAATACAGTTCTCACTTTGCGGGTTCAGCCTGGCTCTCTCAAGCATCTCCTCCGATACATCGATTCCGGTGACCACATAGCCTGCTTCAGCCAACTTTGCCGATCCGGTCCCATCTCCGCACCCTAAATCACAAACCTTGGAACCAGCTGGAACAAACTCTTTAATGAATGGCACTATATCCTTCCGGCTCCCGGATTCCCACATTCCCCTGCTCCTGGAATTCCAAGTTGCAGCCATACTGTCCCATTGCTTTTCAGATTCCACTTTCCAATTAAATGTATCCATAAGCTCACCTGCCTAATTATTAATTCCTATAATAGTTATTTCGTTATGAAAAAGGGAATTCCTCTTAAGTTTATTTTTGAGGGAAAAGTGCCAGACTAGGAGGGTGAAAGGAGAGATAAAATTGGAACAGGAACTATTGGTTGCCATACATAAAAATAACGCTGGTGAAATCATCAGTTTCCAGACATCTAGCGGAAGGATTATTTCCTATCGCAAAGCTTTGCAGGAAGCTGACACAGGAACATTTTCAGGCGTGAATATCAATGAAGGTGCAGATGGAACTGCTTCTTTAGTTTCAGCAGATGGATCCGGCTTTGAGCAATATCCGGATATTTACTAAGGAATGAATAAAAACACCTGACAGCATTTGTCAGGTGTTTATTTTTATTCTTCGTCATTTTGTTTTTGGATTGCTCTTAATTCCTGGATACGGGATTGATCTTCTTCAAAGAATTGGACAAGGTCACCAATTCTGTCGATTGCATCCCAGCTTAAATGGTGTTCAATTCCTTCAACATCATTATAGATATTTTCCTCTTTTACGCCGATCACCTTCAGCAATTGTTCAAGCAGTTCATGGCGGTCTACCAGCCTTTTGCCTGTTTTGTATCCTTTGGGAGTCAGTACTAGCCCCCGATATTTCTCGTAAACCACGAACTGGTCTTTATCCAGCTTCTGTACCATTTTTGTCACTGAGGAGGGATGGACAGATAATGCCTCCGCGATATCCACTACCCGGGCATATCCTTTTTGTTCTATTAAAATGAATATTTGTTCTATATAATCTTCCATACTAGGTGTTGGCATCCCATGACCTCCAATGCTTAAACAATAGCCATATTAAAGTTTACTATAGAAGGACAAGGGTGACAAGGCGCTATCCACCTTGATTGACTGGCTGTGCTGCTATATCGAACTTCAGCTTGCTGTCCTCTCCATCCCAATATAGCTTGGCGTTGAAGGTTCTGTCCTTGCTCTGGAAGCCTTCGATCACATCAGTGCTCCCTTCGGCCAGCAGCTTCTTGATATTCTTTTGCGTTACTGTCTTTCCAAGGATCTGCTTGGAGAGTGTGAAGTTGCATTTTGTTTTCTGATAGTTCGAGCAGCCATAGAACGTCCCTTTGTCCACAACCATGCCATCGCATTTTTTGCATTTTCCCAGGTTAGTAGTTCGGCGGGAACGTCCCCCCTTCTTCCCGGGGACGAAAGCATTGGTCAGTTCTTCTGAAAACGTCCAGCCGGAGGACCCTTCCGATGTTTCAGCAACAAGATGTTTGATCATCTTTGAAGTCTGCTCAATGAACTGTTTGGGAGAGGCTTCTCCCTCGCCAATTTGGTGCAGCCTCTGCTCCCATTTCGCTGTCATTTCCGGTGATGCCAGTACTTGTCCACCAACGGCAGCTACGAGGATTTTCGCCTTGGCAGTCGCATATACAAGGTTCTTCCGGACTTCAATATACGCTCGATCCTTCAGCATCGTAATGATGCCCGCTCTCGTCGCTTCAGTTCCAAGACCTTCTGCTTTCATCAGGACCTTTTCGAGTTCTTTGTCTTCAATATGCTTTCCTGCCGTTTTCATCAGGGTAATCAGCTGGCCTTCAGTCAGCCTCTTTGGCGGCTGGGTCTTACTTTCCTTTACCTCTGCTTTCATTACGGTACCTGTTTCACCTTGCTGGACAGCAGGAAGCTCCGGTTCTTTATCCGAGTCTTTTTGCGGGAGTACTTTCTTCCATCCTTCGTCCAACTGGACTTTTCCCTTGGATATAAACTCCGCCCTGCCCTCCACAACTGTCTTGATCGTGGTATATTCTGCGATATATGGACCGTAGTGGGCTGCAATCAGTGTCCTGGCCAGCAAGTCATATAACTTCAACTCGTCCCCAGACAGTCTGTTTAAATTAGGAACTTGTTCAGTTGGAATGATTGCGTAGTGATCGGTAACCTTTTTTTCATTGACATAGCGTTTGTTATTTTGAATCGATGAATTCGGCAATGGAAAAAGCTGCTGATAATCAGGATTAGCCTGAAGTTTATTCAAGATCGCAGGAAAGCCCTCTGCTTCTCCTGGCGTTACATATCTCGAGTCAGAACGAGGATAGGATACGATTCCTCTTTGGTATAATCCTTGCAATATGTCCAGCGTCTTTTTCGGCGACATTTTAAAACGGCGATTCGCTTCCGCCTGGATTGCTGAAAGATTATAGAACAGCGGCGGCAAAAATTCTTTTTTCTCAGAGATAACTTCTGCTGCTTCTGCAGATTTTCCATCGCAGAAAGCTGCTATTTTCTCGGCCATCTCTTTTGTCTTGATCCGTGAATCTCCGTCTTTTTCCCATTTGCCGCTGTATTTCTTGCCATTGATATTGAATTTTCCGTTCACTTCCCAAAAAGGTTCTGATACAAAGTTTTCAATCTCCAGCTCGCGTTTAACAATTAATGCGAGAGTAGGAGTCTGCACTCTCCCGACTGAAAAAACATCGGAATAGCCCTTCTTTTGAAGAAGAAGTGTGTACAGTCTCGATGCGTTCATGCCGACAACCCAATCTGCACAAGCACGGGTGTACGCTTCAAAATATAAATTCTTCGTATCTGCCTCATTCAAAAGGTTTTGGAAGCCTTCCTTTATTGCTTTTGGAGTAAGCGAGGATATCCACAATCTTTTCATTGGCTTCGTGCAGTTGGCAAGGCGGAGTATATTCCTGATGATCAGTTCCCCTTCACGCCCGGCATCGCCCGCATGAATGATTTCAGACACCTGTGGATCGGTGGCGAGCTTTTTTATGATCTGGAATTGCTTTGCTTTCGATTTGACAACTTCATACTTGAAATTTTCCGGAATGATCGGGAGTGTATCAAGCGACCATTTTTTCCAGGATGAATTGTAATGCTCTGGTGCAGACAATTCCGTTAAATGGCCGATTGCCCATGAGACGTATGCACCTTTAGGGAATATCTCATTAGGAAGTATCTCGAGGAATCCATCCCTTTTTTTCATTTTAAATACGGAGGCCAGCGTTCTGCCCTGGTCAGGCTTTTCCGCAACAATCAATTTCATAATTTCCTCCTGAAAAACTTTTATATGTGCGTGCTTGTTAAGCTTCGACCTCTATTTTATCTTTTTTTCGACAAAAGCGTAAAGGACTTTTATTACGGCTTTTACTACCTGCCTGCATGAAGTCTGTTTTTAACCTGTAAAAAATAAACAGGCAGCTGAATTGATCAGCTGCCTTAAAGATATTATTCCTCAAATGGTTCAACTATGTTGTTGTCATTGATGTACCAACGGTTCCTGTTAACGGCTGCCGATACGGTTAAAATCAGCGAAGGAACCTTTTCGATCCGGACCACGATTGCCCCGACCATCTGCTGGAAAATCACGAATGACTCTCCATGGCTGAATGCTGCCCACTGGGGACCCATGATGGCAATGGAACGGATGATTTCTTCCTTTTCAGCTTGCTCAAGTGAAAGATGTTGAGAAAAAATAATTATCCAATCCTCATCACCTATCGAAAAGCGGTACATGCCCTCACCCTTTTAATTCATCATCATTGACTAATAAAAGATATGAAGTGCAACTGAAGATTATACCCCTACGATTGAATCATTTAATACTCTTGAAATTCTCAAGCCGCGATTTAGACGCAGGTCAACGAGTGTGTCTCCGGTTTTGATCAGTGCCCTTAACGGCTCGAATGGATCAACCATCAGGATTGTCCCCTCCTCACCATCGCTCAGAAGAACACGTCTTCCGACAAGGCTGTCCATGATCCTGAACAGGAAAACGAGCATGATCCTCGGATCGAATTTTCCGAATACATCGTTTTGCATCTGGGATATAACAATATGGAAAGGTTCCGCCTGATGATAGACCCTTGAAGATGACATCGCATGGTACACATCAGCAATGGCGACGATTTTAGCAAGCTCGTCTATCTTTTCGCTGCGAAGGCTGAACGGATAGCCTCCGCCATCCTCACGTTCATGGTGCTGCAGGGCAATCAGCGCGACTCTTTCATTTAGTTCTGGGATATCCTTCAACATCCGGTATCCATACACGGTATGGCGTTTCATTTCGTTGTATTCTTCCTGTGTAAGCCTGCCTGGCTTGTTCAATATATTGGCAGGGATACGAGCTTTCCCTATATCATGAAGTGTCGCTCCCAAAGCAAGGTCATGCAGCTCCGATTGGTCCAAATTCAGCCATTTCCCTATCAATGTAGAGATGATGCCAACACAGACTGAGTGCCTGTAGGTATACTCATCTTGCGTCTTTAGCTCGTAGAAAAGGTGATAGATATGTGGAATTTCAGCTGCCTGCCTGATGACAGGCATGATTTCATTCTTGATTTCGCTAACAGGAACAACTCCTGTCTTTGCCACGATATCGAAGATCTCTTCCATTTGCATGGAGGCATCGTCGATTTTCTTTGAAATATAATCAATCTTTTTATCTACTGCAATCTGAGGTGTGTGGTCCTGGATGGCATGGCCATTCCTGATTGTATCCAATAATGCATCAATTTGATGGTCAGTCAAGGACGTCAACGTGGATGGAGTGGTCTTCTTCATTCGTACCCTCCTCTAAGCTTATAATAGACTACTCACTCTCTCATCAGCCTTAATGTGAGTATTTATAAGAAAATAATAACAAATATTTCCGGAAATAGGAACAAAAGCTGTGTGAATTTCAATTTATTTCAAATTGACATAATTTTAAGATTATTTAGTTTGTAATACGCTTACATTCTTGACTGAATCCTTCCCGATATTGTATATTTAATACATCATTTAATAGAATATATTTGCCATGTCAAAACTGCAGGTGTATCCATTAGATGATAATATTCAACTTTGGCACATATTTTGTGTCGCGAAAGACATGGGAGGAAAGTTTAACATGCAAAACGGTAAAGTAAAATGGTTCAACAATGAAAAAGGTTTCGGTTTTATCGAAGTAGAAGGCGGAGACGATGTATTCGTTCACTTCTCAGCAATCCAGGGCGACGGCTATAAGTCATTAGAAGAAGGTCAGGAAGTTTCTTTCGAAATCGTCGAAGGAAATCGTGGACCACAAGCTGCTAACGTAGTAAAACTATAATTAAAAAAGTTTAAGGCTGGCGCCTGGCGCCAGCCTTTTTTGATTTATTTTATTTTAACTTGATTATGGACATTTAGGCATCGCGCTTCTTCAGAAATGTCTATAAAAGGCTCTATATTAGACATTTTAACTTTGGTCTCCAGCTGAAATGTCCATTAAAAGAACTTTCTTAGACATTTTGGCTTTGGTCTTCCACTGAAATGTCCATTAAAGGCTCTTTCTTAGACGTTTTGCCTTCGAATCTCCGTTGAAATGTCCATTAAAAGAACTTTCTTAGACATTTTGGCTGTTGTCTTCCACTGAAATGTCCATTAAATGCTCTTTCTTAGACATATTGGCTTCGACCATTCACTGAAATGTCTATAAAAGTTTTACCATCCTATCCACTCTAAAGTTTTTGCCCGCAGTTTTTTATTTTTTCCCCAACGGTGCATTCTTTGATGCAGAACCGGTGGGCATGTCTTTTACCTTTTTCTTGCCGGTGGTGCTTTTTGAGGAAGCAGCCATTGCAGTATGTAGTGAGCAATGTTTCTACCTCGGCAAGGACTTCATTACGCGTCACTGAATTACCGCCTTTCCCTCCTGTTTATAATATTTGCATTTTACTGTTGATCATTTTACCCTGCAGTGCCTGTGTCGCCAATTTATCCGCCTCTTTATTTTCTTTTCTGCCTACCGGATTGTATCTTGGATGCAAACCAAGCTCTTTAATTTTATTTTCGATCCTGTCGAGCCAGCGGTTGAGGGTTTCTTCATAACATGGCCACTCTCCCTCTAGCTGCTTGAGAACCACCTGTGAATCCCCTTTTATCTCACAGGTCATGTTCTTAACACCCATTTCCTCAAGGATGGTTAGGGCAAAATAAAGAGCAGCATATTCTGCTTCATTGTTCGTTTCAAGCTCATCGAACACTTCATTGGCTCGCAGTCTGTATTTTTTCTTTCCTTGCTTGAAGTAGATTATGGTGCCGAGTCCTGCTTTATGATTAAAGTTATCAAAACCGCCGTCAAAATAAACAGTAAGGTCATGAGGCTCTTCTTCCACTTCTTCAAGAAGCTTGCGCATTTCCTTTAATGTCCACGAAGTGCCGATTTCATCTATAAAAGAAATCTTTCCAGCTTTACCTGATTTATCTAACTCTTCACCGGCCTGGAGTGCATGCTCACCATCGAGAAAATCCGAGTGGAACAGGATGGGTTCTATTCCTTTTGCTTTATATTCCCATTCTAATTTATACTTCATGAATTTTCCCCCGCTTTCTGAATCTGTTTTCGCTCCGCCAATAGATTATTTTTAGTTATCTTACCCATTTTCAGACCACGTTACAATGAAAAAGGGACGATGATTCGGTTTTGGTTATAGTATATTTTTATTATAAAATATCGCTCCTATTATGATACACTAACTATTATCTGTACAAACCAACCGGGAGTGATCTTTGTTGTTCGAAGTTTATATTGATGGAGCAAGTGCTGGCAACCCTGGTCCAAGCGGTGCTGGCATTTTTATAAAAGGAGAAGGGGAAGTTTTCAGGTATTCCATTCCTCTTGGGGTCATGTCTAACCATGAAGCTGAATATCATGCATTTATAAAAGCATTGGAGATTTGCCATGATAAGGGTTTCAGTGTGGTATCATTCAGGACCGATTCACAGCTCGTAAATGCAGCAGTAGAAAAGGAGTTCGTCAAAAACAAGCTTTACGCCCCTCTTCTGGAAAAAGCAATGGAGCTTGCCGGGCAATTTGATTTGTTTTTCATGAAATGGATTCCATCGAGTGAAAATAAAACAGCAGACGAACTGGCAAGGAAGGCTGTAAGGGAGAACAACATGAAAGGAACAGAAGACTAATATGAAAGCATCAACCTTTGCGGATTTAAGCTTACTATTCGTAGCCCTTATCTGGGGCGCCACATTCGTTCTTGTGCAAAATGCTATTTCTTTTCTCGAGCCACAATCCTTCAATGCAGTCCGCTTTGCCTTCGCAGCAATCCTGTTAGGACTCTGGCTTTTGTTTTTTGAAAAAGAACAGCTAAAAAAGCTGGATAAGAAATTACTATTGTCTGGGATCATGCTGGGTTTCTGGCTGTTCATCGGCTACGCTTTCCAGACATTAGGATTGTTGTATACGACATCATCCAAGGCGGGCTTTATCACTGGATTGAGTGTTGTACTCGTACCATTGTTAATGCTCGTGATCTTGAAACAGCGGCCCAGTTTGAACTCGATAGCTGGTGTTTCAGCAGCAACTGCGGGCCTCTATCTTTTAACGATGTCAGATGTGTCCAGCCTTAATATCGGAGATGCTTTCGTGCTTATTTGTGCCGCAGGTTTTGCACTGCACATCGTTTTTACCGGAAAATTCAGCAGCAGTTTTCCAACACTCCTTTTAACGACGGTCCAAATCGCAACAGTAGCGGCATTATCAGCAATTTCAGCTGTCTTTTTTGAGGATTGGAAAAGGGCATTCAACCCTGAGGTCATCTTTTCAGCGAATGTTGTGGTAGCCCTGCTGGTTACATCTATTCTTGCGACTGCATTGGCATTTTTTATCCAGACGAATTTCCAGAAACATACGACAGCTACTCGAGTTGCCTTGATCTTTGCAATGGAACCTGTTTTCGCGGCAATCACGGCTTACTTCTGGGCAGATGAGCGCCTGGCGTATAGTGCCCTTGCCGGTTGTGTACTAATATTTGCCGGTATGGTATTCGCGGAATTGCCCCCTGGCAAATTTGAAAGATTTGTTCGTAAACTATTCCCTAAAAAAGAGGCTGATTTCAAAGCATAGTGCTTTGGAACCAGCCTCTTCTCATACGGCCAAAAGCTCGATTTTTTTAATGAACTGCAATGCTGCTTTGCGGGAATGAATTTTATTGGAAGCGAAGGTTTCCAAGAGCGAAATATAAAAGCTGCCATCAAACCCTTTCTGAGCCTTAAGGGTGATTTCTATGGCTGTATTTGTGAGTTCATCGGTAGAATTTGTATATTGCTGACCGAAATAAATAAAACCGATGGCGTCCTCACGCAACTGGAACCCTTTGCTCTTCAAATGAAGCAAGTAATCTTCAACTGTCCGCACTGACTGAATCAATCCTCTCTTCAAGCCGACTTCTAGTAAAATTTTACCGCAATATTCGAGCTTTTTCTACCGTTTTTTTGTTAAAAAATATCCGGCAAACCCCATTGCCATGCCAAAAAGCGCTCCGCCTAGTACCTCTTTTGGCTGGTGGCCAAGCATTTCCTTCAAGGGATCTGGCGATTTCTCTTCAAACTCTACAGGGTCATCCTCATGGATCTTATCAATTAATTCATCAAGGTCATTTACTTTTAAAGTGAGTTCTCCCGTTTGTCTCCTTATCCCCTGGGCATCGTACATGACAATTATCCCGTATACGAGGGAAAGGGCGAAGTCAACTGATCGTACACCTTTTGTAAGAGCTACATATGTCGTTAATGATGACACACCAGCTGAATGGGAGCTCGGCATTCCGCCGCTGGCCAAGAATAAATCTGGTTTCCACTCCTGGGTCTTTGCGTAATGGAACGGTATTTTCAAAGCCTGAGCAAGGCCAATGCTTGAAATAGCAATAACTGCACCTTTGTTCATTATCGTCACCTCCATGTTATTTTGAAGAAAAATGATTGCTTTTATTCTTGCTCGTTCATAATAAGGATTAAGCTGGAACAAGCAGACAACCTATAAAGGTTATTTCACTTTTAAGATCATTTTCAAACAATTTTTTTTGGAGGGATTTATTACTATGAGCAAAAAAGGTAACAGAGGAACAAAGGCACCCGGAGTAACCCCGCAAGGTTACGGACAAGATGCTGAATTTGCTGAAGAGCCAAAGTCAAAGCTCGAAAATGCGGCTAAAAAGAAGAATACAAAGTAATCGAGTAGGAGGGGGTGACTAACCCCCGACCTCTCACACCACCGTACGTACCGTTCGGTATACGGCGGTTCAATTAAGTGTGACGTAGAAATTCATATCTTTGATATAGACTTTTGAGCCCTCGATGACTCCAATAAGAGTTATCGAGGGTTTTGTGTAAGATTGGACTTGAGGCAATTCTCCAAAATTTCTTTCTGGAATTTCCCCATTCGTATGCCTTTTGGTCTGGAACGCCAAGACTTTTGAGTTTTCTTACTCTTGTCTTCGGGTTCTTCCATTGTTTCCATTCAATCATACGGAGTCTTCTTCTAATCCACTCATCAAATTCTTTGAATTTACTTGGTGTATCAGCTAATGCAAAATATCCACACCATCCCGTTAGAAATTGATTCAATTTCTCAATTCTAACTTCCATGGGGATTGGTTTAGAACGGGATGTTAACTTTCGTATTTTAGCTTTTAGCCTTTTAACACTTTCGTTGGCTATTCGAACCTTCGGTTTCTTATTAACCGTAAAGCTAAAGCCAAGGAATTTTCGTTTCCACGGGCGGTCAACCGCTGATTTCCCTCTGTTTACTTTGAGCTTTAATTTCTGCTCAATGAAGCATGTAATGGAGTTCATTACTCGTTCTCCAGCTTTCTTCGATTTCATGTAAATATTACAATCATCGGCGTATCGGACAAACTTGTGACCTCTCCTTTCTAGTTCTTTATCAAGCTTATCCAAAAGTATATTCGAAAGAAGAGGGCTCAGGGGACCTCCTTGTGGTGTTCCTTCTTCTGCATCGTAGACTACACCATTTATCATGATTCCTGCTTGGAGATATTTTCGAATTAGCTTCAAGACCAATCGGTCTTGGATTCTGCTTGCCAATATCCCCATCAGCTTGTCATGATTCACTTTGTCAAAGAACTTCTCCAAGTCCATGTCAATCACCCATCTGTAACCTTCACTTATATATCCCCTTGCTTTACGTACAGCGTCATGGCCTCTTCGGCTTGGCCTAAACCCATAACTATGTTCCGAGAAGGTTGGGTCAAAAAGCGGAGTTAAAACTTGGGCGATTGCCTGTTGGATGAAACGATCTATCACGGTAGGTATTCCAAGTAACCTTACTCCACCGTTCGGTTTCGGGATTTCGACTCGACGTACTGGGTTAGGTTGATAGGTACCTTTCCTTAAAGAATCACAAAGGGTGTCCCAGTTCTCATAGAGATGTCTTCGTAGGGATTTTACGGACATTCCATCTATGCCGTGACTCCCTTTGTTCTTCTCCACACGTTTAAGTGCTTCTATTAAGTTTTCCCGTGATAGAATCAGATTCATTAACATGTGATATTTCCTTTCGACGTGAACGTAGAAATCTAATTATGTTATTCCTGCTCCACCCTCATGAAGTCCCCTGTGGATTCACCACTTCCTCCTTCAAGTAAGTCCTTTCGGATTGTCTGCTTCTACACAGGAATTGTATGCCTAGTTCTCGTTCTTCCTAATTGTTCAGTCCTTCCCTTACCGTCTCGAGCCGGTAAAGTACTATGACCTCTGCTGACTTCTGATTGTTCAGCTATCTATTGCTAGATAGGTTACCAAGTGTACTTGGCTTTCCAATCAGACCTCCCCGGGTAAGAGTACAGTCTTTCCCTCCATCTATCTGCTTCATTTACTCTGTACCACCTTCGGCAGTAAGGACTTTGTTTTGTTCTGCAAACTCATCCAATGGTACCTAGCCTTATATGAAGTTCGTGTTCCTCAGACCGGAGGTTTGCCGCTCGCTTCCTTCAGATTCCGCGTCACCGCGGACACCCTTGCGTTAAGCTAACCACTACTACTGCCTTCATGGCTCGGGACTTACACCCTATAGACTGCACCCATGCCGGGCGCACAGTAAAAAACGGCTGGTACAGTACCAGCCGTTTCCCTTAAGCGTATATGGATTCATTTTCAAACAGACGGTGCAGTCCCCTGAGTTCAACTTCATTGAACTTGGCTAGGAGTTTATCACGGTCAATTTTGAATAAGGCTTCGTCTAGCTTGCACTCAACAGGTACATCACATTTGATTTCCGCAAGCTGCCTGCTTAGATGAAGCATTTCAAGATCAGCTTCGATTTTAGCACGCTGTGATTTTGTCAGCAGATGAAGGTTCGCGATGACCCCTTCTACATCCCCATGCTCCTGAAGCAGCTTAACAGCTGTCTTCTCACCGATTCCGCGGACTCCAGGGTAGTTATCACTAGGGTCTCCCATAAAGGCCTTTAAATCAATCATCTGTTCAGGCCAAATACCCTTTTCTGCAAAAAGGCTATTGCGGTCGTGGACTTGATAATTGCCATAGCCCTTCTGAAGCAGGATGACTGAAACCCGATCATCAATCAACTGGAGAATATCCTTATCACCTGTCAATATCGTAACGGAATCGACTTCCTTAGCCGTCCTTGCAATCGTGCCGATGCAGTCGTCCGCTTCATAGCCCGGCAACCCAATGTTAGGTACATCCAAAGCTTCGACTACTTCTTTGACAAGGTCGAACTGTGGCAGCAGTTCAACTGGTGCCTCAGGTCTATTCGCTTTATAGTTATCGAACATCTCGGTGCGGAAGGTTTTGCTGCCCATATCCCAGCAAACAGCTGTATGGGTGGGCTTGAAGTTTGCCACAGCAGTCGCGAAGTGTTTGATGAAACCGTGGATCGCATTGGTAGGGACCCCTTTGGAATTGATCATGAACTGTCCGGAAACAGCTGTTGCATAGAATGCTCTGAATAACAAAGCCATCCCATCAACAAGCATTAGCGAAGTTTTATTATTTTCCAAGTTGGTACCTCCATCGTGTTATAATTTGAGCCATGGCTATGGCTCTATTTTAAAAAGCTTAATGCCTTATTATAAAAGTCAACTTTGATATTATAACACAAGTCTTGTTGTTCCCTTGTATATTCCGAAAATAACCATTCTTCAATCATTGAATAGGCTGATTCGAAAAAATACTTTTTCCAATGAATCATTCACCTTTGGAAACGGGATTCTCATGATAAGACACCCAATCGCTGTAGCTTCCTGCATAAAGCCTGACATTCTTGAATCCAGCCTCTTTTAAGGCAATGAAATTCGGCGTTGCCGTCACCCCAGATCCACAATAAACGATGATTGGCTGATTAGGATCCAGGTCTTCAAATCTCTTTTCCTGCTCGTCACGAGGTTTATAGAAACCATTTTCAAAGCCTTCCATCCACGGTTTATTGACCGCCGTGGGAATATGTCCTGGAATGCGGTCGATTGGCTCCTCGAGCCCAAGATATCGTCTGCTTTCACGAGAATCAATAAGAACAGCATTCCCTGCCCCTTTGAGTGCGACATCCTTCACTTCATCATAGGAAGCGAGCATTTCCTTATTTTCATGAATGATGTAATTAGTCTGTTGATATTGGGATAGAGTATCCTCAGTGACATACCCAGACTTCTCCCATGCATCGAAGCCTCCATTCAGGATATAGACTCTTTCATGACCAACGTATTTAAGCAGCCACCACATCCTGGAAGCAAAGGCACCTTCCTTTCCGTCATATACAACGATTGTTGTTTCGTTAGCAATACCTGCATTCTGGAGCTTTTCTTTAAACTGACTTGTTTCAGGAAGCGGATGCCTGCCACCATGCTCCCCGACTGTACCGGACAGGTCTTTTTCCAGGTCGAAATAGACAGCACCTGGAATATGGCTATGTTCATAGAGCATCCTGCCCTCGTCAGGATTCCCCAGCTTGAATCGGCAATCGACGATTCTTGTATTCTTGTCCCCTAGACGTTCATTAAGCCATTTTGAATCAACATGATATTGCAAGGCATTCACTCCTTCGTTTGTTTTTGGGCCATCAATTTTTTTACACGTTCTTTTGGATCCCAGCAGGCGAATTGATAATGGCTTTTCGTTTCATAGCCAAGCCTAAGGCAATGGTATTTCATTTTCCCATCCAGTTTTTCGGCCTGAAAATTAACACAAGTAGCACATGCGTGAAATCGGTTACTGGTCATCTCTAAATACAACCTTTATTGATAGTTTTTTATTTTCATTAACGCAGTTCTTACAGATTCAATCGAGAAATTATCATCAAGAGCAGAGGTAATCCCTTCAAAATACTCGGTAATTTGCTCTGAAAAATCCTTCTGGACTTTTGCAAATTCCCGCTCCAGTTCAGGCAGATAGTGATGTTTCATCCTTGCATTCTCTTTTTCAAGATAATCCCCGGCAGGCCCATGTAAAAGCTTTTCTAGTTCATCCGCCATTAACTTTTTCTCATTTTTTTCAAAAAAGGATTTAGGATTTTTGAACATTCCAAGCGTTTTCCTGAATTTCGTACGATCGATGTCCTTGTATGCTGTTTCAAAGTCGATTCCATTTAAAGGACCATTTTCTGTGGCAGAAATGGAAACTGAAGAATTAATTTTCAATAATTCACCTGTTAAAGCTTCCTGGAACTCCTTCAAGACCCTGATCATGAATGCCTCGGCCCTCAATGATGTGGCCCTCATTTCCTGAGCCAGGTCATATCCGATGCTCTCGATCAATTCTTCAAGAGCACTTTCAAGAGCCTTCCTCATATTTCGTCCATCGTCCTTTAAAAGGGCCGGATTGAAGGCCTCCCTGAAGAAATCACCAAACCGGATGAAGACACGCTGGCGAATGTAATAAGTCAATTCATCACTTTCCTGGATCAGGCGTTCGTCAAGGACTGACTGCTTCTTCTCAGATAAAACACGCAGCATTTCTTCTTTTTGTGATAATAAATTCCGGCGTTTATCAGCCCTTGCTGCCTTGTCTTCTTCTGCCGATCTGATCATTTCCTCAATCACATTGACGGCCTGACGCCATTTTGCCTCTGCTGACTCTACAGCCATATTCATAAGGTCATTGGCAATGAATGAATAAAACGACCGTTCAAATTGATTAAAGAGCTGGTCCCCGCCATTCTTTTCTTCCAGCTTCGCATTTAACCCATTCAAGCTGGAAACAGGGAATAAATGAGGTTTCCTGATGCCGTATTGGACAAGCTGATCCTCAACGTATTCCAATACATCCGATCGTTCTTCTTCAGAATTCGCCAAGTCTACGGCATTGACAATAAAGAACATTTTATCAAGCTCAAAGGTATCCTTGACCCTGCCAAGCTGGATCAGGAACTCCCTATCCGCTTTTGAAAACGCATGATTATAATATGTCACGAACAAGATTGCATCTGAATTCTTGATATAATCGAAGGCCACTCCAGTATGGCGTGCATTGATTGAATCGGCCCCAGGTGTGTCAACGAGGGTTATCCCCTCTCTTGTAAGCTCACAATCATAATAGACCTCGATCCACTCAACAAAACAGGATTTTTCCTCTTCGGCAACATATCCGCGGAATGATTCCAGGTCCACAGAGAGCATTTCTCCAAAGCTATTTTTGAAATCGCTGAATCCTTTGGCAAAAGCCTTCAGGAAGGAGTAATGTGTTTTTTCTGCCGCACTGTAACCGCTATCCTCGAATTGAAGAGTATTGATTTGATCGATCGCTCGCTCAAAATCACTTGTATTCTTGCCGAACAATCCCAGTGAGCGATCCAATTCCTTCATCATTTCATCAGCATTCTTGATCTTGACTATGACCGTCCCGTGAGGATGCTCAGTTGTCACTGGTTTGATTTTATTGATTGCAGCAGTAGTCGGATTAGGTGATACCGGCAAAATCCGCTCACCTACAAGAGCGTTCGCGAAAGAAGATTTACCGGCACTGAAAGCTCCAAACAATGCTACAGTGAATTCTCTTTCTTTTAACCGTGAAGCTTTTTCTTTCAATTCACGGGCGATTTTTTTCAAGCCTGGAATATTCTCGATCTGTTCAGAGGTGAAATTCATTTTTCTTACCAGCTGCTGTTGTTCTTCATGAAATTGGGCGATTTCATTAACGCCTTGCTCGGCATGTACTTCCTGAACTGTTGGAATGGTCTTTTCCTTCGCAATGTTTGAAGAGGAAATGTCATCCGTTAAGATCACTTCTGGCTCGTCTTCGGCTGCCCTGAAAATATGATATTCTTCCTCCTGATATTCTGTTGGTTGACCATACAGAATTTCCGAAACAAGTCTTCGCTGCTCGGCCAAGTTTTCCAGTATGGCATTCAATTCTTGCCAAGCTGAAAAAAGCTTCTCGAGTTTTTCTTCTTTTTGGAGAAGTTCGTTTAATTCTTCATCATCCTGCCCTGTTGCATAGCTCAAGAACTTTTCCTTGATTGGCTCTAGCTTTTTTCTGGCAAGATTCTTCAATCCGTCAGCGACGTCATTCGTATAATTGAGGACATAGTCCCCTGAAAGTCTCGCACCGGGTTTAACAGCTTCAGACAGCAGTTCAGTCTGGAACTCAATTTTGAAATTATTTGCAGCTGTCTGCAGCTCCGTCTGTGAAAGATGATGTTTTTTGAACAACTTAGATAAAAAATCCTTGATATGCCAGTTCAGCTGGGATTGTACTTTATCCTCCAGTTCTCGATAGAAATTGTCGAGTCTAGCTGCCCGTTCCTGTTCCGTTTTTTGTTTTGAAAACAACAAGCCCACTTTAAAGTCTGGCTGCCTCGACTGCAGATAAGCCTCCGCCAGCTCCCTGGTCTGGAATGGCATTAAATAGGCGTTTTTTAAGATATCATTGAGTCCCTCACGGAATTCACGTTCTGGATTCCGCTCAATCTGGATTTTTTCAATATGCATCCTTATTTTTTCAAGTTCATCCAACAGTTGTTGCCGCTCACTATCAGTAATACCTTCAAGGACCATTTCATATTGATGTATTTCTTCGGAAACGCTTTGCTGCAGAATCGCCAAATGATCCTCGGTCAGTTTCTCCATCGACTTAAAAATCGAATTTGGCAGGATTTCCTTTCTCTTGCCCTTCCGCTCCATGATAAATGTACGGAGGTCTTGAAATTGGTTATGTGGTGACTCAGGTGCTTTCAACGAAGTGTAAAAAATACCCGCATGCTTTACTCCCCAATCAGCAAAAGAATTCTCAACACTCTTCTTGAATTGTTCAAAAGACAATTCTGCATCCTGATGTTTGTCGACCTGATTGATAATCAAATATAATTCTTTTCCAGCATCTGTTAATTCCTTTGTAAAAAGGAAGTTCATTTCAGATTGGACATGGTTATAATCCATGACATAAAATACAATGTCTGACAGATGAAGCGCTGATTCAGTCGCAATCCTATGGGCATCATCCGTAGAATCTATTCCCGGTGTATCCATGATGACGGCCTGCTCGAGAAACTCCGCCCCACTATGGCTGATTTCGATTGCCTGGATTTGTTCGCCATCCTTGCAGTATGTTTTGACGGTTTCATAATCATATGGTGCCGGATACAAGCGTGAGCTGCCTTCTTTGAAGATAACCTTGGCATATTCAGAGCCGGATTTAATCCGTACAAGGTTTGCACTCGTTGGAATCGGGCTTGATGGCAGGATGTTGTCGCCAATCAACCTGTTGATCATGCTCGATTTCCCTGCGGAAAAATGACCGCAAAAAGCGATTGAGAATTCTTCTTCAACCGCTTTTCTTCCCAATTCCTTTACTTTTTCAGCGGTATCTTCATCGTGGTTTGAATTCATTAAGTTATATAAAGATAGGATCTTTCCTAGAAGCTTATGATCTTGCTGTGCAATAGTCTGGCCCATTCCTCTAACCCCTTGTGACAAAATTGTGAATAACTTTATTTTATATGATTTTTCGGTCTTTTCCTATAATTTCATTTTAGCCACGCAAAAAAAGAAAAAGCCCGGGCATCTGCCCGGGCTGTCATCTAAATGAGAATATTGTTAATTAATGTGGTTTTAGTACATTGCTCAATACATATTTCATCAGTAAGGAGTAAGCTGCTACAGTCGAAACAACTAACATGGAAACCATTGATACGACACCATCCTTAAGGTTCTTTTTTAACTGAGAATTATTTTCATCTTAAGGAAAGTGTAGCACTATTGATTATCATTTTCAATGGAAGGAGATTAATTGTCACACTTATTTAACAAGTTCGGAACGAAGCGGCCCTGATTTGAGAATTCCGATTCATACTTCGTCAGCTCTCTCAATGCCTTTTCCTCCGCTGGGATCCTAATGGATAAAATAAGGATATTCAATAGAGTAAAAACTGCCATTGTAAAATAGGCATTGAACATTAAGGGAATAACGATCAACTCTATCGCCACTATTAAATAGTTAGGATGCTTGATAATCTTATATGGACCTCTCTTGACGACATTGGCGCCCGGAAGGATGATGATTTTTGTATTCCAGAACTTTCCCAATGAAGACAGTGCCCAAATCCTCATTATCTGTGTAAAAATGAACAGAGCAAGCAAGACCGGCCAATATCCTGACAGATTTTTATCAAAGAGAATCACTTCGACGATAAAAGTTATGAAAAAAGCTGTATGGATGGCTACCATAGCAGGATAGTGTCCCTGTCCAAACTCTACTGCCCCCTGCTCTTTCATCCATGCTTCATTTTTTCTGGCTATGACAAGTTCGGTCATCCTCTGAAAAATGACTAATCCAACAAATAGGAGGAACACCATGTTATTCCCACCTCATCAATAACAATTCCGAGCTGAAACCGGGCCCAAGGGCTGCGCCCAAGCCAAGATCGCCTTCCTCCGCTGTCTCCATGAACCTCTTTAATACATATAGTATAGTCGCCGAAGACATATTCCCATATTCTTTCAAGACCTCAAGTGAAATCCTCGTCATTGTCTCTGGAAACTTCAAAGCAGAAACATAGGCTTCAAGTACTTTCTTTCCTCCTGGATGTGCAATAAAATGATCAAGATCCTGAACGTCAAGGCCTTTAGTATTTAAAAATCTTAAAACATTGGGCTGCAGCCAGTTTTCGATGATCGTCGGTATATCCTTGGAAAACACGACATAGAGTCCTTCATTTTTCACTTCCCAGCCCATTACATCTTCCGAATCAGGCATGGTGGTGGACTGTGTACCAATTATATTGGGGGCAGCAGATTTTTTCATTATATTTTCATAGCCGGAACGATCCCCGCATACCAGGGCACATGCAACCCCGTCTGCAAACAGCGAAGTTCCGATCAGATTGCTTTTCGAACGGTCGTTTCGCTGAAAGGTTAAACTGCACAATTCAATTGATAGCACAAGAACTTTTGCTTCTGGATAGGCAAGGCAATACTCATAGGCACGCGACAACCCCGATGCCCCGCCTGCACACCCGAGGCCCCAGATCGGAATTCTTTTCGTATATTGAGAAGAAGGAAGGACATTCATTATTCTCGCATCAATGCTCGGAGTCGACACACCCGTGCTGCTGATGGTAAAAATAGCATCGATTTCTTCAAGATGGACTTCGTCTGTTAAGAATTCATTGTTCTTCAGGCAATTCAAAATGGCTTTTGCCCCAAGATCCACAGCTGCCTCAATATAGGCATCATTCTTTTCTTCAAATGTATGGTCATGTTCAAACCATTCAAGGTCTTTTGCAAAGTGGCGTTTTTCTATTTGGCCATTCTGAAAAACGGTGATCAGCCTTTTTATGTCTTTAAAGGATTCACTGAAAAGATTTTCTGCAAAATCCATTACCCTATCCTGCTCTATAGAATATGGCGGTACAGCTTCTGCGATGGATATAACTCTCGGCATGTTTATACTCTCCTCACATCTATGTACGGTTACTTTTTCCATTTACCCGGAGAGTATACAGTCAAACTAGCATGTCGCTATGAAACGAAAAAAAAGCTTTCCCCGCAATAAGGGAAAGCCTAACGTTTTGAAGGAGTTGCTGTGCAAGTTCATTATACAATGCACCGGGACCTTGTACATTATAAAATCTTTACCAGTTGACAAGATATTTCAACGATTAGTCTCTGTTTTTACCTCAATGGCTGCTTTTGAGCAAGGCAGCTCCCACATTTAGAGCAGAAAGATACCCTTTCGGAAGTCAGTACCCCTCTATAAGGGTACCATTCAGGCAGAAAGATACCCTTTCGGAAGTCAGTACCCCTCTATAAGGGTACTATTCGGGCAGAAAGATACCCTTTCGGAAGTCAGTACCCCTCTATAAGGGTACTATTCGGGCAGAAAGATACCCTTTCGGAAGTCAGTTTCCCTCTATAAGGGTACCATTCAGGCAGAAAGGTACCCTTTCGGAAGTCAGTCTCCCTCTATAAGGGTACCATTCAGGCAGAAAGATACCCTTTCGGAAGTTAGTCCCCCTCTATAAGGGTACTATTCGGGCAGAAAGATACCCTTATGCAAGACAGTTCTCTTACATAAGGGTACCTTTCGAACAGAAGTTACTCTTTAAGCATGTAAATCCACTTGTTTTTACAACTCATATTAGGGCAAAGCAGTACACATACTATTGCTTACAGTACGTGTACTTGAGCTGGCACTCCTCAAAATCCATGAATCGTCATTCCACCGTCGACAAACAGGGTTTGTCCAGTGACATAATTCCCGGCATCCGAGCTTAGGAAAACCACCGGACCCACTAGCTCTGGAAGCTCACCGATTCTTTTCAGTGGCGTAACAGCGAGGATGTCCTGTACATATGCTTCGTCGGCCAACAGCTTTTCAGTCAGCGGCGTTTTGAAGTACCATGGCCCGATTGAGTTCACATTAATCCCGTATTGTCCCCATTCCATAGCGAGCACCTTTGTCATCTGCATAAGGGCGGCTTTAGTCGCTGCATAGACCACACCTGTCCTTAGCGCTACCTGTCCGGCAACAGAGGCAATATTAATGATTTTACCCCCTGCGTTTTGGTCCTTCATGATTTTTCCTGCTTCCTGGGACATCATGAAGGCTGATTTCAGATTTGTATCCATGATTGTTTGCCATTCTTCATCCGTTGCTTCGAGAGCCTTTGAACGGATGTTCATTCCCGCATTGTTGACAAGAATATCAATCTTTCCCCATTCCGAGCTTACTGCAGATATCGAATTATGTACTTGGTCCCTCTTTGTCACATCTGTCGGCAGCACGAGAGTTTTCCTTCCTAAATTTTCAATAACAGAAGATGTTTCTTTGAGATCTTCCTCCGTTCGTGAAAGTAAGGCAACATTTGCTCCAGCCTCAGCCAGACCAATGGCGATCGCCCTGCCGATCCCTCTACCAGCACCTGATACTATTGCTGTTTTCCCCTCTAAATCAAAAGATGGCAAAAACATTCACATCATCCTCCCGCTTTAAATTGATTTCATTTTAACATATTAAGCAGGAGATTCAGGTTTCGTCGCCCGGACATCAACTAAACTTTTTACTCAAAAGTCTCCATATAAAGCATCTCGTCGAAAGAAAAAGCACCAAACTAGGTGCTATTTTTCGTCGGATTGCTTTTGTACTTCAATCCAGATTTGTTTTTCGGCTGCTCCCCCACATATATTACAAACTTTCACTTCATCATATATGAGGCGGCAATGTTCGCAATAAAATTTTTGCATGAATACCACTTCCTGATCGATGCATTTTATATTAGTTTATTAGCTTGGGTGTGGATTGGTGATTCCTTTTTTTAAAATGTCAAGTCGTTCTGTCACATCCCGAATTGCTTGTTTCCTTATTTGCTCATGTTTTCACATGGATGTATTCACAAATTCTTCACATTTACCCCGGCTGCCATGTGACTTAAATCACTGTATTGACGCGTTTTCACCATTAACATAGTAAATATGTCAGGTATGAACAATTTGTGAACTGTCTGAAACCATATTTACGTTTCCAAATTGTTTTGTATTATGAGAGTGTACTTATCAATTAATAACGGACATTTTTACGAAGGGAGTGGACCGGGATGGCTCAGCCTGGAATCGGGAAGAAAACACATACGAAGGTGGAAGAACAATCTTCTTTGAAAGGAACACTTGCATCTGTGTTCTTGTTGGGATTCTTTTTAATTGCTACTTGGGTAGGCGTTTATTTATTATTTGTTAATCGTTTTTAAGAGAGACCAAAAGGGGAGAAAGAAGTTATGCATATTCATAAATTTGAAAAGATCTGGCTGATATTCGGAATTACGACACTAATCGTATTCCTATCTGTTATCGGAGTCAGCGCCTTCTATTTAGGCAACCAGCCTCCAAGCTGTCTGGCAACAATCAATCCCGAAAAGGTAGACACTACTGCACCTTTCAACGAGCCGGGACTGAAGAAGGTTGAAGGAAAAGAATGGGATTACGAACTCGTATTCGTAGCATCCGCATTTTCCTACAATCCTGGACAGGTAGAAGTTCCAAAGGGAGCAAAGGTGAAAGTAATCGCGACTACAAAAGACGTCATCCACGGCTTCCAGGTGGCAGGCACAAATATCAATATGATGCTTGAGCCAGGATATATCAGTGAGTTCGTCACAACTTTTGACAAAGCTGGCGATTACCTGATTGTTTGTAATGAATATTGTGGTGTCGGCCACCACATGATGTCGTCTAAAATCGAGGTGGTTGAATAATGAATACAAAATTAATTAATCCAAAGGTAGACCGCCGAGACGGCAAATTGGCAATGGCCCACTTCTATGTCGCTTTCATCGCACTTGCGATTGGCGGTCTTGCAGGTTTGCTCCAGACACTCGTCCGTTCAGGAAAATTCGAATTGCCTTCATGGACTGGTTATTATCAAATCCTCACCATCCATGGTGTTGTCCTCGGACTGGTTTTAACTACATTTTTCATTATGGGATTCCAGCTCGCTTTAGTGAGCAAAACATCCGGTACATTGACAGATAAACAACGTTTGACTGGCTGGATTGGTTTCTGGACTATGACAATCGGTACTGTAATGGCTGCTGTCATGATCCTGACGAACCAGGCTTCTGTCCTTTATACATTTTACGCACCACTGCAAGCTCACGCACTCTTTTACTTAGGACTCACGCTTGTCATCGTCGGAAGCTGGATCGACGGAGCTGCACTGATCATGGCTTATACTGCATGGAGAAAAGCGAATCCAGGAAAACCTAGTCCACTGCTTACTTTCATGTCACTTGTAAACACGCTTATGTGGATTGTAGCGACAATCGGTGTCGCCGCAACTGTATTATTCCAACTGCTTCCTTGGTCACTTGGCCTTGTTGAGCGAGTTGATGTATTGGTCAGCCGTACATTGTTCTGGTATTTCGGCCATCCGCTTGTATATTTCTGGCTGTTGCCTGCATATATGGCCTGGTACGCAATCGTGCCAAAAATCATCGGCGGAAAGATATTCTCTGATTCATTAGCTAGGATGTCGTTCATCCTGTTCCTGTTGTTCTCAATCCCAGTTGGTTTCCACCACCAGCTAATGGAGCCAGGTATTGACCCGGCATGGAAATTCCTTCAGGTTATTTTAACATTCCTAGTTGTCATCCCATCATTGATGACTGCATTCTCGCTATTTGCGACATTTGAAATGTTTGGCCGTTCTAAAGGGTCTACTGGCCTATTCGGCTGGGTTAAAAAGCTTCCTTGGGGCGATGCACGCTTTGCTGTACCATTTATCGGAATGCTTGCCTTCATCCCTGCTGGTGCTGGCGGATTAGTAAACGCATCCCATCAGTTGAACCAGGTAGTACACAACACCATCTGGGTTACGGGGCATTTCCATTTGACACTTGCGACTTCAGTAGTCCTGACTTTCTTCGGAATCTCTTATTGGCTGGTCCCTCACCTTACAGGCAGGGTACTGACAAAAGCTATGAATAAACTAGCAATCATTCAAGGTATCGTCTGGGCAATCGGAATGACCTTCATGTCCGGTGCCATGCACGCAGCCGGCCTGCTCGGAGCTCCACGCCGTTCATCTTTCTCAACTTACGGTGGTGCAGAGCAAGCTGCTGAATGGATTCCTTACCAGGTTGCACAGGCAGTTGGCGGATCGATCCTATTCCTTGGAATCATCCTGATGCTTTACATTTTCATCAACCTTGCGTTCTTTGCACCTAAAGGGGAAGAAGAATTCCCTGTTGGGGAGGTTGCTGATGCAGCCGAGAAAACTCCAATGGTATTTGAAAATTGGAAGCTATGGCTTGGCATCACAGTCCTTTTAATCCTATTCGCATACACAATACCGTTCATCGATATGATCGAAAATGCACCAATAGGATCGAAGGGATACAAATTCTTCTAAAAGTTCTATCTTGCAAAAAAATAACCAAAACAGGGATAGAAATTACAAAAAATTTCTTACCCTGTTTTTTTTATTGTTATAAAAAAAATAGAATGCCTTAGCATCCTATTTTTTTATATTATTTAATTAAAACTCTGCATTTCCTGGTGTACGAGGGAATGGAATGACATCGCGGATGTTCTTCATTCCTGTTAGATACATAACAAGTCGCTCGAAGCCGATTCCATAGCCAGAATGCTTTGTGCTGCCGTATTTTCTAAGCTCGAGATACCACCAGTAGTCTTCTTCAGACATACCAAGTTCTTTAATTCGTTCTGCAAGGACTTCTTCCCTTTCCTCACGTTGGCTTCCGCCGATTAACTCGCCAATTCCGGGAACTAAAAGGTCTGTAGCGGCAACTGTCTTGCCATCCTCATTCGCTCGCATATAAAATGCTTTGATATCTTTCGGATAGTCTGTTACGAAGACAGGTCGCTTGTAAATTTCCTCGCTAAGGTAACGTTCATGTTCCGTTTGCAAATCCGTTCCCCATTCAACTGGGTACTCAAATTCCTTGCCTGAGTTCTTTAATAATTCAACAGCTTCGGTATAAGTAACTCTTCCGAAATCGGATTCCAATGCATTCTGCAATCTTTCAATAAGCGTTTTATCAATAAAGCTGTTAAAGAAAGCCATTTCTTCTGGTGCATGTTCAAAAACATAATCAATGACATACTTGACCATTTCTTCTCCGAGGTCCATGATATCCGGTAATTCTGCAAAGGCAACTTCAGGCTCGACCATCCAGAATTCTGCTGCATGTCGTGCCGTATTTGAATTTTCCGCCCTGAATGTCGGGCCAAAGGTATACACATTACGGAAAGCAAGAGCAAAGCTTTCCGCATTCAATTGACCGCTCACGGTTAAGTTAGTTTCTTTGCCGAAGAAGTCCGCACTTTCATCCACTTTTCCGTCTTCGGTCTTTGGAAGCTGGTTCAAGTCCATTGATGTTACACGGAACATTTCCCCTGCTCCTTCAGTATCGCTTCCGGTAATAATCGGTGTATGTACATAGACAAACCCTTTGTCTTGAAAGAATTTGTGAAGGGCATAGGATGCAAGAGATCTTACTCTGAAAACGGCTGAGAAGGCGTTGGCTCTCGGACGTAAGTGAGCGATTGTTCTCAAATATTCAAGGGTATGTCTCTTTTTTTGTATAGGATAATCTGTATCCGACAATCCCTCGACTACAATTTTAGTTGCTTTAATTTCAAAAGGCTGTTTCATGTCAGGAGTTGGTACAAACTCACCTTCTACTAAAACAGAAGAGCTAATTGGCAGCTTTGTAATTTCTTTGAAGTTATCAAGGGTATCTTCAAAAACAACTTGTACACTCTTGAAGAATGTTCCATCGTTTAACTCCATAAAGCCAATGGTTTTGGAATCGCGAAGGGTACGGATCCAGCCTGTAAGTTGAACAGTTTCGTCTTTAAAGTTTTCTTGATTTCTGTATAAATCTTTTACTACGGTTTTAATCATGATTAGCCTCCTCATGGTAATTTTTGCAATAAAAAAAGCCTTCTATCCCCAAAAAAGGGACGAAAGGCTGAACTTCCGCGGTACCACCCAAATTGTCATAAAATGACCAACTTTACTACTGCTATCCCAGTCTGTAACGTGCTGGAAACGTCTAAGCCTACTCACGATATCCCTTTCGGTTAGAACTCAAAGGTGTTCTTCATTTATGCTTCATCGCCAGGCTTCCACCGTCCCCAGCTCGCTATCGAATATAGCAAAAACTACTTTCCTTTTCATCGATTTTAAAATATGTAGTTATCAAAAGCATTTTTACTGTAATAATTTATCACAAAACATAATCTTTTGTCTAGTTGCCGCCCCATTTATAAACAATAATCCTCAAAATCATTATGTACAAAAACAATTTCCTTAAACTAAAATCCTGTTATATCTGAATGTTGATTTCACAGTGTTTAAAAATAAACGGAGAAATTCCCGCTTAAATTGAAAAAGAGCATATTTTCCATAAAAATAAGGGGCGTTTTTCCGGTTATTTAATCAAAATCGTTTCATTTTGTCATTTTTTCAGCAGTTAACCGGAATACCTCAGCCTATTTTTGCTTCAAAAGCTTCCTTTGTATGCAATAGCCGGAAATTCTCCGCTTATGAATTCTCATACGTGCTCGAAAATCCACAATGAATGATGATAACTGCGTCTAACTAAAAATGCTTTCATTTGAACAGTAAAAAGGAGCTTGGATTGAACCAGGCTCCTTTCTCTCTCCACTTCAAAAGAGATTGACTCACACAGTGAAGTGCTTTTTTTGCTTCCGGCTCGGAATTGAGATATTGATAGATATTACAGATATGATAATCAACGCGGATCCAAGCATTTGAAGACCGCCCAGCCTATCACCATACACCAGTATTCCCAGCATGGTGGCAATGACGGGTTCCAGTGTAGCAACTACTGCAGCAGTACTGCTTTCCGTCCTTTCAAGGCCCCAGGAGTAGGCAAAATAGGCGACCACAGTCGGAAAGATTCCCAATCCTATCGCATAAAGCCAGGCATCCCCAGCGAAAAGAACAACCGCCTTGCTGGTTATACCAGTTGTCGGAACCAGGGCAACCGAAGCTACAAGGAATGTATACAATGTGACCGTAAAAGGATGGTAACGTCTTAATGCGATCTTGCCAAAAATACTGTAAAGAGCGTAACCGAACCCTGCCCCTAGGCCAATAAGGATACTGGAGACAGAAAATGACATTCCCCCCTGCCCTGTAATGCCAGCGGCAAGTGTACAGCCAATGACTGTCATGACAATCGCCAACAGTTTCTTCCTGTTAATGCTTTCTTTCAGGAAAAGAAATGATAACACCGCAACGAAGGCAGGAGAAGTATACAGTAAAGCTACTGCAATCGGGATATTCATCAGGTTGATTGCCGTAAAGTAAGACCAATTGAAAAACACAATACTTAAAATCCCTGTACCCACAAAAAGATACAAGTCTTTCATCCTGATTTTTAAATGACTTCGGTAAAAAACAATTCCCACCAAAATCAAAATAATGGCTGCGGTCAACACACGGATGGCCACAATCTCCATTGCACTGAAGCCGGCATTATTCAGGCCTTTAACAAAAAAGCCGATCAGGCCCCACATTGCCGCAGCAAACGCGATCATAAAATAAGGCAATTTCCCGTACATACATTCACCACACAGAAAAGATGGCAGGAAGACTGCCATCTTGTTTTGTAAAATAGGACCTTACTAGACCAGCTGGTATACTTTATTGTATTTTTCGTATAAATAATCCACTAAATACTGGGCATTGAGTCCCTCTCCAGTTACATCAGTCAAGATTTCAAGTGGTTTTTTCATTTTTCCATGCTTATGGACTTTCTCAGTCATCCACTCTTTAATGGGCTGAAGATTTCCTTGTTCCAGGAGTTCCTCATAGTCAGGCAGGTCTTTGAGCATGGCGTTCTTAAACTGGGCTGCATACATATAGCCTAAAGCATAGGATGGGAAGTAACCAAAGCTGCCGCCAGCCCAATGGACATCCTGAAGGACACCCTGTGCATCATTTTCCGGCCTGATGCCGAGATACTGTTCATATTTGTCATTCCAGATCTGAGGAAGATCCTTTACTTCTATTTCATCATTGAACAAGCCTTTTTCAATTTCATATCGTACCATTACATGCAGCGGATATGTCAGCTCATCTGCCTCGATCCTGATCAAGCTCGGCTTTGACTCATTGACAGCTCGATAGAAATCCTCTACCTCCACTCCTGAAAACTGTCCATCTGAATACTCCTGCAGCAGGCTGTAGTTGTTTTTCCAGAAAGAGTAGTTGCGCCCGACAAAGTTCTCATAAAAAAGTGACTGGGATTCATGGATTCCCATTGAAGTGCCTGAACTCATAGGCGTTCCCACTAGCTCTTCAGAAATGTTTTGTTCATAAAGTGCGTGTCCGCCCTCATGGATTGTTCCGAAGACAGCAGTCCTGAAGTCTGATTCATCGTATTTCGTCGTAACCCTTACATCCCCAGGGTTAAGTCCCATTGCAAATGGGTGGACCGTTTCATCGAGGCGTCCAGCATCAAAGTCATAACCCATTTGTTTGAGGATTTCCAGACTGAATGCACGCTGCTTTTCCTTAGGGAAATGCTTGAAAAGGAATTCAGTTTCAGGCTTATCTGTTGAACTGGAAATCTGCTGAACGAGTGGGACGATTTTATCTCGAAGGTCTCCAAATACCTGGTCAAGAACCTCGACTGTGACACCAGGCTCATACATATCGAGCAGCGTATTGTATTTATTTCCTTCATATCCCCAGTAACCTACGAATCTCTTAGTCGTATCGACCAGCTTTTCAAGATACGGCCTGAACAGTTCAAAATCCGATTTTTCTTTTGCCTCTTCCCATACACTTTCGGCTTTTGATTGCAGAATCACATATTCACGGTATTCTTCCGCAGGGATCTTCTTATTGCGGTCGTAATCCTTCCTGCACTCATCCAGTGTTTTACGGGTGATTTCAGATAAACTTGTTTCATTAGAAAGACGTGCTATGTATGATGCCATTTCTTCTGAAGTTGACATATTGAACAGCTCGGAAGAAAGTACCCCGATCACTTCAGAACGCTGACCTGCTCCCTTTTTCGGAGCTCCTGTCCTTAAATCCCAATAAATCAAAGAAAGCGCCTCTCCATAGGCTGCCATTTTTTTAACATAATCTAAAAACTTCTTTTCTGTTTGCAATACTTCACCCATTCAGTTCACCCCATTTTTCTCTTTCCATTCTATCTTATCATACTTTTCTGAAATTTACGTTCGCGAATAACAAAAAGGTACCATGCAAATAAATGAGAGATTCTATCTGAATTAGTTTATAAGTTAATAATAATACTAATCTATTATGGAATAAAATAAAGAACAACAGGCGAACCTGTTGTTCTTTGGAATCAGAGGATGTTTTTAATTTATCATTTTGTTTTTCCTATTGCTACACGCCATGTTTCTGGACCTTCTTCGAGATACTCCCATGAAAATGATTCCGGACGCTCCATCATGAATTGATATTGCAGAGGCCTAGGGTCATGGTCATTGACAATTTGCATGAATTCACCCTTTTGCAGTGAGTCGAAGTTTTGGAATATGGTCGGGTGTTTTTCACGGGGTGCGTAATCAGGAACATTGATAATAACGTTGAATGTCATTTCTCTCTCTCCTTTTTTATGATCTTTACATTTTCATTATAAGTCTGTGAAAACTCCTTTGTAGTGAGCGCGGTCACAGTTTGACTATGACTTCTCTCATTCAAGAAATAAGCTTCTGCAGAGATCTTACCTAAAAAAAGAGGAACTTCTCCTTCAAGGGAGAAATCATATGAAAGGGAGGGATTTTTGTGAAAGAGTTAGTAGGCAGCTGTGAGCGCTGTGGGAAAGAGATTTTTTGCCTGGACGGTTTTTTGAATGGTGTCCATAAAGATGGAAGAGTCCTTTGTTTTGAGTGTGAGGAAGATGAGGAACAAAAATCATCATAAAAAAACCGCAAAGCGAGGAGCTTTGCGGTTTTCCAATTATTCTTCATCAACAGCCAAATCTTTTACAGGCAGTTGCTCTCCTTCTTTATGTGTCACTTTACGCAGGTTGAACAGTGCTTTTACGCTGAATATTGCCAGCGCAGCTACACCAATCAAGAAGATTGAATCAGGAATCGCTCTCAACGTCAGGAGCATTTCAACTGTCTCCTGCTGTAAGAACTGAGCTGAGCGGGAAGCAGCATAGCCATTGAAATAAGCTTCTTTTAACTGCAGATAGCCTACTGGCAGCAAGGACAGGAATACCATGCCAGCCAAACCGACGTTCAGCATGATGACAATGAATTTTACCCACTTGTCGCTCCACTTTTCTGGCTTCACAATATTGCGCAATGAGTAGATCAGTACTGCTCCTGCGAACATTCCATATACCCCCATCATCGCCGCGTGGCCGTGGGCAGGTGTCAGGAATTGGCCGTGCTCAAGGAAGCTGACTGCTGGCAGGTTGATCAGGAAGCCAAGTACCCCTGCACCAACCAGATTCCAGATCGCTACTGAAATCAAGAACCAGAATGTCCCTTTGTAAGGGAAATCCACTCCCCCATCCCTCATCATTTTGTACTGTTCGTATGCTTCCAGAATGAGCAATGTCAACGGGATGACTTCAAGGGCAGAGAATACAGAACCCAATGCAATCCAAGCCTCTGAAGAACCATTGTAATAATAGTGGTGACCGATACCGATGACACCTGCTCCCATCAGAAGGATCAGTTGGAAGTATAATGCTTTTATGGTTGATTTCTTTGTGACAAGCTTCATTTGGACCATCAAGAATCCTATGACTACGACTGCGAAAACTTCGAAAATACCTTCTACCCATAGATGGATGATCCACCAGCGCCAGTAGTCAGCAAAGGTATAGTGTGTACCTGGATTGATCATGAAAGCAAAGAAGTAAAAGGCTGGTACAGCGATTGCTGAGTAGAACAATAGGTGAATCAATCCGCCTTTGTCGGATTCCCTTTTCAAGCCACCCTTGATGCCGCGGAATACAATGAACAGCCAGATCAGCATTCCGGTTGCAAGAATGAACTGCCATATACGTCCCAGTTCTAGGTATTCCCAGCCCTGATGACCTAGCAGGAACCAATTGTTGCCAAGGTAGCCGTTAGCACCGAGCCATTGGCCGATCATGCTGCCAGCTACAAGTACAACTAGTGCCCAGAAAAGGATGTCGACTAGTAATCCCTGGCGTTTTGGTTCATGGCCGCCGACCAGTGGAGCGATGAATATACCCATTCCGAGCCATGCAGTTGCTATCCAGAAAATCGCCAGCTGCAGATGGAAGCCTTTTGTAATGTTGAATGGAAGGATATCATGGACCCACTTCATCCCGAAGAAACTGTCAGGCTCGATATAATAGTGAGCAAGCAAGGCTCCGAACATTGCCTGGACAAAGAACAGTACAGATACAACTGCGAAATACTTGCCTGTTTTCAATTGCGAAGAGGTAAGCGGCAGCTTCCTCAAATCGATTTTCGGGAAGTTCCCGGCTGTATAAGCCTCTTGCATTCCCAGGTGATAACGATAGAAGACAAAGAGGATCAATCCGACGAACAAGATCAATATGGTCACGCTCGCCCCGCTCCACCAGATTGCCGAAAATGACATCGTGTTCCCTGCGTCTTCATAATAAGGCCAGTTGTTAGTATAAGTGATTTCATCGTCTGGTCTTTCTGTACTTGAAAGCCAAGCTGTCCAGAAAAAGAAATCAGCGATCTGTTCAATCTGGTCGCCCTTTGAGACCCAGGCCCGTTCTCCATCAGGCATATGTTTTTCCTGGATCAACCCTGGCTTCAGACCCCATTGGTCACCCTCTGTAAAAATTGTATGATAGAATTCCCTTACCTTTTCGTGCCCGTAAATTTGAGCATCTGTCAATACCAGCTTATCTTTATCAGGCACATAACGGTTTTCACGCATTTCCTTCATGACAGTGTCTCGGATGATTGTTTGTTCATCCTCTGCTAAGCCTTCGAAATCTTCACCGTATTTTTCCTGTGCCCTGAAGTCTTGCATCCCATCAGAATAAATCTTTAGTGCCTCTGCTGTATAATCAGGCCCCATATAAGAACCATGTCCTAATACAGTTCCATAATCCATCAAACCATATTTCTGGAAGACAGCCTGCCCTCCCATGATGCTTTCTTTCGTTAAGATGATCTCTCCTTTTTCGCTTGTGACTTCAAGCGGCCTCGGAGCCATATCTTTAAAAATCCAGTAACCCCCTGTCAGGAGTACTGTAAAGCTAAGTAATAATGTAATGATGAGTACGGATTTTAACAGTGAGTTTGTATTTTTCTTGACCACTGTCTTCTTGGATGTTCCATGCTGGATTTCCATCTACCATACATCCCCTTTCCTGATTGATTTACAACCTAAGCATAAAGGGAATGCGATGGAAAGTTTGTGAAGTTCCTCATTTGTCAGGTGTGATATTTCCCACAGCGATGATAATTATTTTCATAAATACGTCAAAATATGATTCAGGTCACTTAACCCTTATTAATCTCTTGATAAAATTTACGATAGATAATGAATTCAATAGTTAGAGGAGCAGATTGATATGCATATATCTCAAATCAGACAGCAATTGAAAGAAGTTCCTATATTCAAAGAACTATCACAGGATGAGCTGAATCCAATTGTGGAAATCGCCCAGCCGAGATTCTTTAAAAATAAAATGTATGCCTTCATGCAGGGAGATCCGCTTGACCGGGTGTTCTTCATCCATTCAGGGAAGGTGAAAATTTATAAAACAGACTCTTCAGGAAGAGAACAAATTGTGTCGGTCCTTGAATCTGGCGAGATGTTCCCTCACGCTGGCTTCTTCAGGAAAGGCCAGTATCCCGCCCACGCGGAAATAATGGAAGACACACAGATGATCATCGTCCCAATTTCTAAATTTGAAGAAATCCTGGTTGCCTATCCTGAACTCTCTATTAAGTTATTCCGCGTACTTGGTGAGAAAATCATCGATTTGCAGGCGAGACTTGAGGAACAGATTCTTCATAATACCTACGAGCAAATCATCATGCTGTTGCTTCGACTATGCAAGACAAATGGTGAAAAGAAAGAGCATGGTTTCAAATTAACCACCCATTTTACCAATAAAGAGTTTGCCAACATGATCGGTACTTCGAGGGAAACCGTCAGCAGAACGATCAACCATTTAAAAAAGAAGGATTACTTAAGCTTGGACGCTGAAGGTTTTTATCTGATCGATCATGAAAAATTGCATCAGGAATTGTTTTAACAAGAAAAAGTAAGTTTTCGAGTTTAAGTGATGCCCATCACGGAAGAAAAGAGTGAAAATGATTATCATTTAATCATACCAACTATTGTAATTAGGAGCTGATCGATATGGAACACAGAACGATTGAATTGGATGTGCGTGAGGATATCAATAACAAGCTGGAGCCTTTCCAGAAAATCATGGAGGCCATTGGCGAGCTGCAATTGAATGACAGCCTGATCCTCCATGCTCCTTTTAAGCCTGTTCCGCTTTATAGAGTGTTAAAAGCAAAGGGTTTTGAACACGAGGTTGAAAAGATCGAAGCAAAACATTATAAAATCACTTTTACTAAAACGGGAGGGAAGTAAGATGATCCTAGATAATAGAGGGCTTGAACCGCCTCAGCCAATGATGAGGACGCTCGCGAAGCTTGAAGAGCTTGAAGCAGGGCAGACGCTTATCATCATTAATGACCGCCGACCAATGTTCCTGTTCGAGCAGTTGGATGAACTGGGCTATATTTATTTGACTGAACAGCAAGAAGACGGCAGCTATCGTGTGACGATTTCCCGAAAAGCGGGGTGATTGAATTGTTTCAACAAAGCAGTGGCAACGAGACAAATATTAAACTACCTTTTTCTTTCATCGGCTTCAGCATGCTGGCCTTGGTCCTTTCGCAGCTGCTGATCCTGCTGAACGGCGACCTTCTTGTTTCCGGTATATTCAGGCTTCCGGCAATCTGGTCGGCTGCCCATCTGTTCGTGCTTGGGTGGGCACTGATGGTCGCTATGGGCTCAATGTACCAGCTGGTCCCTGTCGCCTTCCTGACACCAATCTGGAATGAAAGATTCGGGTTCTGGCAGCTGGCAGTTACGGTAGCAGGAATCATTTCCTTCGCTGGCGCACTGTACTTTCGTCCACAGGATGCCATGATTCCAGGACTACTGACATTGCTCGGCATCTTGATGTTCATTTTCCAAATGTTCATGACGCTGCAAAGCCAGGCAAAGCCAAATATCCTGACTTTGTTCGTAGGGACTGCGCTATTTTCCCTGCTTGCTACCATTTCACTTGGTATCACACTAGTAATGAGCATGAAGACAGGCTTTGCATCAGAATATTATCAAGCCATTTTTAAAACTCATATCCTGCTGGGTACCGTGGGATGGTTCTCATTATTGATCTTTGGTTTTTCCTATAAAATGGTCCCGATGTTCTCACTTTCACATGGATATTCCATGAAACCTGCACCCTTTGTTTTCGCTATTTATGTTGTTGGCATCTTTCTCTTAATATTTTCTTTCATGACAGGCAGCCATTTGCTCGAAGTGTCTGGAACCTTCTTCTTATTAGCTGGTTTCTTGACTTTTAGCTGGCATGTTAAAAAAATCATTGATAAGCGCGTGAAGAAGAAACTCGACCGTCCCTTCATGTTCGCTTTATTTGCCATCGGCTGCGGGGCATTAATCCACTTAGCCGCACTGGCAGCAAGTGCAGCAAATCTGTTTTCAACAATGGCAGGACCGATCATCTTACTCTATTTAATAGCCTGGATCGCATTCAGCATCATCGGTTATTTGTATAAAATCGTTCCATTCCTGTGGTGGACTCATAAATACAGCAAGGAAATCGGCAAAAAGAAAGTCCCTGCATTAAAGGACATGATGGATGAAAAGTTGGCATTGCCTCTTTTCCTTATCTTCACTGCCGGTACAATTCTTCTTTTACTTTCATTCACAGTCAAGTTGATGCCAATCTTTTATATCGGCCAGGGCTTGATCGTTATAGGAACGGTCCTGTTCAGCTACATCATCGCAAAAGTGATAACCATATAAGGGGGAAATTATAATGAACGAATTAAAGGATAAAATCAGGGAAAATTTAAAAACTGTGATCGATCCAGAATTAAATATTAATGTAGTAGATTTAGGCTTGATTTATGAAATCGATGTACCAGAACCTCGCACTGCAAGAGTATTAATGACTTTAACGACACCAGGCTGTCCTCTTCATGACAGCATCGCCAGCGGCATAAAATATTGCGTACAAGGCATGGAGGAAATTGACCATGCAGACGTCCAATTGACCTGGGAGCCGGCCTGGACACCGGATCGGATGACGGAGGATGGAAAAAGACTGCTTCAGGGCTTTTAATGGAGGGTTTTACGCTCAATTTTTTTAAACAGAACAGCTTCTAAATTGGCTAAAAGTCTTATGGAAAGTAAAAAAACGCTTGGATTCCAAGCGTTTTTTGCATGTGATTATTTAGGTGTTGAAAGGCCAAATGACAATGCCTGACGTAAGTTGTTTTCCGCTTCCTGCAATTCTGCCAACTGCATTTCATCAGTCTGGATTTCATTTCGCAAAGCCTCGGTACTAGTAGTAAGAGCTTTAGATATACGCTGGAAGTCGATAAAAGAATAATTCATTGCCATCCCTCCGTTTCCTGCAAAATTCAAATATAAGTATATTTTATTCACCTTCACTTTTATTTATTCCTGAAAATTTGCCCATGTATCTCTAACTGTTGGCTCTGTTAAACTTGGCTGTTGATTTTCGTTACAGTCGCTTCGCTTTCCGCGGGCAGTCGGGGAGCCTCCTCAGCCCTTAAGCGCCTGCGGGGTCTCCCCATGACTTGCTTATCCCGCAGGAGTCTTCGCGCCTTCCACTACAATCAACAGGGAGTTAAAAAAACAACATTTTGCTTTAACAGAGCCAACTTTTTAAATACCAAAAAGCCTCCTGGTCATCCAGGAGACTTCTTGTTTATTTATCGGTTCTTGGTGGGCGCTTTCCCCAGTACTGGTAGTAATCTGTGCGGATGAACCCATTGAACAGCTTCCGCTTCTTTGTTGCCGGCTTTCCGTACACTTGTTCAAAGTCCTCATTCGATGTCAGCATATAGATGGACCATGTATCGAGCGGAGCAAATGCCTTGCCCATCTGGCTGTACATTTCTTCTACAGCTTTCTTTTCACCCAATCGCTCCCCATATGGAGGGTTGCCAACAATGACACCGTACTCTTTCTTTGTCGTAAAGTCCTGGACACGCATTTGCTTGAATGTAATCAAGTCGCCAAGTCCGGCTTCAAAAGCATTCTCTTCAGCAATTTTCACCATACGGTGGTCGATATCCATGCCGCTGATATCTAGTGGCTGATCGTAATTTGCAAGGTCTTCCGCTTCCATCCTTACTTCGTCCCAAACTGAATCGGGAAAAATCGGCCAATCTTCCGATACAAATTCCCTGTTAAAGCCAGGCGCAATATTTTGTCCGATTAATGCAGCTTCAATCGGAATCGTTCCAGATCCGCAGAACGGGTCAACAAAAGGCTTGTCCGGATTCCAGTTGGTCAGCATGACCAAAGCAGCTGCAAGGGTCTCCTTCAACGGAGCCTCCCCCTGGCCTGTCCTGTAGCCGCGCTTATGAAGACCGCTTCCGCTTGTATCGATTGTAATTGTGGCAACATCTTTAAGCAACGCAACTTCAATCTTGTAAAGTGGACCGTTCTCTTCGAACCAGCCAGTCTTCTTATAAGATGTTCTCAAACGTTCGACGACTGCTTTCTTCACGATTGCCTGACAGTCGGATACGCTGAAAAGCTTGGATTTCACTGATTTGCCCGAAACAGGGAACTCAGCATTCTCCGGCAAAAACTCTTCCCAAGGAAGCGCCTTTGTCTTTTCAAAAAGCTCGTCAAAGCTATAAGCCTTGAATTCACCTATTTTAATTTTGATCCTGTCAGCTGTACGCAGCCACATATTGCTTCTCGCAATAACGCGCGCATCTCCTTTATAGGTAATTTTCCCATTTTCAACCTGGCACTCATATCCAAGGTCACGGACTTCTTTTGCAACGATGGCTTCCAAACCCATTGCAGACGTAGCGATTATATCGAAATTCTTCATCGTTTCACCCTTTATATCCAATATCTATGTAATCCATTATTAAGTTGCCCAATAGACTAAATATACATAAAAAAAGCTCTCCTGGCAAAAGGAGAGCTTTAGTAAACACTCATACAAATCCATTAATAACGTTCTGTAAGCCATGTTTTGTACCTTCGTACTGCAAACGACCAAATGTCTCGTACTCCGGCGGTAATCATCTATCTACAGATGAGAACTCATCTGTCCTTCCCTTTGTTCAATTCCTCCAGGAAGGTGCCCCTACCATCGTTTGGGTTTCTCGCTCGTGGGGTTTACCTCGTTCCACCCTTCCGATTTCTCGGAAGGCTCCGTCACTGTGGCACTTTTATAGGTATTCATGCCATATCGTTGCCGACTTAGGCATTTTCCCGGCCGTCAGCCAAGCGTGAGCCCGACTGCCCTGGCTTATGAATTGGCCAGGCACGAACACTACAGGCATCTCAGCCTGTGCGAGCATGGACTTTCCTCTGCAGCAGTGCTGCAGCGATTACCCGAACGTTATTAACAGCTACAAGAAACATTATATGAAACATCGTTTGGAAAAGCAATGGTAATACATTTCAAAAACTAGCAAATGCTGGATTAATCGTAAAGCTTATCCCCGAAAACATGCTTTTCAAGATTCGACAGCCTTTTAAGGATATCGAAATTCGTTGTGCCAGCTGCCTGTGTGCTTGGTCTGCGCGAAGCTTCATCAAGCTGTTTCTTTAGGCGAAGATTGTCCTGTTGCAGCTCCTCAATCTCCTGCTGCATCGCTTCATAATCCTTGATGATCGTATCAAGAAACTTATCTACATCTTCTGGCTTGTAACCACGCATTGCAGTTTTGAATTCTTTTTCTAAGATATCTTTAGCAGTTAACTGAATTTTATCGGATAGCATTCCATTCACCTCAATATACCCCAATCGTCACATTTATTTTTTCAAAAAGACGGCGATTTGTCAATTTTTCTTTCATAAGGCTTATTTCGTGTTTGTACAAACAGGAAATTTTATGATTAAAAACCTTGCTGCTTCAATTGTTCTTCTTCTACTACCATTTGTAAATCGTATAAGGTGATTAATCTTATTTCATATTCGTTTGTTTCTTGATATTTTTTGGCTGTTTCATATTTGAATTTAGGACTGCCTTCCTTTTCAGGATCGTATAGGAGGACCAGCAGATCACTTTTTTCTATTAGAAATTGGTTTTTCAGCCTGAATTGCCATGGTTTTTCGTAAGGTTTTTTCGTGATGGAATCGACATGGTCAGCTCCAGCAAGCACGGATTCATACCACTCTTTATTTGCATCCTTCCATGTTTCCTCCTGATTAAGGAAGGGAGTGAACACCGATAGTTTGAGGTCAGGATATTCTTCCTGAAGTTCGAATACTGCCTCGCCTGCCCATAGTTCTACACCGAGCTGTCCACTGATCATAACCCATTCAAGGCCTTCCTCAATTAAAGGGATCAAGCTTTTTTTGATCGCCATTTTTATGTATTCAGCCGCTGGATGATCATGCTGGAATACGCCAATTTCAAAAGGTTTATAACCTGATATCGCAGCTACTTTTGCCATGCTTTCTCCTTTGAACTTATTCGTCATAACTCCATATTGAAGGTATTCCCCTTAAGCTCTAAAAATTACACCTGAATTTTTTAAAAAAACAAGGGCTGCAATAGCCCTTGTTGAAGTCATTTTATCGACCAAATCCTGGACCGCCAAATCCGGGTCCACCAAATCCTGGACCGCCAAATCCCGGGCGTGGTCTAGGTCCAACTGGAGCCACTCCGCCTGGCACTGGACCAGGTCCGCCATAATGATTCTGGTGTGTCACCTGATTAACTGTGGACTGTGTTTGCGGGAAATAATGGACATGATCATAATTGATGTGGTTTACATTGGTAGTGTGTGTTGGATGAACATGCGGAACCACATTGTTTATAAAGTTATGGTTCGTGCAGCACTTAGTAGGATGAACTACTGTTGGCAATACATGTGTAGGCTTGCAGTGCATAGTGCATAACTCCTTTCATTTAGACTTATTGTTTACATTATCAGCCTATGAAGAAGTCATGCGTCTTGTACTAATGAAAACACCTATTTTTCATAAGAATCTGCAATGGAGTCCATTGTTGGATTCTTAAAGGAATGTGTAAAAGTTGTCCTTAAGACCGCTGAAAATAACAGCGATGAGAGTGATCACGACAAAATATAGAACTAATACCGCTTTATACATCAAACCCGCCCCGTAAAATTATATTGTTTTTTTACACCATACAATTTTACATTTTACAACGTCGTAACCATACATACAACAGGATATTACAGGTTTTTAAAGGTTAAATGTTAAAATTTTGTTACAATTACATATTCTTTGGCGAAACCTGCCATGAAACCGATTTATTTTGGCGAATTATGCGCTTCCCCGGGAAATTCTTTTCGGGAAATCCTCCTGATCCTTTTTTCGAGCTCTTCTGTAAAAATCATGTCTTTTTTTGCTGTACCATTATCCTTCTGGTGAATTTCTTCAGCAAGCCGGCAATATTTTATAGCCAGCTCAAGATTCTTTTCGCGATGCTCATAATGCTTGGCCAGTTCGATGCACGCTTCTTTCTGCTGCTTACTATTTCCTTTGGCTGCAGTTTCTGACCAAAGCTCGACAGCTTTATGCCATTCTTTATGCTTTTTATACTCAAAAGCCAGTGCGTGCTTGGCTGAAATCTCTTCCACACTCCCATCGTCAAGGAGACCCTTGAATGTTTGCTTCGCTTTTTCTGACTGCCCAAGGTAGGAGAACCAGCGACCCACCTCGTAAGTCTCCCGTGGTGTTTGTGAACAGTCCCTCCCAAGAATCTGGAAGGTTAGATGTGTATAGAGAGTCAATAATGACAGGATATCCGTTTCATTGTGCTTAATGACCCCCAATAAGCCTTCAGGGTTCTTCCGCTCCAGAAAATCAAAATAAATCATCGGTGCCAAAAAGCCAGGAATATCGTCCTTCCTTTCAAGGCCCAATACCTCCTGCTCCACAATGCTCAGCTTCATCCGCTCAATCTTATGCTTCCACAGCCTTCTTGCTGCATGATACAAATCAAAATGGCCATAGGATGGCAGTTTGGGAACATGGTCACGGACAAGGGTATGCCTCGTTTTGACCTGTGGCCAATCGAAAGCCTTGCCATTATAAGTAACCAGTGTTGTGTAATCAGCATTCGTTAAAAAGCTCTGGTAAAGTGCTACTTCCGCCCCCGGATTCGGCAGGATATGCTGTTTCAATTTCACCGATTCCCCTGATATCGAAGCATGGCCTAGCAGGAATATTGTATTCCCAGCACCACCCCCAAGCCCTGTCGTTTCGGTATCAAAAAACACCAGATCATCCGGACGGTGGCCGACTGCGGAAAGCGGATGCTTTGTCTGCTCTTTGTTCCATAGCGAAACAGCCTCCAGAAGGTCACCGAATTGGAGATTGCCATGCTGATGGTCAAGAGGATAACTTACTTCCCTGACCAAACAGTATTGCCCATCAAAATAGAAGGGGGAAACCTGTTCCTGTTCCCAGACATCAAGAAACGGGATGTCTGGCGTTTCTTCTACTATCGCCGGCTCCGCCTTTGGTCTTTCAACTCCGCTTTTAATATGGGGTTTTAGTCTGTTCAATTTATTTTTGAGGCTCACATTCCCCCCTCCTTTCCTATACAGCTGCTTTAAGGAATAAATTCAGCAGTTTTACTACATCTTTTTTAGAGTGGATCGATGTCGTATCTGTTCCGATGCAAGACGGACATCCTTCAGAGCACTGGCAGTTCAAGACCATTTGCTTTGTTTGGTTCAGGATCTCTTCGATTCCGCTATATATTTTTTCACTTAACCCGATTCCTCCCGGGTAGCGGTCATAGAAGAAGATGGTTGGCTTTTCATTGTGGGCAGCCTTGACCTGAGGGACTACATGCACGTCCGAAGGATCACACATGACAAATAATGGTGCGATATGCTTTAGTGCCTGTGATGTGCCAATTAATCCTTCTTCAAGGCGGTCATCACCAAATTCGGATAGTTCCTTGTTCAAAGATATCCAAGCTGAGCTTGTATGAAGCTCCTCTTCTGGAAGGAAAATCGGTCCAGAACCGATATTCTCATGGGTTTCAAAGCGGATTTTTTTGAAGATGGTTGCCATTGCCCTTACACTGACATCTCCATAACCAATTTCTGTTTCTTCATTGCCCCTCATTTTATCTTCTTCAAGGACACTAAGCTGGACAGCAAGATTGGCATCGGTAAAATAATCGACATCCACTTCCCGGACAAAGGCCTTCTTCTCCTCCCAATCAAGCTTTTCCACCTGGAATTGGATACCCTGATGAAGGTAAATAGCCTCTTCATGCAGCAAAGTCATCGCTGAAAAAGTATCCATTTCTCCAATTACCCTGACATTGGCTACATCTGACTGATCGATGATCACGACATTCTCCTGCGACGCTGAACGCAAACTGATATTGTGCGCGGGGAAAGCATCGTTCATCCAGAACCATTTGTCTCCGTTCTGATGCAGGATCCGCTCCTCTGTCAAATATTCAAGTATCTCTTCAATTTCAGCTGCACCAAAATTATCGCCTTTTTTGAATGGCAATTCATAGGAAGCGCATTTGATATGGTCAATCAGGATAATCAAGTTATCTGGATTGATCCTTGCTGTTTCCGGACTGCGGTTAAAAAAGTAATCAGGATTCTGGATCACGTACTGATCAAGCGGACTGGAACTTGCCACCATGATGACAACCGATTCCCCGTGCCTGCGCCCTGCCCGTCCTGCCTGCTGCCAGGCACTGGCAATCGTCCCAGGGTAACCGTTCATGATACATACCTGGAGCTGGCCAATGTCTACACCCAATTCCAGTGCATTTGTACTGACTACCCCATAGATGTCACCAGAACGCAGTCCTTTTTCAATTTCTCGCCTTTCTGTCGGTAGATAACCTCCCCGGTATCCTCTGATCGCCTTTGGTCCCAGCTTATGTTTTACAAGCTCCTGGAGATAAGTCAGCAAGATTTCTACTCTCACCCTGCTTCTTGCGAAAACGATGGTCTGGATCTTATTTTTCAGGAACTCGCCTGCGAGCCTCCTCGTCTCAAGTGTCGCACTTCTTCGGACATTCAGCGGGATATTGACGACTGGCGGATTATAGAATAAAAAATGCTTTCGCCCTGTCGGAGCTCCATTATTGTCGATCAACACCATTTCCTTTTCAGTCAGACCTTCAGCCAGCTCAAGCGGGTTCGCAATCGTGGCCGAAGTACAGATGAAAACGGGATCGCTTCCATAATAATTGCAAATTCTCTTTAATCTTCTTATGACATTTGCCACGTGGCTGCCAAAGACCCCTCTGTAAATATGCAATTCATCAATAACGACATATTTAAGATTTTCAAAAAGCGAAACCCATTTTGTATGGTGCGGCAGGATTGCAGAATGAAGCATATCTGGGTTTGTAATAACGATATGCCCTGCCCTCCTCACCTTCTGGCGTATATTAGACGGAGTGTCTCCGTCATATGTATAGCTGTTGATTGCCAGCTCCGCCTCCTGGATCAATTCATTGATTTCACTTTTTTGGTCCTGGGCAAGCGCTTTTGTAGGAAACATATACAGAGCTCTTGCGTTCGGATCATCAATGATCGATTGAAGCACTGGCAGATTGTAGCATAATGTTTTTCCTGATGCAGTCGGAGTGACAGCCACAATGCTCTGACCCTGCATGATTTGATCATAGGAGGACTTCTGATGTGTGTAAAGACGGGAAATTCCCCTTCTCTCTAATGCTCCTTTTAAAATCCCGCTTAAGTCCTCGGGCATTTCCTCTATTCGGGCTTCTCTTTCTTCAATCGTATGCCAGTGGACAATATTCCTCTTTACCGATTCACTAACCTTTAAGTCTTGCAATATTTCTTGCATGCTTTTCCGGACCTTCATAGCGTTCACCTCATTATCACTATTTTACCGAATAAATGTTCGTTGCAAAAGATAAAAGTGCATTTAAATACAATGCTATTTTTTGGCATGTCAACTGACTGATCATTTTTATAGCTATCCAATTGTCCATAAAGCAATCAGTGGTGTCATTTAATACAACCATTTGCTAAAATAGAAGGAACAAACAGCTAATTGAGGTGTTTTTTTTGGATAAAAATGAGGTGAAAAGTGTCCTGTCCAAGTTTTCTTTGTTCAGGGACCTTGATGATTATGAACTTGATAAAATTGTAGATATATCAATCTCGCGGGAATGGAAGAAAAACAGCCATATTTTCATGCAGGGCGATCCGCTTGAAAATGTGTATTTCATTCATGAAGGGAAGGTCAAAATATATAAAAGTGACGCAAATGGCCGGGAGCAGATTGTGGCCATCCTGAAAAAAGGCGAGATGTTCCCGCATGTCGGTTTTTTCCGGAAAGGCGGCTACCCAGGTTATTCAGAGGTTTTGGAGCAGGCAAGCCTTGTCGTCGTCCCGATTTCACAATTCGAGAAAGTCCTTGTGGATAATCCCCACTTGAGCATCAAGGTATTCAAGGTGCTTGGTGAAAAAATTGTTGACCTTCAGGAAAGACTTGAAGCACAAATACTGAACAACACCTATGAACAGATCATAAAGCTTTTGATCAGATTAGGTGAACTGCATGGAGAAAAACAGGAGGATGGCAAGGTGCTGTTGAAAGCTGATTTCACCAATAAAGACCTCGCCAATATGATTGGGACGACTAGGGAAACGGTAAGCAGGACGTTAACTAAAATGAAAAAAGATGAACTTATCCTTACCGATTCAAACGGGAACATGATATTGGACCCTGATGTCTTAATGGATGAGCTTGTTTAATTTTTCTCCATACTATACCTTACTGGATAGACATATCCTCAAAGCAACCATAATTAAACGCCCGGAGCCAGCTCCGGGCGTTCTATTTTATTATTTAGTTTTGCTTAATCCCATCATTGTTTCCATATCTTCTTGTGCAGTGGTGATCAGCTTCAGATTGAATGTATCCTGAAGTACTTCCATCACTCCATCAGAAATGAATTCTGGCGGCTTTGGTCCAATGCGGATATCCTGGATTCCAAGACTGAATAATCCAAGCAGGATTGCAACAGCTTTTTGCTCGAACCAAGAAAGTACGATGCTTACAGGCAGTTCATTAACGTCACATTCAAACGCATCAGCAAGAGCCTTCGCAATTTTCACAGTGGATACAGAGTTATTACACTGACCAAGATCCAGGTATCTAGGGATATTTGTTCCTGGGACTACACCATAATCTACATCATTGAAACGGAATTTACCGCATGAAGTAGTCAGGATCACAGCTTCAGGAGGCAGAGATGTTGCAAGCTCACGGTAATATTCGCCGCCTTTACCTGGTGCGTCACAGCCCGCAATGACGAAGAAGCGCTTGATCTTGCCGGCCTTAACAGCTTCAATGACCTCTGGGGCAAGGCCGATCACTGTTTCGTGATGGAATCCTGTCACTAATGTTTCTTCTGATTCCATATTTGCTTCAGGCAATTCCAATGCTCTTTCAATCAGCATTGAGAAATCATCATTTTCAATTTTCCTTACATTTTCAAGGCCTGCTACTTCATATGTAAACATACGGTCTGCATATGAACCTTTGATTGGCATGACACAGTTTGTCGTAGCCAGGATTGCCCCTGGGAACTTTTCAAACAGTCGGCGCTGGTCAAACCAGGCTTTTCCGATATTCCCCTTAAGATGAGGATACTTTTTCAATGCTGGATAGCCATGGGCCGGGAGCATCTCGGAGTGAGTATAAATGTTGATTCCCTTACCTTCTGTTTGTTTAAGCAATTCTTCCAGTGCGAACAGGTTATGTCCTGTGACGACGATTGCCTTCCCTTCGATCTTATTCTGGCTTACCTTCACAGGCTGCGGAATTCCAAGGCGGCTCGTGTGTGCTTCATCAAGCATTTCCATCACACGTACAGCTGACTGGCCAACCTTCATTGCCATATCGATATGTTCTTGAACATTAAAGTTCGAGTTCGTTAATGTCATATATAATGCTTCATGGGTTGTAGCGTCAACAAATGGATCTGTGAAGCCAAGCTGATTTGCATGTGTTCTATATGCTGCGATTCCCTTCAAAGCAAAAATCATTGTGTCCTGAAGACTTGCGATTGTTTCATCTTTTCCGCAAACACCAACAACCTTACATCCTCCTGTCGGCGTTTGTTCACATTGGTAACAAAACATATGTGGATTCCCCTCTTCTGCGTTATTTACTTTTACAGCATACAGAGGATGAAAATCTGGTTATGTGACCTAAATCACACTAAAGGCATTTTTCACAAAGTGTTCAAAAAACCAAGTCGATATGATGAAGCTATAAAAACACTCAACATTGAACAGGGACATTCCTCTTCACATAACCTAATATAAGAATTTCTGCAGAGGAGGATGTTCATCGATGGCAACCAACCATCCTGACCGCCCAAAAAAACATGAGGCCCTTGAACAATGGTTCAAATCTATGAATCAACTGATGCAAGAGAAGCCGGTAAAAGGTATATTGCAAAGCATTGATGATTTTTTCAGACAGCCCTTTCCACATTCCCCTTTCAATATAGCTTTAAATGAAACAGAAAAAGAGTATATTGTGAAAGCGGAATTGCCAGGAGTAAAAAGAGACCAAATCTCCATCAATATCATCAATAACTCCCTGACGATATTAGTCAACCAAACTGACGTCACTTCAGAAATCAACGATATCGCCAGATCAGAAAAGCACATGGCTTCGACACGGCGGTTAAGCAGGACAATTCCCTTTTCTGTTCCTGTCAATGAAAGAAGAACCCGCGCTTCCTACCGAGATGGACTGCTTGAAGTCAAGGTCGCAAAAAAGCAAGGCAAGAAAATTGATATATTAGATCAGGATGAATGAGGCTGCCTTGGCCTTACCTGCCAAGAGCTGGAGCTGGCCGATTCTCGAATTGAAGATTTTCACTTTATCTATTTAAAAAAGTGCTCTGTAAATATTGGTTCACAGTGTGTGAAAATAGACGTAAAAATTTTGCTTAAATCGGAAACGACCCTTATTTCCTTAAAAATAAGGGTCGTTTTTCCGGTTATTCAATTCAAATCGTTGAATTTCATCTTATTTTTTGCAGTTTACCGGAATATCTCCGCTTATTACTGCTTCATAAGCTTTTAAACTATACAATAGCCGGATTTTCTCCGCTTATAAATTCTCAAACCTACATAAAAATCAACAATGGATGACAACAACGCAAAAAAACAAACAAGCAGGCGGCCTGCTTGTTTGTTTGCTCTTTTGACTTTTCAATCCCACCATAGCATTTCGGGAATAAAGGAGATCCCCATCTCCGCTAAACCTTGAACATCCCCCCAAGTCCTTTGACCAGCGAAGAAACCTGGGTCACTGCATTCATCATCTGACCGGCTGTATCCACCATTTTGTTGACATCCAGGTTGCCATCCTGGCTTTTAAACGAGTTCATGATCGATTGCAGACCAGTTGACTGCTTCGGCATGAACGCATATTGAGGATATGGATTGAAATTCTGATAGTCTGCTTGAGGGTTATAGTAGCCATAAATAGGGTCACCCTCAGGTTCAAGCGGATTTTGGAAAAGCATTTTTGAATAGTCATTTTTATTCCCAGCCATTGGATTAACTTGGTTCCAATAGGAATTTCCCTGCTGCATATAGGGATTCACCGGACTTCCCTGCCCTGTATATGAATTCACCGGGTTCTCCTGCTGCATATATGGGTTTTGCCAGTTTCCTGGCATCGCGTTCCAATATGAAGGGTTATATTGCTGAGGGAGCGGTTGCTGCCGGTTCATATCTTGATGATTCCCATATATAAAATTTGGATCCGGGTAATGTTGATTTTCCCACCATTGTGGATGATGGGAATTCGTCTTATTTCTGCGGCCAAACATGGCGAACATCCTCCTCCGGGTTTTCATTACGATATTATATGTTATGGCCGCCCAGTTGGTGATAAGGCTGGAAGGTACTTCCGGTTTTGTCTAATGGTGAAATATGTTGTCGGAAGTTTCAATTTTTGAAAAATAATTACCAATCGTATTTTCATGATACGATTATTTCAAATGATGGAGGAGGATGAAAGATGAACGTTCACGAACTGAAAACTCTATTTGCCGAGACAAAAGCATATACTCCGGAACATGTAAATGAATTGCTTGATTTCACTAAAAAATCGTATATTCAGAATGAAATTACCATTTTAGAATACCGGAACCTGGTTCGTGAGCTGGAATTGCAAGGTGCCGTCATCCCTGAAGAACAGAAAGAAATATCCATTTAAACACGTAGAAGCACCAGTTCACTGAATGATATGCTCCCCTTTAGGTAGACAGATTAAAAAATAAAAATCTGTTTACTTAAAGGGGAGTATTTTTTATGTCAAAAAGGACATATTCATTCCAAGATAAAATCAAGATCGTAGAGGCGTTAAAAAAGGGTAGCCATTCTATTTCAGAGCTGAAGTTTATATACAAAGTAAATGATCATGCAATTTATGATTGGGTCTACAGGTATGAAAAATACGGAGCAGAAGGATTAAAGAAGTCTTCTACCTGGAAGAGGTATTCTAAGGAACTTAAGCTGGCGGCTGTACAGGACTATCTTAGTGGGGACTACTCTCAAAATGATGTTATCAGAAAGTATGAAATCTCATGTAGACGAGTCCTCCAGAAATGGATTAACAAGTATAATAGTCATAGAGAATTAAAGGACACTTCCAAAGGAAGGACAAACACTATGACTAGAAGAAACACTACCATAAATGAACGAAAAGAGATTGTGCTCTATTGCCTTGAGAACGGCAAGGATTATCAGAAGGCAGCTGAGACCTTTAAGGTCTCTTACCAACAAGTATATCAATGGGTTAAAAAGTATGAGGATGGCGGCGAAGAAGCCCTTCGGGATAAGCGAGGGAGGAAAAAGGAAGAAGTTGAACTCTCCCCAGAACAGAAGATGAAATTGGAGATGAAGAGGCTTGCGAGTGAAAATGAGCGATTACGCGCAGAGAACTTATTCCTAAAAAAGTTAGAGGAGATCGAAAGGAGGCGAAGATAAGCCAGATACGCCTTGAGGAGAAATATATCGCTATCAAGGAACTTCACGAAGAAGAAGGATTCTCTTTCGTTATGCTTTGTGAAATTGCGGGGTTGGCCAGGTCTGCATATTATAAATGGCTGAAGCGAACACCTTCCAAGCGTGAATGTCAGAATGTGATACTTGTAGAAGAAATGAAGGCTCTCCATGAGGAGGTTAAAGGAATCTACGGCTACCGCAGGATTACGATGACTTTGAATAGAAGGTTGAGCAAGAGCTTCAATGAAAAGCGAATCTATAGGCTGATGAAGATTGTCGGCATTCAAAGCGTTATTCGGAAAAAGAAAAATCGATATAAAAAGTCAACCCCTCAACACGTCGCAGAAAACGTGTTAGACCGTAATTTCCAAGCCGAAAGTCCTAATGAGAAATGGGTAACTGATGTGACTGAGTTCAAGTATGGAGAAGCAAAAAAGGCTTATTTGAGTGCAATTAAAGACTTACATGATGGAGCCATCGTTAGTTACGTATTTGGACATTCCAACAACAATAAACTGGTGTTTGATACGCTGGATCAGGCCACGGCCCTACTGAATGGTGACCGCCCACTTATACATAGCGACAGGGGCTTTCAGTATACCCATTTTGGATTTAAACAAAGAATAGATCAAGCACAGATGACTCAAAGTATGTCCCGAGTCGGAAGATGTATTGACAATGGTCCAATGGAATCCTTTTGGGGATCACTGAAAAGCGAGAAATATTACATGGAGAAATATAAGACCTTTGAAGAGCTTTCTGCGGCGATTGATGAGTACATATACTTTTATAATCATGAACGTTACCAAAAAAGATTAAACGGCCTTAGCCCCTTAGAATTCAGGGCTAAAGCCGCCTAGATTGTTTTTATTATTTCCACTGTCTACTTGACGGGGAGCAGTTCAGAACTGGTGCTTCTTTATCTTTCGCCGCCATGCTGAATGTCAGCTTGTTCAATGGCTATGATCATGCTTTTTAAGATGTATTGTACGGACTGCACCTGGTCGAGGAATCTTTTTTTGCTTGTTTCTGGAAAAAAAGCCTGAACAGAGATGACTTCCAAATAGTCAGCGGCTGTTTCGATTTGATTAGCATGAAGATTCTTCGGTCTATTTTTCCTTACCCATTGCACAGCAGATTCTCTCCAGGCATCTGCGGCCATTTTGATTTCATCAGCAAATGGCTTTACTTCAGTATGAAAGTCGCCCCTGACTCCCTCTTCCTTGGAATGGTGAAATCTATTAAGAGCAGTGTCCACATTCTCCAGCAACTTTCGGGATAATGAAAGAATGTTATTTTCCAATTCCACGTTCATCACACTTTCTTTATTTCAATTTTATTTGCCTTTGCCTATCAATATCGAGCACCTTATCATCATACAAAGAAAAAAGCAGCCTTCTGTATAAAAGCTACTTAACGATGAACCTATTCTATTATATATTAAAAACTCAATTCAAGTTTTAAAGAGGGCTCCTCAGACTTTGCCTGTAACGCAGGGTTCATTGACTGAGGCATTTTCCCTTCCATTGTCTCTAAAAGAATGCGGGTTTCTGCCAAATGGATGGAATGAGTCCCATACATTGTTTTTCGGATTTCCGTCATCGAATCATGCAGGTTCATATCTGTCACTTCAAGGCTATGGGCCATATCCGTCAACATCCCTAAAATCTCTTCCTTTTCAATTCCTGGTCTCATCGGACATCTCTCCTTACTATAGTAACTTTATTGGCTGGCAGATTAATTTTCGCTGCACATCAAAGAATCTGATCTACGGAAATATAGTAACTTTACTTGTAAATTCTACTTCTCGCTGAAACCTCCTTCAACGTTGACAAAACTAGAAGGGATTCGCCAAACAAAGTGCTTTTCAGCAACAATAGTTACAGCCTTCGACATCCATTTACCGAATGAAAAACGAGCAAATGAACAAACTAAACTCGGGAGGTGTTTACATGAATAAAAAACAACAGAAAACTGCGCAGCAGCCTGGTAAAACCGCCGAGAAGAAAACAGGATATGGCGACAAAAAGCTAGAAGGACCAAACCGTCCGGCAGAATGACCCAAAATCCTAACGCGACTTCGAAGAACCAGGAGCTGGATTAATGAACAAAAAGCAAGGAGATTCCTTGCTTTTTTGTTTGGTTCAGTCACTGGTGAATAACTCCTTCATTGAAATCATAGCATGCAATTGTTTTTGTTTTTTTTTGTACCACTGTGTCAGATGAACAGGATGCCTGTGGTTGAGGTCCTGGCTGAACCATTTTTTTCGCAGTCCCCTCTCTTTATACCAGTCACCTTGCCTATGGAAATGATGCTGGATGATGGGGTATGTGCAGCGAAGGAATGGAGTATCTCTTTTTTTCTGATTAACAAAGTATTGTTCATAGTCATGTCTTGAAGCAGTATGCTCCGTATGGATCGCAAATTCTAAAAATAATGGATAGTATCGCTGGTCAAATAAAATGGATGCAAGCCGCTTGCCAAGGTTGATTCTTTTACTGACAGACTTGAATCCATTCACACTTGCTCCGTAAAGTTCTCCCTCGCACGTCGGAAAAAGGACAGTACTGAAATGCAAATGGTCTTCAAAGGAAAACATCATGGTATTGAAGACTCTTTTCTTGTATATCGGATGCTGAATGACAGGATTATGAATCACGTTTTGTTCATTAATGATCAAAGCAGTCATCAGCCTCTTCTTATCTCCATGTTCCCAAAATACCTTCCATTCCTTTTCCATGAAAGTTGAAACATCGAGGAATTTCAGCAAGTGAAACATTGGTAAGCTTTTTTTCGTCGAATAAGAGTATAAAAGGAGCTGAGAATAGGCATCGCGGAAAATCAGCCAATTCGCCCTTTCATATGTGAGGAACAATCGCTTACGGATAGGAGGATCCAGGAACTTCGAGAACCAGTCTCCCTCCAGGTCGCACATATTATAACCGCCATTCCTTGAAACCATGCTGGCGAGGAACGCCCAGATCATTTCTGGATATTCCAGATAGAAATCAAGATAGGCACTTGTTCTTGAGATATTATCCAGATTGTTTTCATCTGTTTGCAGCCTGATCCTTTCTATGAGCTCGGTTTCATGGTCAAGCAGCTGGTGAAATTGAGGATTTTGGGTTATTGACACACCTTTTCTCTTCCTTTTCTATAGGTTCTTTATAGGGTGAATTGAAATGAGGCTTTTTATTCAACCAAAGTCCGTCGATATTTGGTATGATATAGAGTAGTCTGCGAGGTGGTTAGCTTGATTTTCAATTATCCAAATGGGAAAAAATATGCTCCAAATACAAATAAAGAGCCGGCAAAAAAAGCCAGGATGCAGAAAAACGCAGCCTATAGTAATAGAGGTATGACGTTAGAGGAGGACCTGAATGATACAAACTCCTACTATCTTGACCGCGGCATAGCGGTAATCCATAAAAAGCCTACACCTGTCCAGATCGTTAATGTGGATTACCCACGCAGGAGTGCAGCTGTTATAAAAGAGGCATACTTTAAACAAGCTTCTACTACAGACTATAATGGAGTTTACAGAGGTAAATACATTGATTTTGAAGCAAAAGAGACAAAGTTTTCAACATCATTTCCTTTGAAAAACTTTCACGAACACCAAATAGTCCATATGAAAGCCGTGCTTGAGCAAGGAGGCATATGTTTTGTGATTCTCCGCTTCTCAACCGAGGAAGAGATCTACCTGCTTGAAGCCAGCCATTTGCTTATTTTTTGGGAAAGAATGATCACAGGCGGCAGGAAGTCAATCACAAAGGAAGAGGTCATCGAATCGGGCCACCAGATCCCTCTTGGCCTTCATCCAAGGATTGACTATATAAAAGTTATCGATTATCTTTATAAACTTAGTTAGTTTTTTTATTGCGAGAAAGGAATGAACTATATATGGCACAGAAACCTCAAACTAGGGAGGAGCGCCGAAGACAGCAGGCAGCCAAGAGTAAGAAAACAAAAAGCAAGAAAGCGAATAAAGGAATGTTCAAGAAAATTTTCCTTACGCTGATTGCCCTTGGCATAATTGGCATGCTGACCGGAATCGCCACCTTTGCATTCATGATACAGGATACACCAAAACTTGATGAAAGCTTGCTCAAAGATCCTATATCCTCCAAAATCTATGATAAAGACAAAGAGCTTGTAACAGAAGTAGGGTCGCAGAATAGGGACTATGTTGCCTATGAAGATATACCAAAGCTAGTGGAAAACGCGTTTTTAGCGACAGAGGATGTAAGATTCTATAAACATAATGGAATCGACGTCATCCGTCTTGGAGGCGCCGTTCTGGCGAACATAACGGATGGATTTGGATCCGAAGGTGCTTCCACAATCACACAGCAGGTTGTCAAAAACTACTTCCTTGGCTTTGAAAAAACGATCTCAAGGAAGGCACAGGAAGCATGGCTTGCCTACCAGCTCGAACAGAAATATACAAAAGAGCAAATCTTTGAAATGTATGTAAATAAGATCTATATGTCTGAGAATATGCATGGAGTCCTGACAGCATCAAAAACTTACTTCGGCAAAGACCTAAGCGAGCTTGAGCTTCATGAAGCCGCCCTGCTTGCAGGTATGCCGCAGAGTCCTAATAATTACAACCCTTTTACAAACCCTGGAAACGCTGAAAAGAGAAGGAACACAGTATTATATCTGATGCATCAGCATGGTTTCATTACCAAGGAAGAAAAGGAAAAGGCACAGAAGATTCCTGTTGAATCCAGCCTGGTAAAGGAAGAAAACAGGAAGAATAAGAACGAAGAACCGTTCGATGCCTTCGTGGACATGGTAATTGAGGAAGTTACCGAAAAAACCGATTTTGATATTTTCTCCGATGGCCTTGAAATATATACAACACTCGATCAAAATGCACAAAAGCATGTGGAGAATATCCTGAATACAGATGCGGCTGTTCAATTTCCGAATGATGAAATGCAGGCAGGCATCACCCTTCTGGATACTAAAACCGGTGAAATACGCGCGATAGGCGGCGGTCGAAAACAGCAGGTCAAACGCGGATTGAATTATGCGATTGATGTAACTAGACAGCCAGGATCGACCATCAAGCCAATTCTTGACTATGGACCGGCGATTGAGCATTTGCGCTGGGGCACCTATCATATGCTAGAAGATAAGCCTATGACCTATTCAAACGGCGAACCCATCGGTAACTGGAATGATAAGTATAACGGAGTCATGACCATGAGAATGGCTCTGGCAAAATCAATCAACATCCCTGCCCTGCAGGCCTTCCAGGCTGTAGGTCTAGAAAAGGCAAGGGAGTTCGGGACAAATCTTGGTTTAACTCTAGATGATCCTTTTTACGAATCAGCATCGATTGGTGCCAAAGAAATAGCGCCAATTGAAATGGCAGGAGCTTATGCAGCATTCGGAAACAATGGATTCTTTACAGAGCCATACTCAGTCAAAAAGGTTGTGCTCCGAGACAAGACAGAAATTGACTTAACACCTGAAACTGAAGTGGTCATGAAGGATTACACAGCCTTCATGATTTCCGATATGCTTAAGACGGCGATCAAGCAAGGAACTGGGGCAAATTTCGCAAACATCTCCAACCTTCATGTTGCCGGAAAAACAGGAACAACAAATTACACACAAGATGAAATAAATAAATGGGGAATCAAGGATGGCGGTGTTCCTGACTCCTGGTTCGTTGGCTATACAACAAGATATACAGCATCTGTCTGGACGGGTTATAGTGACAGAAAGACTGCACTTTATGGTAATGAACAAAAAATATCACAGACTCTTTTCAAGAATCTGATGACCTATGTATCAAAAGATGTAGATACACCTGATTTTACGGTACCAAAGAGTGTTGAAAGAGTTAAAGTCGAAAAAGGCACAATGCCTGCAAAGCTTGCCAGTGAATTCACTCCTAAGGAGGAAATCCTTTATGAGTGGGCTGTGAAGGGAAATGTTCCTAAGGAAACTTCCAAGAAGTTTGAAAAACTCGAAACTCCTTCAAAGCTTGAAGCAAAATATGATGAAACGACAAATGAAATGCTCCTGACATGGGATATCGATCAGGAGAACAGAGATGGAATCCAATTCGAGGTGACAGCGTCACTTGACGAAGGTCCGGAACAGCAATTGACCACTACAGCAGAAACCAGTCTGAAAATCGCCAATGTGGTCCCTGGCGGTATATACTCATTCAAGGTTACAGCTATCCGTGGTGAACAGAGATCCGACCCGGCAACACTTAAAGTCGAAGTTCCTGAACCATTACTGCCAGATCTAGAGGACGATGAGAATGAAAATGAAGATGGCGAGAACGGTGAAGGCAATGATGATGGCCAAGGGGACGGGAATGATCAAGGGAATGATCAAGGAAATGGTAATGGTAATGGCAATGGCAATGGCAACGGAGATAATAATGGGAACACTAGCGGCGATGCCAACGATGATGGGGAAGGCGAATAATATCCCCTTCCCGAACTAAATAAACAAACAAAAAAGCAAACGCCCCTGTGACTCACTCAGGACGTTTGCTTTTTGTTTTATTTAAGGCTGTTTGTTTAGCAAATTGTTTTTCCTGTTCTGCGAACAATTCAGCAAGCTGCTTATATGAATGAAAAAGTTTTGGCTTTGATTTAATGAAATCGAGTCTTTCCTCAACATTCACGGGCTTGATTTTACAGTTATTTATCGAATATTCTTCTTGATCAAGGCTGTTTGAAAGAAAAAGGAACTGTTCAAATAAAAGAATCGCCCTCTTCATCAAGGGTTCTGCCCTTTCGCCATCCCTGTTATTAAAATGAGAGGCTAACTGCTCCTTGCACTGATTCCACTCCTCTAGGAGTGTCGCCATCGCTATTTCGTGATACAGAGAGAACGTTTCTAATTCTTCCATTATGATTTTCCCCTCATCCTTTTCTTGCCCTCTCTGCATACCTCCAGTAAAGGACATGTTTCACACTTAGGGTTTTGGGCTTTACAATGATATCGACCAAAAAAGATCATTCTATGATGCGTGATCGACCATTCTTCTTCGGGAATCTTTTTCATCAGTGTCTTCTCAACTTCAAGAACTGAATCCTTCCATCGGCAAAAAGCCAGGCGTTTGCTGACTCGCTCTACGTGCGTATCAACTGCAATGGCTGGGATTCCGAAAGCGACCGATACCACCACATTTGCGGTTTTACGGCCTACGCCAGGCAGTTTTGTCAGTTCATCCCTGTCACGCGGGACTTCTCCGCCATAATCCTCTATAATCATCCTGGAAAGCTTCTGAATGTTTTTCGCTTTATTACGATATAGCCCAATCGACCGAATGTCCTGCTGAAGCTCTTCCAGAGACACACTCAAAAAATCCTCAGGGGTTTTGTATTTTTGAAATAAATCTTTTGTCACTTTGTTTACAAGTGCATCAGTGCACTGGGCAGATAAGGCAACAGCAATTACAAGCTCAAAAGGGTTCGAGTGGATCAGCTCACAATGTGCCTGAGGGAACATTTTGCCCATTTCATCAAGGCAAAACCTGATTTGTTGTTTATTTAACATGTCACTCACCACTTTTCTATTTGTAGTTGTGCTTTGTAAAAGCACAGTTATCAAAATAAAAAAAGAGAGAATGGATGAGTTCTCTCGTTACAATTATTGTTCAAGCCAGTTATAAAACGGAACAGGATTCGCAGAGACCTTAGGTTCTTCCTTCCCTGTCTTCTGCACACTCTGATGCTGCCTGAATTTTCTTCCATAACTTTTTGCTTGTTCAATTGTCTTGATTCCATTCTTCTTCCATTCAAAAAGAATCCGGTCTATGTACCGAAAATTCAATTTACCAGAGATAACAGCTTCTCTTAAGGCAGCCTTTATGATGATTGGATCATGATGGTCATCATCCATCCACATTGCCAGTGACTCACATTCAAATGGAGATAACGGCCGGCCGAATTCCTTTTCAAAGGTTGTATATAAATCCGTTTCTTCCTTCTGATCGAGAATCTCTTTTTCCTGTCTCCGCTTGAGCATAAACTGATCGAATAGCTTTTCCCATAGCGGTTCCAGCGAATATTTTTCATATCTGATTCCATCCGTGGAATTCCCGTCACTTATCGATATGAACCCTCTTTGAATCAGTGCTCGGAGCAAATCTGTACATTCGAAAGCCGATATCGTCATGCGGGCTGCAAGTTCCGTAGGTGTAGGAAATTCATTTCCTTTTTCAGAAAAATAGAATACATGAAGTAATAGTGCTAATTCTTGTTCGTTCAATCTCATTTCTTTGTATTGGGTAAGCAATACAGCAGGAATTGTAACATTCCCCTCTTTCAGCCAATCTAACATATCTGCTTTTTTCATTCCGGACACCTCTTTTCATAGTATAGCATGAACAAGCCCGGCTGGTAATAAAATAGAAAAAGATTAAAAAGGGAAATTAGTCGAAAAATAGCGAAAAGAAACGCTATATCCGACAAGAATAACGCTATAAAAATAATCAAGGCCCGCAAGTATACGGGCCTTTTGAGTTAGGCTTTGTTAAACAGGGCTGTTGATTTTCGTTCCAGGCGCTTCGCTTTCCGCGGGCAGTCGGGGAGCCTCCTCGGCGCTTTATGCGCCTGCGGGGTCTCCCCATGACTTGCTGATCCCGCAGGACATTGATTGAGCTTCCTCGAACGTGCCCACGCACGATGGAAATGCGTTAGCATTTTCGGAGGAGTCTACGCGCCTTCCACTACAATCAACAGGGCTTAAAAACAATATTTGCCTTAACAGAGAAAACACCTTTCAAACAGGTACTATTACGAATACATACTTCTCAGCAAATGTCTTACTTCCATTTTGCTGCAGGTATGATTATACTCGGCTTTCAATGAATTGATGAATCCTGCTGACAGCTTCCTCCAACTGGTCAAGGGATGTTGCGTAAGACAGTCGCATATAGTCTGGAGCCCCAAAACCGGAGCCAGGAACAACTGCAACATTCGCTTCAGTCAGCAAGACTTCCGCAAACTGATCTACATCCTTGCAGCCGGACATAAGTGCTGCTTCTTTTGCATTCGGGAACAGGTAAAACGCCCCCTGAGGCTTAATGCAGCTGATTCCTGGAATGTTGTTCAGTTTTCCATGGATGATTTCAAGCCTTTCTTCAAACGCTGAAAGCATCACTTCCAAGGCTTCCTGTTCTCCTGCATATGCAGCAATCGTCGCATATTGAGCCGGAGTCGTCGGATTTGACGTGCTGTGGCTTGCCAGGTCGGTCATTGCCTTGATGATCTTGCTGTCACCGGCAGCATACCCGATTCTCCACCCTGTCATTGAATGGGATTTGGAAACACCATTAATAATGATCGTCTGCTTTTTTAGCTCTGCTGAAAGCTGGGCAATCGAAATATGTTTTGCATCTCCATAAATCAATTTTTCATAGATTTCATCAGAAATGATTAGAATGCCTTTTTCCAGACAAATTTCTCCAAGAGCCTGCAACTCCTCCTGGGAATATACCATTCCAGTCGGGTTGCTTGGCGAATTAATGATGACTGCCTTTGTCTTGTCAGTGACCTTCTCCTTCAGTTGAGCTGGAGTGATCTTGAAATTGTTTTGCTCCAGACCCTCGACATAAACCGGATTCCCACCCGCAAGCTTGACCTGCTCTGGATAGCTGACCCAGTATGGGATTGGGATGATGACTTCGTCGCCTTCATTGAGCAGAACCTGAAAAAGGGTGTACAATCCATGCTTAGCACCACTTGTCACAATAATTTCATTCAACTGATACTCAAGTCCCTGATCCGCCTTTAATTTTGCTGCTATTTCCTTTTTTAATTCTGGCAGCCCGCCGGATGGAGTGTATTTTGTGAAACCCTCATTCATTGATTTCACTGCAGCTTCGATAATATGCTGCGGGGTATTGAAGTCAGGCTCTCCTGCTCCAAGTCCGATTACATCTTTTCCTTGTGCTTTTAATTCTTTGGCTTTGGCAGTAATAGCCAAAGTTGATGAAGGAGTGAGTGCACCCACTCTGCTGGCTAATTGGATCTCCATCCCTTTACCTCCTATGATTTTTGCATGTATGACATTTTTATAACCTGTAGGTACTTACAAATTATCAATAGCTCTGAGCTTTTCACCCGTATCAAAATCGACATAATAATAATTTATTGTGTCGCTGTTGTTTCGGTAAAAAATTTCCCATGCCGGCCTGTCCGTCTTTTGGATCCTGGCCATGCCGAGCCTTACTTCAATGATTTCATTCGGATTTTTTTCCTGATATAGTTTATTTAAAGCCTCTTTTTTCGTGATACCATTTTTAGCATTTCTCGTAATAATTTCGCTGTTTTTTTCATTGATCCAAACATAAACAGCTTCTTGTTTGGCATTTTTTCCAGTCATCACATAATAAGTTTCTTCTCCACTGTACAAACTGAAGTTAGTGAAGTCGGCCAGGTTCGTTTCTTTTGACGCAATTTTAACAGCCTTTTCCTCTGCTGCCTTGACTGGCTCAACCGCGTTCAAGTATACATTGATCAGAATTCCCGTTATTGTAACCACAATAAGAACACTGATAAATATCCATTTCTTCAAATGTATCCCTTCTTTATGTATCTCAATTCTGCTTAAAAAAACAGCAGTTCATCTCAATATGATTTCTTTATCAGGTGCGATAAATGGTAAAGACTGCTTTTTCTTTATCATCCTGATCCAGTGCAAGACCGAACATAAGGTCATCACGCTTCAATGTCCTGTTTAGGGCATCTACAATTTTATATAAATCAGGACTATTTTGCACCTTCACTGTCGAAACGATCTCAATTTTACTTTCCATGCCTGGTCCCTCTCCTCTCACACAATTTTTGTCATCTATAAATGAACATTAAGCTGGCAACAATACAATTAACACCACTCATTATATCAGGAGATGGTCCTCACTGGTAAGAGTAATGCTGACACAAAAAACTTTTCTAGTCCACACACACCGAAAGGCGGAAGCGCCTTGTTCAGCCCGACAAGCGCTGCCCGCCAATAACGCCACGTCCTGTGGCTGGCGGGTCTAGCACATCGTGAGCCGGAGGGCCGACCGGTGAAGTCGTTCTTTGACTTCATTGGGCGGACCGAACTCGAAAAGTATAGCTTGACATAAATAAAATGGCTGCGCAGTATATGCGCAGTTTTTTTTGATCACGAAAATCATTCTTCTTCGCTCGCGATCGTAATGACATCATAAGTCGATTCGGTAAGCTTAATTGTAACTGTACCATGCTGCTTTGTGAAATAAACATCAATCCATGCTTCATGGAGCATCTCCACTAAATCTGGATCCGGTTTAATTGAGCTGGATTTGAAAATGATGGCAAGCTGGGGATCAAGATGCTCAATCAATAAGTCAGAAAAAGAGCCTTTAGCTGCGAATAATGGCAATTTGACGATATTGACATTCCTCAATGGTTCCTCGAGAAAAGCTTGTTCAGAATTATGACTTGCAGAACTGACATAGAAAATCTGATGATGGAAAAATTGAAAAGAAATATCTGTTCCTTCATTTTCTTCCTCGCCGTCGAATATGACTTCTGCTGTCAAGCCTGGCATGAGCTTTAACAAGTCCCCCTGCTTCCAGCTTTGAACCTTTACTTCAGTAGGGATTGAAGTTTCTGACAGCACTTGATTACCGGCTTTGCCTGTAAAGATCCGGCGTACATTGTATTTCTGGATTAATGGATCAAGATTTTCCTGTTCTGTATTTGCAGTCAAAATAATCGTCGATAATTGCTTTACATGAAAAAGAGCAAGCAGGCGATCAATCTCTTTTAACGTTCCCTTTCCTCCAGTATTGACCAGTACATTCTCGCCATTAGCATGCTGGATTAACGCGGCCTCTCCATCGCTTATGGCTAAAAACGTAAAAGCCAATTCATTTCTTTTAAGATTGACATCCACTCCTTCAACTTCGACAGGAGCAGACGGGGATTCATACGGAAAATAATACCAATTCATAAAAGCCAGGATTGCAATTAACAGCTTCATGTACACTCCTCCAATTACATCTAGCCTTAGAGTGCGTCATTTAGCTGAAAATATAAAAGGCTTTTAAAAAAAGCATCCAATATTTTGCACCTGGACTACAGCCAATCATCAATCATGTCGACTATTTCCGTTATGTTCCCTTTTTCAACTGGAACATCGGGTACGGAATGTAAAAAGGCTTTTCCATAAGAAGTGGTCACAAGCCTTCGGTCAAAGATAAAAATCAAACCTCTATCATTAGATGTCCGAATCAATCTTCCGAATCCTTGTTTAAACCTTAGAACGGCTTCAGGCAAGGATAGTTCAGAGAAAGGACTGCCTCCGCTTTCCTTGATTATAGAACATTTTGCGGCTGTTATAGGTTCATCAGGAGGTGTAAATGGGAGCCTCACGATGATCAAGCATGACAGATCCTCTCCAGGGATATCGACACCCTCCCAGAAACTGCTGGTCCCGAACAAGATGGCTTTGTCGAACCGCTTGAAATTTCTGGTCAATCGTGTCCTGCTGCCTGCTGTGATGCCCTGGGCGATTAAAATGAATTCTTCTAGAAGGCCGCTCTCTTTAATCAATTCATAAGTCTTCTTCAGCATCTCATGTGATGTGAATAAAATCAGCATCCTGCCTTTAGTTGCTTCTGCAATGGAGATGATATGTTCTGTTATCGCAGCTACATAGTCATCATGTGACACAGATTTTATATCCGGCAAGTCTTCAGGGACGATCAGCTTGATTTGGGACTCATAAGAAAATGGCGATGGAATTTGCTGCTCGATCAGAGTATTTTCCAGCCCCAGTTCCTTCTTTATAAAACTGAAGGAATTATTGACCGAAAGTGTGGCTGATGTAACAACTACGCTCCTTTTTTTCATGAAAAATTGTTGAGCCAAATAGTCTGATACATAGACAGGGCGTGAAAAAATTGTTGTTGAGTTTTGCAGTGACCTCAAATCTGCCTCAATCCATTTCACATAATCGCTACCATCCATAAATAGTGTTCTTGCCGTATCCCGGATCGCTTCCAGGTCCTCTTTAACCTGTACAACCTCTTCAAGAATCGATTGCTGCACTCCCGTATATGGATGATTGCTCTTCCCAGCCTCATCAAGCCTTTCTTCCAGCGCCACAATTAAATCCTTTAAGTCAAAATAAAACCTTTCTGCTGTTGTTTTCAAAGCTGTCCAAACACGATTATCCCTGTCCGGAACGATGCTTGCATGTATCTTGCTGCCATAGGTTTTATTCTTAACCGTTTTTCTTGCATATGTTCCGGCAAGCTTAAAGAGTTCCTCTGTTTCATATACTAAATCGGAAATCAACTGGCTGACCTCAAAGGTATGCAGTCTGCTATCTCTCAAATCATTGCGCAGCAACCTCTCCAATTTATAAAACAATTGGTTTTGGTCATAAAGGCCAAGCTGATTCAGTACAAGCCTGACAGCCAGATAATCCAGTGACTTCCCAAAGTACTTTCCTGCTGCCTTTTCAAATTGATGTCCTTCATCAAGGATTGCATACTCATAATTCGGCAGCGGACCTTTTTCTGAAACAAGGTCTGCTAGGAGCATGGCATGGTTCGTGATCAGAATATCTGCTTGTTGCGCTTCTTCAACCGCTCTTTGATAAAAGTCATAACTCTCCCAGTGCTTTGTCTTAAGGAAAAGGGCAGGCTCATTCTTCACTTTACTCCAGAAGAGCATCCCCCCGCTGGACAAATTGAGTTCATCAAAATCTCCAGTTTCTGTTTGCGTAAGCCATACAAGTATTTGCATTTTGGTAAGAGCCGTATCGTAATTTTCTTCTACCTCTCTCAGGGAATGCTCAAACCGTGCCATACTGATATAATTATTTCTCCCCTTAATCAGTGAGGCATTTATTTTTGAACCCAGAACTTTTGCCAGTTTCGGGACGTCATTGTTTAAAAGCTGTTCCTGAAGCTGTGTTGTGTAGGTACTTACTACAACTGGATTGTGACTCTCCAGTGAAAAAATGGCTGCTGGAATCAAATAACCAAGAGACTTTCCAACACCTGTTCCGGCTTCAATCAAAGCATGGCCATTTTTCATGAATGCACTATGGACAGAGTCCATCATCTCAAACTGCCCATGCCTGATTTCATAACCGGAAAAAGCTTTTTGGAGCATAGCCTTTTTTTCCTCCACTGATTCGGGATAATTTATTACACTATGTAAAGCCCTTTGGGTTTCCGGCCTCTTTTTCAAGGCAATCCCGCGGTAGACTTCTATATGGTCAGGCAGGTCTTCGAGACTGCTCTCTTTCATATTCAAAACATCATCAAAAATCAAGTGAAGATCGCTTTTAAGTCCCTCAGAAAGCTTTGCAAGCTCTTTTACTGTAACAAGAGGCAGAGCTTTCACAGCATCGAGCATGATCAACAGCAACTCTGCGGTGACTTGTGCATCGCTATCAGCCTGGTGTGGACGGTCATGATCCAACTCCTCCCTCGAGGCCAAATCAGTCAATTTATAACTGTCAGCTGACGGATACAGGATTCTTGCCATTTCCACTGTATCGATAACAGGTCCATAAAATCCTTCCACGCCTGCGTTTAGTAATTCTTCTTGTAAAAATGAAAGGTCAAACAAGACATTATGAGCCACAAAATAAGCATCTTCAAGCATATCAGAAACCTGTGGAGCGATTTCTTCAAATAATGGAGCATTCTTCACCATTGATTCTGAAATTCCTGTCAATTCTTCGATGAAAGCAGGAATCTCCTGCAATGGATTGACAAGCGATGAGAACCTGCCAGTAATCTTTCCATCCTCGATGATCACGGCTCCGAATTGTATAATACGGTCACCCTTTTTAGGGGAATTACCCGTTGTTTCTAAATCTACAACCACAAATTTTTGGCTCATTCTTCAATACACCTCTAACATTCAGTCAAACAAAACCGTATCATAAAACATATGAAAATTAAAGCGTGAGTCTTTATCCTTGTCCTTCTAATTCCTCTTTAGCAGGCTTATACCTATTATGACCATTATATATAAATTTGGATTATTCAATATAGCTATGCCAGGCAAAAAAATCTATACACCCTTGCAGTATACGGCGGACTCGCACAAGTGAGGAATGGTACGAAAAAACTCCCGTTGGTTCGGGAGTTTTCTTGTTCTATAGAAATACCGTTTTTTCAGGTTCGGCATGAATCATTTCTACTATACGGTTGTTCTCATCCATCAACGCTACTTTTGGCTGATGGGACGGAACCTTCTCTTCCGGAACAAGTGCATAGGAAATGATGATTACGACGTCACCTTCATGGACAAGACGAGCTGCTGCTCCGTTAAGGCAAACTACACCGCTTCCTCTTTCCCCAGGAATAATATATGTTTCGAAGCGCGCGCCATTATTATTATTGACAATTTGCACTTTTTCATTAGCAACCATACCGACTGCATCCAGGATATCTGTGTCGATCGTGATGCTGCCGACGTAGTTAAGGTTTGCTTCAGTAACTCGTGCTCGATGTATTTTAGCATTCATCATGGTGCGGAACATGGAATATAATCCCCCTATATAAGTTATTCTACTTCTAAAATGGTATTATCGATCAATCTGGCTTTAGAGAACTTCACGGCAAGCGCTATGATGACTTTGCCCTTCAGCGTCTTCAATCTCTCTAGCTCAGGATAGGAATAGATTTCAATATAATCAACTGTGCCAGTCGTATTCTCATTTATATGATTTTTCATCGATCCAACAATTTCATCAGGATTTCTTTCGCCGTTTTCTATTGCAAGTTTAGCCATCTTCAGGCTTTTGCTAAGCTCAACTGCCTGTATTCTTTCCTCGTGATTCAGATAGACATTTCTAGAACTTTTTGCAAGACCATCCTCTTCACGTACTGTTTCAACGGGAATCAATTGTATCGGAAAATTGAAATCCCTGATCATTCCATCGACCACAGCAACCTGTTGGGCATCCTTCAATCCAAAATAAGCCCTCGTTGGCTGGATGATGTTGAATAGCTTGAAAAGAACAGTTGCTACTCCATCAAAATGGCCAGGCCTTGACTTGCCGCACAGTACATCGGTCCTTTCAACAACAGAGACCTTGACTGAAGCATTTCCTGGGTACATTTCTTCTGCAGAAGGATAAAAAATAAAATCTACACCCTCAGTTTCCGCGATTTTATGGTCGCGGTCGAAATCCCGTGGATAGGCATCCAAATCCTCTGACGGACCGAATTGAAGTGGATTTACGAAAATGCTCAGGACCACAATGTCATTTTCCGGACGGGCATTCTTCATTAATGAGATATGGCCTTCATGGAGGAAGCCCATGGTTGGTACATAACCGATGGTTTTCCCTTCAGATTTCAGTTTTTGCATTTGTTCTTGCATCTCGGTGATTGTTCTGACGATTTTCATTCTTTTCCCCCGTACAATGCCTTCAATTCTTCTTCCTTCATGGTAAAACTATGTTTATCTTCCGGGAAGGCCTTATGTCTCACTTCAGATACATAGGCACTGAGCCCAGTAGAGATCAGTTCATTTACATTCGTATATTGTTTCACAAATTTCGGGACTCGGTCCACGCCATACGTGATTATATCATGGTATACAAGCACCTGTCCGTCTACCTCTGCTCCAGCCCCGATTCCAATGGTCGGGATTGCAAGGTTCTGGCTGACTTGTTCTGCAAGCTGTTTAGGGACGCATTCCAGCACAAGTGCAAAGGCACCTGCCTCTTCGCACTTTTTCGCGTCTTCTATTAATTTCTTTGCAGAATCCGCGCTTTTTCCCTGTACTTTATATCCACCAAGGACTCCTACAGATTGCGGAGTTAAGCCAAGATGTGCTACTACCGGGACTCCAGCCTTCGTCAGTGCGTTAATATGTCCGATGACCTCTTCAGCACCTTCTAGTTTAACAGCATTTGCCCCAGTTTCCTGCAAAATTCTCGCTCCGTTTATAAGCGTGTCTTTGATCGACAGATGATAGCTCATAAATGGCAAATCGACAACAATGAAGGTGTTGGCCGCTCCACGCCTGACCGCCTTCGAGTGGTGGATCATATCTTCCATCGTCACCGGTACTGTCGAGTCATAGCCAAGTACGACCATTCCGAGAGAATCACCCACAAGGATCATATCAGCTTCAGCCTGTTCAGCATGCTTGGCTGAAGGGTAATCATAGGCCGTCACCATGACGATCTTGTTGCCTGTTTGCTTCATTTTCAAGAAATCAGTTGTTTGTTTCATTTTCATTCCTCCCTTTTTCTGAAGAGGAGATAAAACAATCCATCACTGTCAGACACTAAAAAAGGACCCATCTATACCAGAAGGACCCTTTGCAGCCTGTACTTGTTTCATCCCTCTGTCCCAGTCCGCTATCGGATCCAGGCAGAACTATTTTGTTTATAATAAGTCAAAAAGGTGCAGTTCTCTCGATACCGCCCAGATTGATTATAGCAAATGACTGCTTTTTTGGCTACATAACGAAATTAACCATCTACCTGAATATCCGCGGAATATATATGATGAATGTCTCCTGCAGTATCCTCGATTAATAAAACTCCATCTTCCGTTATTCCGGTGGCTTTTCCCTTGATTTCCCCTGTGATTGTTCTTGCAGTGATCTGCTTTCCGATGCTGATCGCGTAGCTTTCCCACATCAGCTTGATGGGAAAAAAGCCTTTTTCCAGATAAAGCAAATATAATTTCTCCAATTTTTCCAGTATCGACCTGATCAGTTTTTCCCTGTCTATCATTTTGCCAGATTCAATGGCAAGCGACGAAGCGATTGGTCGAATTTCCTCAGGAAAATCTTCAATATCTGTATTCACATTGATGCCGATGCCAATAATGATTGAATTGATCCGGTCAGATTCCGCCTGGAGCTCGGTAAGGATCCCGGTTATTTTCTTGCCGTTGATGAGTATATCATTCGGCCATTTAATTTCGGGATGTAAGCCTGTTACTTCTTCAATAGCCTGCACCACTCCTACTGCCGTGATCAATGTCAGCTGCGGGGCTTTAGGGATGGGAATTTTCGGTCTTAGGATAAGGCTCATCCATATACCAGAGTACTTCGGAGAATGCCATTTCCGGTCCATTCTCCCCCTGCCTGCAGTTTGCTCTTCGGCAATCACGACCGTTCCCTCTTCTGCATGTTCGTAAGCAAGTTTATACGCAATTTTTTGAGTCGATTCCACGCTGTCATGGTAGTGCAGGTTCCTGCCTAAAAATTGAGTGTTCAAGCCGAGGTTAATTTTATCTGCAGACATATTGTCAGGGATGGATACAATTTTATAGCCTTTTCTTCTAACCGCCTCAAACTGAAAACCCTCTTTGCGGAGCTCTTCGATATGCTTCCAGACTGCCGTACGCGAACAGCCCGCAATGTCTGCGAGATGTTGTCCTGACAAGTATTCAGTTTCATTTCTGGTAAAGGCATCAATTAATTTTTTCCTGATTTCTGATTGAACGCGCTCAGCCATTTCTTTATTTTCTCCTTCTCATTTGGTACTGCGCCAGTGATCACAGAACGTTCAATTTCCTCAAGAATCAGACGCAGCCATGGTCCTGGGGGTTTATCCATCCAGGACATGACATCATTCCCCGTTACGTTCAATTCCTTGCGGTGCTTTATCGGAAGCCGATCATGCAATCCCTTGATCTTATCGGTGCTGCAGCTGATTTTTTGCAGGGATGAATATACAATTTCAGCACAAATCGCATCCTCCAGACCTGCTTTATAGACTCTTTCCATATCCCAGTCTTTTTCTAGACGGTTCAATAATAATGAATGAACTCTGTTGATCCTCTTAATTTTACTCACTGGAAGCTTCCATTGTCTTAGGAAATCTTCAACCTCATTATCCTTCAATCCTAATTCAAAAACTAACAGAACCCAGGATTCTATCAGCTCGAAGTTCTCTGTTAATTGACTCGAAAACCGTTTGACTGCATCAGCGTGCTCCTTCAATCCTGGCAAAAAGCGAATCATCCCGCTTTCCGAAAGCAATTGGACAGCTTCTCTCCTGCCTGTCCCCATGAGCAATTTCTCAAATTCCACCGTTTTTCGTTCGACCGCTATGTTCTCCAGCAAATGACACTGCGCAGCAAGCGACTCTAAAGTGCTCTTTTCAATAGAAAAAGATAATTGTGACTGGAATCTGACAGCCCTTAACATCCTTAGTGCATCTTCTCCGAATCGTTCATCTGGATTGCCAACTGTAGCTATTTGTTTGTTTTTTATTGCTTCTTTTCCTGCGAAAGGATCGATAATGTTCCCATCTTTGTCCATCGCCATTGCATTCATCGTGAAATCGCGCCGCTGAAGATCTTCCTTTAATGACCGAATAAATGACACCTTATCAGGCCTGCGAAAATCAGAGTAGTTTTCTTCAGAACGGAATGTCGTGATTTCATAATGGCCGCCATAATAATGGACGAGTATCGTTCCATGTTCAATTCCCACATCATTTGTTTTAGGAAAGATTTCTTTTAACTCCTCAGGTAATGCCGAGGTAGCGATATCCACATCCGATATTTCGCGTCCCAGGATATGATCCCTGACGGAACCGCCGACAAAATAGGCTTCAAATCCAGCATTCTCGATTAATTCAAGGACAGGTACTGCCTGTTTGAATGGATCGCCAATCATTGTTCATCCTGCCCAACGATAGTATAGTAAATGTTTTCATATTCAGATACAATTTGTTCAGCGCTGAAGCACTTCTCTGCCCGTTCTATCGAGTTTTCGGCAAAAGCCTGGTGTAAGTCCGGGTTTGAAAGGATATTAACAGCTTTACTGGTAATCTCTTCGATATTTCCTAATTCGCATACGAATCCCGTCTCTCCATCGACAATCACTTCCGGGATTCCTCCTACGTTCGTTCCGATACATGGGACGCCACAAGCCATCGCTTCCAAAGCAACCAGTCCGAAGCTTTCTTTTTCTGAAAGGAGCAGCATAAGATCACTTATAGAATATAATTCCTCTACTCTTTCCTGTTTTCCAAGAAGCAGGACTCTGTCGCGGATTCCGAGTTCACTTGCAAGGCTGCAGACAGTCTTCATTTCCGGGCCATCTCCTACCAGCAAAAGTTTAGCCGGCATTTTTCCAGCAATACCTGCGAATGCTTTAATGACATCTGGAACTCTTTTAACTGGCCGGAAGTTGGAAACATGGATGACCACTTTTTCTTCAGGCAGGATTCCATATTCCTTTTTTAGGTCTAAGGATTGTATTCGTTTATTGACACGAGTGTCGATGAAATTATAAACGCAGTCAATTTCTTTATCCGGTTTGATTAAATCATAGGTTTGCTGGATTAGCGAATTGGATACTGCTGTAACATAATCCGACTTTTCAATTCCGAAACGGATCGCATCTGTAAGAGATGGATCATACCCAAGTACAGTTATATCTGTACCGTGAAGCGTGGTGACAATCTTCAGATCGCGTCCACTCATCTGGCGGGCCAAAATAGCACAGACCGCATGGGGAATTGCATAATGTACATGAAGGACATCTAGATTTTCCAAAACTGCGACCTCTGCAATCTTGCTGGCGAGCGCGATATCATATGGCGGATATTGAAAGACCGAGTATTGATTGACCTCTACCTCATGAGAATAGATATTCCGGTACATTTTTTTCAGCCGGAAGGGAAGGCTCGAGGAAATAAAATGGATCTCATGTCCTTTCTCTGCAAGCAGCTTCCCGAGTTCTGTTGCGACAACACCAGACCCTCCCACTGTCGGGTAACAGGTTATGCCAATTTTTAATTTTTTCATTTTCCTTCCCCTAACAAATCCTTGTGGATTAACAATGGTTTTTTAGATATAAAGCCCTCGGCATAGGCCACACCGGCTTCCTTGCCGAATAATTTCTCGCGGGCCTCAACTGTTTCGATATAGCCATTAACAAGCGGAGTATCGAATGTGGCTGCCCCTTTCATGAATTGGCTTTCATAGGCATTCAGTGCATTGATTTTTAGATGGATCGTATCTGAAACATCAACAACAAAATCAGGTTTGTGGAATCCATTAATCATATAAAAATACAAAGCTTTTGGCCTATGTGGTGCCAATCCATGCTCTTCATCATATCTTCTTACTGCTGCCGAAAAGACCGCCTCCTCGACAAGGCGGGCACAGCTGCCATGGTCAGGATGACGGTCATCAAAATAAGGTGCAAAAACTATGTCCGGTGTGTTTCGCCTGATCACTCTAACAATTTTCCTTATGTATTCATCCTTTAAAAACAAGCCTCTGTCCGGCAAATCAAGGGCTTCCCTCATCTTCACCCCAAGAATGCCGGCTGCTTCATTTGCTTCACGGCTCCTTGTATCTACCGTTCCATTCGAAGACATTTCCGCTTTCGTCAAATCACATATCCCGATGGATTTTCCTTCAGCAGCATATTTTGCGATTGTTCCGCCCATTCCGATCTCAACATCATCAGCATGGGCGCCAAATGCCAGCATATCAAGCTTCATTGCTTCCATTTTCATCACCAGTTTCTTCTTTCACTATATTTCGCCAGTCCAGATCTCCTCTTTCGATGCCTTTGACGAGAATCTCCGCTGTTCCCATATTGGTCGCAAGCGGAACAGAATATACATCACAAAGCCGTACCAGGGCAGTCACATCAGGCTCATGCGGCTGGGCAGTGAGTGGATCCCTGAAGAAGAATACTGCATCCATTAGATTGTTGGCGATTCGCGCACCAATTTCCTGGTCACCGCCAAGGGGGCCGGATTGGAACCGTGTTACGTTCAGACCTGTTGCTTCAATGATCCTTAGCCCTGTAGTTCCAGTAGCGAATAATGTATGTTTCTCAAAAATTTCTTTATAAGCGACTGCAAATCCCACCAGATCATCTTTCTTTTTATCGTGGGCAATTAAGGCAATATTCATTGGTTTCTCCCCTATTCAATGATATTCTCTAATCCATAAACAAAAGCATCCATTTTCATGACTGTATCCACCGCAAGCTTTACTCCAGACATAAAGGAGCTTCGATTGTAAGAATCATGGCGTATCGTCAATGTTTGTCCATCAGCGCCAAATAACACTTGCTGGTGGGCAATCAGTCCAGGCAGCCTGACAGAGTGAATATGCATTCCTTCATAATCCGCACCGCGTGCACCCTGAATAGTTTCCTTTTCGTCAGCATGGCCCTGTTTTTTAGGATCACGAACATCCGATATCATTTGGGCCGTTTTTACGGCTGTACCTGATGGCGCATCCAGCTTCTGATCATGGTGCAGTTCAATTATTTCTACATCATTGAAGTATTTTGCGGCCATTTGTGAAAATTTCATCATCAGCACTGCCCCGACTGCAAAGTTTGGAGCAATGATACAGCCTGTTTCCTGTTCAGCGCACAGCTGTTCAAGTTCTTCAAGGTCCTCTTTGCTGAACCCTGTTGTTCCTACTACTGGTCGAACTTTATATTTCAAAGCAGTCCTTGTGTGAAACATGCCGACTTCAGGTGTCGTCAGATCGATCAATACATCCGGCTCCACTTCCTGGAGACATTTCTCAAAATCCGTATATATTAGGGCATCACTCTCAGGAAAACCGTCAAGGTCCCCAATTTTCTTTCCTTCATATTTTCTGTCAACAACTCCTGAGAGTTCATATTCTTCTGTTCCCAGTACGAGATTGACAGCCTCTTTTCCCATTCTTCCACGTGGTCCTGCAATGACTATTTTTACTTTTTCCATCATTCCTGTCTCCTTTAACTGTCTTTTCTCGTCCAGCGGTCTTTGTCTCTTGTATTGAACTTTTTCATGACAATGTTATGTGCTTCTTCCAGGTCTATATTCAATGAGTTGGCAAAACAAATCATAACAAATAGCATATCTCCCAACTCTTCCTCAATTGTCTTTTCTTTTTCATCGTTTTTCTTCGGCTTCTCGCCATAATAGTGGTTTACCTCGCGAGCCAGCTCCCCGAGCTCCTCGGTCATGCGAGCAGTCAAAGCTAGCGGACTGAAGTAACCCTCTTTAAACTGGCTAATATAAGCATCCACTTCCTGCTGGAGTTCTTTCATCGTTTTATTTTCACTCAAGAAACTCACCCAACCTTTAATATGTATGATGAACGTTATCTATATCGATGTTAGCTTAATGAAGGTGCTTTGACAAATATTTTTATTTCAAACTATTTATGGGCATAAAAGCAATATAGCTTAATATCACGATGTAAAGCCGAAACGTTACGGGAGAAGAATCATGGAAAATTCCGACTCTTCCAGTCCCTCCTGTAAAAGATTGCCCTTGTTGGTTATATTTTATATAATATAAGCGCTTTACAAGGTAAGTTTAGTCGTACTATTTGGGAGGAATTCAACGTGCTCAACGGCTTAAGAATCAAAAACATCTTTTTCATTTTGCTTGGTGCGGCTATTTTTTCATTTGGCCTCGTCCATTTCAATATGCAGAATAACCTGGCAGAAGGTGGATTCACCGGAATCACCCTCTTGCTTTATTTCGTATTTGGATGGTCTCCTTCGATTACGAACTTATTATTAAACCTGCCGCTGTTTTTTATAGGCTGGAAGCTGCTTGGCCGGAATGTATTCATTTATACAATCATAGGCACTGTAGGTGTTTCCATCTTCCTGGCTATATTCCAAAAATATCAAATTGAAATGCCTTTATATGAAGACCTATTTTTAGCTGCCTTGTTTGCGGGCGTGTTCATCGGGATCGGCCTGGGTATCATCTTCCGTTACGGCGGAACAACAGGTGGAGTCGACATTATTGCAAGACTCGCACAGAAATATTTTGGATGGACGATGGGCCGGACAATGTTCATGTTCGACTTTGGCGTAATAACACTTTCCCTTCTTACATATCTGAACTACAGGGAGGCCATGTATACGCTCGTAGTCGTTTTCGTGGGAGCCAGGGTGATCGACTTTATGCAGGAAGGTGCATACGCTGCAAGAGGAGCCATGATTATTTCGGAAAAAAATGAGGATATCGCAGCCAAAATCATGAAAGAAATGGACCGGGGTGTCACCAGCCTGAAAGCTGTCGGCTCTTACACAAAAGCTGAAAGAGATGTTTTATACTGCGTGGTTGCCAAGAACGAAATCGTCCGATTGAAAAGTGTCATTAATTCAGTCGATCCACACGCATTTGTGTCGGTTACAGTGGTCCATGATGTACTTGGTGAAGGTTTTACGCTTGATGAAAATAAGCTGCCTTTGGAAAGATAGAATCAAGAATGTTAATACCAGCCAAGGTTGAAATAAATCAGGGCATAAAAAAAATCCGGACATGTCCGGATTTTTTTCTTAATCTTCACTAGTCATCCCTGTGTAAATCATTACTAGTCGAACAAGTTCAAGCACTGCAACAGCTGCTGCTGCTACATATGTTAAAGCAGCGGCATTCAGTACTTTTTTCGTTTCTCTTTCTTCATCATTTCTGATGATTCCGGCTGACACCACTTGGTCCATCGCCCGGTTTGATGCGTTAAATTCGACCGGCAGAGTAACCAGTTGGAACACAACAGCAGCGGCCATGAAAAGGATACCAAGTAAAAGCAATCCGCTTAATTGAGCAAAAATCCCAATCAGGATCAGGATCCATGAAAAGTTCGAACCCAGATTCGCCACCGGAACAAGCGCATGACGGAAACGAAGGAAAGAATAGTCCTCAGCATCCTGAATCGCATGGCCTACTTCGTGAGCAGCAATTGCAGCTGCTGCGACTGAATGGCCGAAAAAGTTATTTGAAGATAAACGGACAACCTTTGAACGCGGATCATAGTGATCACTCAGGTAACCCCTGGTTTCCTCGACACCAACATTGTATAAACCGTTATCATCAAGTATTTTACGGGCCACTTCTGCGCCCGTCATTTGGGATGAAGAAGCGACCTGTGAATATTTCTTGTATGCTCCTTTTACCTTGAATTGAGCCCATAATGGGATCAAAATAATAAGCGCAAAATAAATTAACGTAGACATCTAGTACCTCCCCTTACATCTCATGATGTTATCACTATTTTATAAATACTAGAATACAGTGTCAATTCTTATGTTCTTTTTGCACATTTCTTTTTTTATCATTGTCCCCTTTATATTTTCTCCATCCCACATAGGACAATGTAAGAATGATGATGCTTCCAGTAGAAATCATTACCCACCAGAGTGACGGATCCGCTTCATCCTCCGTCATATCATCAAAGATATTCTGCAGGTCCGACTCAAGTGCTTCCAGTTCTTCCTGGCTGGAGGCTGCTTCCAGAACCTGTGGCCGATACTGGTCGATAAAGCTGATTTTAGCATCAACCTTTTGGATTCTTTCCGGTGTGATGTCAATCTTCATGCTTGGATAAATGACATTGTACAATGACAGGAATGAATTAAGATTCGAATGAAATCCATCATTATCTCCTTCGTATGCAGCAGCCTTCATATCATTGAAGACCGTCATGATAGGTCCCTCCATCTCAGTCCAAAGCGGTTGGTGAGTGGAGGCAATAGCATCAATCACAAGCCTGAATTTTGTAACCCTGTTCATCCTTTCAGCATGTCCCAAGTCAGTGTTAGCCACTGCTTCGACAGCTTCATCATGTGCTACAGTAATAATCCGCAATTCATCCATAGAAAATGGACGACCATCCCCTGCGACTGCAAGGAATTCTTCTGAGAAATGATTTAACAATCTGTTTGCATCATCATATCGGTGAAGCTTGACCATTTGTAAAGCTTGGTCTGATATATTGTCCAGTTCCTCAACAGGCGACTTTGGTTCTGCATATGCTGCGAACGGTGCGATCAATAATAAAAGCACCGTAAAGAATAATAGATATTTTGCTCTCATTCCTGTCCCCCCTCTAAATACTATTAAAATGTATGAGAGGGTGGACAAGGTTAGACCAAAATTAAAGGGTTATCTTCATCTTTTTAGCGAAAGGGAGAATCGCTCAGGCCTCAGACCGAAATAATAGCCAATAGCAATTGAGAAAATACTCAGCCAGAAGGTAAAATACCCTATTTGATCCATATATAAATCTAGCGTGTGGTACCTTGGCATCATTCCAAAAACATAATCAATGATTTCATTATGAAGAACGACAACTGCAGCGACAATCAGATGCCATGCTTTTATCCGATAAAAAGGAGCGTATAACACACCTTCCACCGCCATCGCAAAATGAGAGGCCATCAGCATGAGCCCAATCCAATCGAGCTGTCCTGAAACAAAGAAAACCATTAAGTTCATAACTACTGCCCAAAGGCCGTACTTGACTAAGCTTACGATAGCCAACGCTTCCATTAAGGGCCAATTTCTCCCCATCAGGAATGCCCCTAAAACGAAGACAAAGAACAAGCTTGCGGTTGGACTATCCGGGACGAAAAGAAGAAAACGCGGTGGTGTATCGATAAGCTGCCATTTGTACCAGTAGTACCCGTAAGCAGTCCCTAAAACATTCACCCAAAATAACAGCCACAGTACGGACCTGTTCCCTAGTAAAGGGTATAATCTTTTTATCATCTTGACTATCTCCATTCCCAAGTTTTCTATCACTATTATTACAGTTTGTAGAAAATAATCCAAGTTTTCCTTATTTGTTTTCATTAAATCCTGTATGTATTACTTCATTCCCTGTAAAGTGTTCATTTCGTATGGATCGAGGATTCCCAAGTCTAAGTGACTGCAATCTGCACAAAAAAGAACCTGCAAGTTACCTTACAGGTTCTTTGTAATATTACTCGCTAAGGCCATCGATGAATTCAGCAAGTGTCTGAAGTTCTTCGTCCGTTCCTTTGAAGACTGCAGGCATGCTTCCCTTACCGTTCTTGGCAACGTCAGCGATTTCTTCTGCACTCATTTTTGTATCCAGCAAACTTGGCGCTGCAGCCCCACCGGCAAGTTCACCGCCATGGCATGAAGTACAAGTTTGCGCTTGAGCAATTTTATATCCATCAGAGTTTTTGTCGATTTCGACATCCACAATCTGTCCCTGTTTCTTGGCTGCTTCCCAGTCATGGTGGGCAACAGATTCCCAAGTAAGGTAGAAGATTGAAGCGATCGACAACAACATAAATCCGGTTGCAAGCGGACGCTTTGATGGACGGCGTTCTGGGCCGCGGTCAATAAATGGAGCCAGCATAAGCGCTCCAAACGCAAGACCCGGGATAACCAATGCCCCGATTACTGTGTACGGACCGGAAGCATAGGAATATTTAAGCAATTGATATAAGAATAAGAAATACCAGTCTGGCAATGGAATATACGCTGTGTCAGTAGGATCGGCAATCCTCTCAAGCGGAGACGGGTGAGCAATAGTCAAGCTCAAGTATCCGATGAGGAAGACAGCACCAACCATCCATTCCTTCAATAGGAAGTTTGGCCAAAACGCTTCCGTTTTGCCAGGGTATTCCGAGTAATCTTTCGGAATATTAGGCTTACGTTCTGCAGGGACACGAGAGTCTCCTACGAACTTCATACCTTTACCACGATGCATCGAGCAATCCCCTCCTTTTTCCGTATCATTGGCGAATCAGTATTCGCACAATATTTTCATTCGAATTTTACAATGGACCAGAAATACCTTGCTTACGAATCATCAGGAAGTGCGCTCCCATCAAGCCTAAAAGTGCAGCAGGCAGGAAGAATACGTGGATCGCGAAGAAACGAGTCAAGGTTTGAGCACCAACGATCGTTGAATGTCCGGAAAGTAATGTCTTAATGTAAGGCCCGATCAATGGAACAGCCTCTGCAATTTGCAATGTAACCTTAGTTGCGAACAATGCTTTCATATCCCATGGAAGCAAGTAGCCTGTTAAGCCAAGAGCCAGCATGACGAAGAAAATCAAAACTCCGACAACCCAGTTCAATTCACGAGGTTTCTTATAAGCGCCCTGGAAGAACACGCGAAGCGTATGTAAGAACATCATAACGATTACAAGGCTCGCACCCCAGTGATGCATACCGCGGACGATTTGTCCAAATGCTACCTGGTTTTGAAGATAATAAACAGATTCCCAAGCATTCTTGATATCCGGTACGTAATACATTGTCAGGAACATCCCGGATAGAATCTGAATGACAGTGATGAAAAACGTCAGACCGCCAAAGCAATACACGAACGCAGAAAAGTGGTGCGCCGGGTTAACGTGCTCAGGAACCTCATGGTCTGCGATATCGCGCCACAAAGGCGTAATATCTAAACGCTCATCTACCCAATCGTAAATTTTGTTTAACAAAGATTACGCCCCCTTTCGTGGTTCGGCTTTTCCTACATAAAGGAACCCGTCTTTTTCTTTTGTTGGATATACATCCAATGGTGCCAACGGCGGTGTGCCCGGCACGTTTGTACCGTCCTTTTCGTAAAGGCCGTAGTGGCATGGACAGAAGAACATGTTCGGATTTTTCTTATCCGTATTCCAGTCTACGACACAACCAAGGTGTTTACATACCGGTGACAGGGCAACAATCTCCCCGCCTTCGTTCTTGAACACCCAAGCAGTTCCAGTTTCTTCGGATTCATACCATGCATCTTTTTGTGTGAATGAAAAGTTGACTTTTTGCGGTTCATTTGTGATTTCTGCGATCTTCAATGGAGTCGCGATAAAATCTCCCGCATCTTCACCCTTAAGTACAGGATCGACGGCAAATCGAACCATTGGCATCAGCATCCCTGCAGCCATGAAACCGCCTACACCTGTTAGAGTATAGTTTAAGAATTGACGTCTTGAAACACGATGCTTACTCACGCTATTCCCCCCTCTATTCCCAAGTTAAGTCCCCAACGGACATAATTTAAACACATTTTAAAACTAGGACATAACCATGATATATCAATCTCATTACAAAATCAATATAATACTATGTTGAAAACATTTTTTGCAGTGATAAAAATAACATAGAATTATTCTTCTTCCCATTTCTCTGTAAACAAAGATAATAATTGCTTCACCTGATCATCCACAATGGCAACTTTCTGCTGTTCCTGCATATGCTCCAACGACAAGGAAGGAAGCCATAGGACATTTCCCGTCAGCTCTTTCTCCTGCTGCCTCCAGCGGCTGTCGGACGTCACATAAAAAATATGTTTGAATTGCTTGTCCAATAGAGTGTTCTCCCAGTCCTTAAGGGCATTCAAACTTCCCTCATTTTCCTTTATGTATACAAAGTCAGGCAAAAGGAAGATCCTTCCGCGAAACTGCTTCTCCAGCTGTGATGTAAGTATCCCAATGAATTCCGCCATCGAAGCATTTTGTTTCATGTCATCACCAAAAGAAACCGGCAAAAGCGGGACGATCACTGTGTCAACATACTCAGCAGCTTTCTGGTACATTTCTACATCTGCTGCCACCCATTTCATAACACCAACTCCATCATTCTTTTTCGGACAAAAGGTCCCTTCTACATCCATTCTATATAATATCATGATTAAAATCAGTTTTCGAATCGTATGTTGGGGTTGAGAGGGATTGGGTATCAACTTTAGGAGGGTACCGGGATTTGATCGTGATTGAGCCAAAAGCGCAGCTTCCCCCGTGAAGCTGGCCGGAGTAACATGGGTTACAACCTATACACTTTGTCAGAAGTCGAGGCAAAGGTGCCCTTATGCAACCTATTCTTCCTCTATAAGGGTACCGTTGGTGGCGATAGATACCCTTATGCTACCAACTCTCACTCTATAAGGGTACCGTTCGTGACGATAGACACCCTTATGCAACCTATTCTTCCTCTATAAGGGTACCATTCTTGACGATAGACACCCTTATGCAACCATCTCTCCCTCTATAAGGGTACCGTTCTTGACGATAGACACCCTTATGCAACCAATTCTTCCTCTATAAGGGTACCGTTCTTGACGATAGACACCCTTATGCTACCAACTCTCACTCTATAAGGGTACCGTTCTTGACGATAGACACCCTTATGCTACCATTTTCCCCTCTATAAAGGTACCGTTCTTGACGATAGACACCCTTATGCTACCAATTCTCCCTCTATAAAGGTACCATTCTTGACGATAGACACCCTTATGCTACCAACTCTCACTCTATAAGGGTACCGTTCATCACGAAAGGGTACTTCCTCGCCAAAAAAGCCAAAATAAAAAGCCTGCTATCAATAGCAAGCTATAACGAATTGACTGTGCCCAATCTTTTTAATTGTTCTGTAAGTTGTTCAAAAGCTTTCTGGTCCTGGCTGTCCAGTGCTTCATCGATCATGGTGAGCAGTTTGTCTTTTTGGAACTTTTGGATACTTTCTTCAAGGAATCTTTCTGCTACCATCTTGTCACTTTCGCTGATTTGGAGCTGGCCTGGAACGTATGGGTTTTCTTCCAGTACGGCCGCAAACTGGTGGGCTTTGTTTGAAGCGTGGAAATTCAATTGGATGTAAATTTCTTCTTCTCTGTTCAGACGAATGTCGTGGAACGACTTTTCTGCATCCGTCGTCATCACGTTTTCTTTGAAGAACCTGAATGGCACTTCATCGACGCAATGGGTCGACATCACTAATCCCCTTGGACAATACTGTGCATTATCCACAAAGTGCACCTTTTCCATCAGCTGGTCATGGCTCATCAAGTAGTTAAGGATCCAAACGCATTCCCGCCTTTTAAGCTGATAATGGTTCAAAAACCAGCGAATAAAATCCTTTTTCTCGTTGACAGATACAGGGGTTGTCATTTTTGAATCCCTCCTCTGCATAACTCAATTTTTGTGTTGAAATTACTGATTCTCCGTCAAGCGTTCCAATAACTCACGGAATTCTTCATTGCCAGGTTCTTTTTCAACTAACTTACTAAAAATTTCGGCAGCGTCGGCCATTTTTCCTTCTTCAATTAAAAAATATCCGTAGTCTGTCAAAAATTCTTTGTTGTCTTTAAAGAAAGTATATGCTAGTTGGTATTTGTTTAATGACTGTGAAAAATCTTCAATTTGCTGGTAAGCTACTGCCTCATCCCACAAAATCTGAGGTTCCTCTTCCTCTTCGTGGATATCAGCTGCCCGCACCAGTTCCAGCACATCCTCATAGCGTTCCTGCTTGAGGAGCAGTTTATTAAGGACAAGGACCCCTTCCATGAACCCCGGGTCAATGGCAATTGATTCTCGAAGCAATTTTTCAGCTGCTTCTTCATCGGGGATTTTAAGGGCCAATTTGCCGCCATAAAAATATAAATCTTTATTGAATTCATCCTGATCGATTCCCTGTTTTACAGCTTCGAACGCCTCTTCTACCATTTCTTCTCGCTCATAGGCTTTGGCCAGATAAAGGTAAAGGGAGTGATATTCAGGGTCAAGAGCCTTAAGTTCCTCGAATTTCTCGATCGCTGTTTTATTATAGCCTGCCTGCAACGCTGTAAAAGCAAAACCGAACAAAGTATTATTTTCCAGTTTTTGCTCAAGCGCTTTTTCATAAAATTGGAGAGCTTCCTCAAACGATCCGCCCGCACTTAAAGCTTCTGCCAATCTCTGATTGATGTTCACTCCGCCAATTTCCTCATGTGTCTTAAGAACGGTTTCATAATACTGAATCGCTTCAACCAATTTTCCCTGGTGAGCGTATAGCTCACCTAAAGCGAAGTCAATCACAGGCTCATCCGATAAAATCCTTTTAGCTTCATGAAGCTTCTTTTCGCTTACTTCAAACAGACCCTCCATCTGATACAGGTCAGCCAATAGAAGCAGCGCTTGAGGGAAAGAAGGATCATTTTCATTTACTCTTTCAAGCGTAAGCATGGCCTCTTCCTCATTGCCCATTTCAATCTGGGTTTCGGCGAGCAACACATGGAGTTCACCTTCATCGGGATAATTCTTCAATAAACTTTCAATCAAAGCCCCTGTTTCTTCCATAAAACCGAAACGGAATAGCTCCTCGGAAAGTAAGAATTTTTCCTCGTCGCTGCCTTTTTCAAGAATTTCCTTATAGGCAGCCATTGCTTTTTCAAGTTGACCATTTTCAATATAATTTGTTATCTCTTTTACTTCGACCATTTCTATCATCCTATCTTCACTTCAGGCTTCGCAATCAATACGAAAAAAGCCTTTAATAATTATCTGTAAAAAATCCTGGTGTCCTAATTATAACATTCTCTCCCTTTCCTGGCCGATAATAAACCTCACTCCCTGCACGAATCACTCTCCCCTTATCAACAGTGACTGCAAGATGCTTCGATTGGAAAAACAATCCGTGTTCATCACGATGTTTTGTATCCGCGTTGATATTGTATAGATTATAGCTGAGTTCCCCGCCATTGTGCAGATTGGATTTCGCTGGGAAGATTCCTGTTTTCTTTAGAACCGACCTTGACACGGGGCCAGGGTTCGACAAGTCATCATGCACCGCGGGAACCTTCTCTTTTTTCATCAAATCACTCCAGGTATCGAGCTGTATCTGCCTTCCCTTTTTATGCTTGCTTTCAGGAAAGACCGGAATGATCGGACAGTTATAAGGAAAAAGCGCTTCCTTGATCCATCCCCAAGGCATCGTCTTTAAGTTGTCGAATTCGTCAATTTCCAGAAAGATCGCTGGGATTTTAAGTTTTTTGCACTTCCGGATAAATCCAGGATTCAAAAGGCGCGGGGGGATGCTGACCCCCAGGACAAAATCGATTGGGCTGTCCAACAAATCACTTTTCGCCTGCTTAAGCTTTTCTTCCAGCTGCCGTTCGAATTGGATTTTTACTGTAGTGAAAACAACGTTGCTGCCCTTCAAGATGAAATTTTTCATGTAATATTCTTTTCTCTCTTTAAAAGACTCTTTTACAGGGAGATTCGGATCAAAGAGGACATGAGTCGGGGTCATAACATAGGTGTCCGCATCCATCCTCATATAGTTATAGCGATCAAATTGGGACGCTGCAGATATGATTCGCTGGCCCTCTACCAGCATACTCATATCGGTGAAGGCTTGTCCCTTCATGAGGTGGACATTTTCTATAATGTATGCCATAAAACCACTCCTTTATCGGTCTTATGACAAACTATGCTGAAATCGGGAGAATATAACGCAGTTTTACTTGATTTACCGTATAAATAGACAGAAGGCCATCCATTGCTCATGATTGGCCTTCCTTAAGAACAAAACTATGCTATTTTCCCAACAAGGAATACAAATCTTCAAAAAATCCCGGGTAAGAAACGGCGATTGATTCACTTTGCTCAAGGACGACATCCCTTTTACAAAGAAGGGCGGCGATAGACAGCATCATCCCAATCCGGTGGTCCCCGTGTGCAGATACAGTGCCTCCATCCAGGCCTTGTTGCCCTTGAATGATCATGCCATCATCTGTAGCCTCTATCTCTACTCCAAGTTTCTTCAGTTCATTGACCACGGTATCAATCCGATTTGTTTCCTTTACCTTTAATTCCCCTGCATCCTTTATGACCGTTTTTCCTTCGGCCTGAGTTGCAAGAAGGGCAATGACCGGAATTTCATCAATTAAACGAGGAATCAGGTCACCTTCAATGATCGTACCTTTTAATTTGGAATGTTTGATTCTAATATCTCCAGCTGGTTCTGCTGATTCACCCTCATAAGCATCGATCGAGAAATCGGCTCCCATCGCTTTTAGCACATCGATTATACCTGTTCTTGTTGGATTTAGGCCAACATTTCGCAGAATGATGTCACTGCCTGGAACAACTGCTCCTGCGACTAGAAAAAAGGCGGCAGATGAAATGTCACCAGGAACATTTATCTCAGTGCCCTTTAGCAATTGCCCTCCGGTTACCTTTACGGCATCCCCATTGCGTTCGACTTCTCCGCCAAATTGCTTGATCATCCGTTCTGTATGGTCCCTTGTTTTCACTGGTTCTATTACTACAGTCTCGCCTTCAGCCTGAAGCCCTGCTAGCAGGATCGCTGACTTCACCTGCGCACTTGCTATCGGCAGTTCATATGTAATTCCGGTTAATTTTTGGCCTTCTACTGTCAGCGGGGTGAATTCTCCATTGTTCCTGCCCATAATCCTGGCTCCCATTTTAGCGAGTGGAAGAGTCACTCTGGTCATCGGCCTTCTGGCGATCGATTCATCGCCTTCAAGAGTGGATTTAAATGGCAAACCTGAAAGAATTCCCATCATCAGCCGTATGGTTGTTCCCGAATTTCCGACATACAGCGTTTCCTCAGGCTTGTTCAGCCCATCCGTACCTTTTCCTTTGACCGTCACATCGCTTCCATTCTGGATAATTTCAACACCGAGCTGCCGGAAGCAGGAAATAGTGCTTAAACAATCTTCTCCGGGCAGGAAGTTTTCAATCCGGGTGATTCCGTCGGCTAGTGACCCGAACATGACTGCTCTGTGCGAGATAGATTTATCACCAGGTACTTTAACTTGCCCCTCCAAAGAGGTCCTATTTGTTAAAAGAGTTTTAACTGACATAATTCTGCTCCTTAAGTCTACTCTGCAACAGACATTTCATAGTCTGTGTTTTTTCCAATACATTCTTTTGCTCTGGCACGGTCGTCGGGCGTCTGGAAACTGATCACCAGTACCCCGTAGATATCTTCACGAGTTTCAATGATTCTTATATTCGTTATACTGATGTCTTCAACTGCTAGATATCCAGTGATTTCAGAAATTACACCTGGATAGTCAGGGACATCTACAAACAAATCATAAAAGCTGGGAATTGCACCTTTATCACTCACAGTCAGGCCATCCCGGAACTTTTTGGCTGAATCAAAGAATTCAAAGATGCTCTCTCGATCATTGGTAACCAATAATTCTTTTACCCGTCCCATTTCATCCTGCCAGTCAGACAATAAAGATATAAGGACTTCCCGGTTCTGGAGTAGAATGTCTCTCCACATCCGCGGATTGCTTGAAGCGATCCGTGTTATATCCCTGAACCCGCCGGCAGCCAAACGATTGATGAGCGGATTCCCCTCATCAGCCCTTGACGCCTGATGGACGAGGGAGGCAGCTATGATATGCGGGAAATGGCTGACCACCCCTGTTAGAAAATCATGCTCTTCAGGTGATACATCGAGAAACTTGGCCCGTGTGCCGGAGAGCCATTTCTTCAATCGATCTACCGTCTCTCTACTGACCACAGTTTCAGGTGTAAGAAGATAGAATGCATTTTCAAAGAGGATTTTCTTGGCTGCGGCTACTCCGCTTTTGTGAGAACCAGCCATGGGATGGCCGCCGATGAAGTTTATTCCTTTTTCACTCAGGCAAGTTGCCTTCTTCGAAATGTAAGCTTTCGTACTGCCTGTGTCGGTTACGATGACTTCTTTTTTCAGCTGCAATCCAGCCAAACATTCAATAATACTTCCAGTAGTCTGCACCGGGGTCGCTATAATGATTAAGTCCGCCATCGTTGCTTCTCTTTCAATACTCCCTGCTGCCCGGTCAATGACTCCGAGCATCATGGCGATGTCCATTTGATTTACGTCAGCATCAAAGCCGATCAGTTCTGCCTTCGGATGCTCTTCCTTGATACACATTGCCAGAGAGCCGCCAATCAAACCAAGCCCAATGATCAATACGCGGCCTTCCATACAGTCCACACCCTTATTTATTTAATACAGTATCCACACTCAAATATTCTTTGATGACCTGAATTAAACCTTGATTCTGTTCTTTTGAGCCAATTGTAATCCTTACACATGTAGGAAATCCAAGTGCTGTACCTGAACGGACGATATAGCCTCTTTCAAGCAGGAATTGGAATACCTCCTGACCGTCCTTTTTAAAATCGATCAAGATAAAGTTTCCCTGTGACGGATAATATGTCAATCCAGCCCTATCACAAAATTGGTAAAACTGCTCTAATCCAGCCCTGTTTTCCTTTTTGCATCCATCCACAAACTCCTGGTCCATTAGAGCTGCAATTGCCGCGGCTTGCGCCAAGGTGTTTACATTAAAAGGCTCCCTTACAGGCTCAAGTGCTGTAATTGTTTCTTCGTGAGCAATTCCATACCCAACTCTGAAGCTGGCAAGACCGTATATTTTCGAGAAAGTTCTCAGGATAATTAAATTTTTATATTGTTTGAGCAACCGCAATGAATCATGATAATCTTCTGCGGTCACATATTCATAGTAGGCCTCATCAAGAACGACAAGCACATCGCTTGGTACACGTGCCATAAATGCTGTCAGCTCTTCCTCTTTGATATAAATGCCCGTTGGATTATTCGGAGAGCATAACCAGACAACCGATGTCCGTTCATCAATGGCAGCGGCCATCTCATCCAGATCATGTGCACCGTCAATTAATGGGATCTCCGTTATTTCACAGCCTTCGATAATTCCATTATGTTTATACTGTGGAAATGTGGGAGCTGCCATCACAGTTTTTGTTCCGGGTTTAAGAAGCCCACGGGCAATCATCTGGATAATTTCATCCGATCCATTGCCAAGAATGACCTGGCCTTCCTTTACACCTAAATGGTCTGCTAAATGAGTACGAAGTTCGGTTGCATAACCATCAGGATACATTGAAAACTTACCGGCATAGCCTGCAATTACATTTTCCACTTTTTCTGAAGAACCAAATGGATTCTCATTTGATGCCAGTTTGACAATCTCGGTTAAACCATACTGCCTTTTCACCTCACTGATCGACTTTCCAGGCTGGTACGGCTTTAGCTTTAAAAGCTGCTCTTTCCATCTCATCTTATCCACCTCGACTATTCTACTCTTTAATTCATTATCTAATTAAAGTTATAAAGAACATGTATTTATCATACACTTTTTGGCGCAACAGAAAAAGTATAAAAGTTTTATAAATCCGGTCTAAGTCCAGCAGCTTCTTCAAGGTATATATGCTGGATTTCTTTCTGTGTTTTTTCAGTGTTGAAATGGACCATGATTCTGATACACTTCTGCAGCGAGCCGGGAACAGATAATTCCTGCATGCACATGACCGGAACATATGTCCAGCCATCTAAATTTCGTAATGCCCTTGCCGGAAAGGCTGCATCAATATCATCAGTAGCAGAAATGAAAATCGAAGCAACATCATTCGGCGCTATATCATTGGAGGATATTGCTTCTTTTAAAAGTCTTTCAGCAGCAGAAATGATTTCTTGCTCATCATTGTCTTTTACTGTAATAGCTCCTCTTACACCCCTAATCATCATACTCCTCCTCTTCAGCAAACTTCTTCAGGTTCATCAACAATACTGTTTCCTCTACTTCCTTAAGCACAGGAAGTCCGATCTTCTCGAGTAAAACGAAACGAATTGCACCATTAACAGTTTTCTTATCCTGTTTCATTCTCTCCAGCAGCCGCTCATTTGAAATACCGGCTGGGATGGAGGTTTCATATCCTAGACTCTTGAGCCAGAGCTTGAATGCTTTTATATTAAAATCGAGTCCAAGCAATTGTATGCTTAACTTAAGCGAAAATAGCATTCCGATTGCAACAGCTTCCCCGTGTGTCACCTCGCCAAAACCAGCCTCTGCTTCAATCGCGTGACCAAGCGTGTGACCGAAGTTCAAAAACGCGCGTACTCCGTTTTCCTTCTCGTCCTCTGCAATGACCCCACCTTTGATTTGAACGCCCCTTGTCAAAAACTCAAGCATCTGTGGATCAGTCATTCCACTCAATGACTGGATCCCTTCCATAAGCCAGAAATAGAAGTTTTCATCGCTTATTAATGAGTGTTTTATGACTTCGGCAAAGCCGGATCGCAATTCTTTTTCAGGAAGTGTCTTAAGATAGCCAAGATCATAAACGACAGCTTCGGGCTGATGGAATGCTCCTACCATATTCTTGCCTAATGGATGGTTGATCGCCACCTTGCCTCCCACCGCACTATCATGGGCAAGTATAGTAGTGGGGACTTGTATGAAGCGGATTCCCCTCATATAAGTCGCGGCGACAAAACCTGCTAAATCTCCCACTGCCCCGCCGCCAAAGGAGAGGATCAGTGACTTTCGGTCAAGTTTATTTTCAAGTGCTGAAGTAAGACAATCTTGATAAACATCGAAGGTTTTCGCTTTTTCTCCTGACGGTACGACCTTTTCGAAAACCCTCTCCAGACCAGTTTGTTCTCGAAACGTATGCAAATGGTGTTTGGCGACCGTTTCATCAGTAATGACCATGATCGTTGTATACTGGTCTTCAGCACCATGAATAATGCTCCTCAATTGTTGAATAGCACCCTTCCCAATATAGACAGGATAGGTTTTTGAACTTGTATGGATCTTCACTTGCTGCATCTTTAAAACTCCCTCGCAGTCCTTCTTTGCTCTTCGATTGATGCTTTCAGTGTGTCAAATCGATCAGCATAGAATTGATCGACGATTGCTGAGGCTAGCTCCCAGGCAACCACACTTTCCGCAACCACAGCAGCCGCAGGTACAGCACAGGCGTCAGATCGTTCAATACTCGCTGCAAAAGGTTCTTTTGAGTCAATATCAACACTCATCAACGGTTTGTATAGAGTCGGGATTGGTTTCATTACCCCGCGGACAACGATTGGCATACCCGTTGTCATCCCTCCTTCTAGACCTCCAAGCCGGTTCGTTTTCCGGTAGTAACCCTGTCCCTCTTCCCAGGCTATTTCATCATGCACCTGGCTGCCAGGCTTTCTGGCCGCTTCAAAGCCAATTCCGATCTCAACGCCTTTGAAAGCATTGATGCTCATTATGGCCGCAGAAAGCTTGCCATCAAGCTTACGGTCATAATGAACATAGCTGCCAACTCCTGCTGGCATGCCCTCGGCAATCACCTCGACGACACCGCCAATAGAGTCTCCATTTTGCTTGGCATCATCAATCGCTGCCATCATTTTTGTTCCTGCATCTGGATCGAAGCATCTGACCGGGGAAGCTTCCGTTACTTCTTTAAGCTGTTCCAGTGAAACGAAATCCTGCTTCTCAGCTACAACCCCGCCTATTTCGACAACATGGGCCACCAATTCAATTCCCAGCAATGACAGCAATTTTTTTGCCGCGGCGCCTGCTGCCACCCTGACAGTCGTTTCCCTTGCAGACGAACGTTCAAGGACATTCCTCATATCGCGATGTCCATATTTAATCGCGCCATTTAAGTCTGCATGACCTGGTCGCGGACGGGAAATCTTCCTCTTCACTTCGTCAGAGGATTGGTCATCCAGCGGCTCTTGTCCCATGATCCCGGTCCAATGCTTCCAATCGTTATTTTCTACAACCAGCGCGATCGGCGAGCCTAATGTATACCCATGCCGAATCCCTGATGTGATCTGCACCTGATCCTTTTCAATCTGCATCCTTCTTCCGCGGCCATAGCCTTTCTGCCTGCGCGCAAGCTCTTTATTTATATCTTCTGCTATAAGCGGCACGCCTGCTGGCATCCCCTCTATGATGGTTGTTAGCTGCGGTCCATGTGATTCTCCAGCCGTTAAATATCTCATACGCTTTCTCCCTTCAACTCGCTAAAGGATTTGTTTTACTATATCATACCGTTACTGATAAATAAATTAAAAATTTCGAAATATGTATTATTCTTTTTTAAGAATGAAGCCATTTTATCATGAAGCCTGTCGACTCGCAAAAAACAATCCCCGAATCAGCAGTTTCCCGGAAATCCAGGGCATTTTCCGTGAACTCCCTTTATTAAGGCAAAAACAAGAAGGAGCACGGAATACCCGGCTCCTCCTATTATTTCTTTCTGTAAAAGAAAGTATCTGCAGTTTCAAAGTTATATGTGCCAGGGTTGAAGATTTGTTCAGTGCTTCCTACAAATAAAATCCCACCCGGCCTTAATGCTGCGCTGAATTTTTGATATATGCTTTCCTTGGCTTCCTCTGTAAAATAAATGAGGACGTTGCGGCAAACAATTAAGTCAAATGGTCCGCCGAAATGGTCGGCGAGCAAATTTTGTTTTTTAAAGGTAACAGTCTTCTTAATTTCATCTCCTACAGTGTAGTAAGAACCATCCTGCTGAAAAAACTTTTTCACCATTTCCTTAGGAGCTTCATTCAATGACCTTTCTGAATAAACTCCGCGCTTGGCTTTTGCCAAAACATTTTCATCAATGTCTGTAGCCAGTATTTGAATCTTCGATAATGGGATATGTTTCGAAAGCACCATCGATAATGTATAAGGCTCTTCCCCTGTAGAGCAGGCTGCACTCCAGGTTTTCAGTGTCGAATTTTTGCTTAACAACTCCGGAAGGATTGATTGATCGAGGACTTCCCATCTTTTTGCATTTCTATAAAACTCGGATACATTGATTGTCATGCGATCCAAAAATTCGTTCATAAGCTGCTTGTCTTTGTCCAGAGCCTGGAAAAATTCCTTGAAAGATGAGTAGCCTTTCTTTTGGTAGAGTGAAGTCAACCTTCTCTTCATTTGTGCTTCTTTGTATAGAGCAAGGTTTATACCAGTCTTCTGATAGATTTTCGAGATAAATTGTTCATAGTCTTGCGGCATCATTTTGCTCCTTCTCGGTACTAGAAAAGTTGGACAATTTCATTATATCGAAAAATAGCATACAGAAGTGAGATATTTTTCATGACATTTGACTGAAAAGAAAAAGGACACTTGCTATTCACAAGTGTCCGGAGTCTATTTAAAATATTATGCGCTTACGCTTTTCTTAGTAAACCCACTCGTTGATTAGTTTGCTGTATTCAGCCAGTTCTTCTTGCTTGAAGAATAGTCCGATTTCACGCTCTGCGCTTTCTGGTGAGTCTGAACCGTGAATGACGTTCTTGCCTACAGTTACGCCGAAGTCTCCGCGGATTGTTCCAGGAGCTGCATCCTTAGGGTTTGTTGCACCCATCATCTGGCGTGCAGTAGAAATCACGTTCTCTCCCTGCCATACCATAGCGAATACTGGGCCAGAAGTGATGAAATCTACCAATTCACCGAAGAATGGACGCTCTTTATGTTCGCCGTAGTGCTCTTCAGCAAGCTCTCTAGGGATGTTCATAAGTTTTGCTCCAACTAGCTGGAAGCCTTTCTTTTCAAAACGAGCTACAACTTCACCGATCAGGTTACGCTGTACTCCGTCAGGTTTCACCATCAAATAAGTCTTTTCCATGAGTTCCACTCCTAATTCATATATGTATGTGAACCGCTTACAAAGCAATCCTTAGAAATAGTATCATTTTTTTGAAAAATTCGCAACTTGCTAATACTTACGTTTTCCAATGAATTTAGCGATATCGCGCAATGACTTCTTTGCTCTATTAGATGGCAGCTCTTCAAGGATTTCAAGTGCTTTATCAAGGTAACGGTCACTGATCGCCAGTGATTTTTCAATTGCACCGGACTCCTGGACAAGTTTAAGTATCTCATTAAGCTCTTCTCTTGACATGCCTTCATGGACAGTCCGGATTCGGTTCTTGATTGACTCATCCTGCATGGCATACAAAACCGGAAGAGTCACGTTCCCCTGGAGAAGATCCCCGCCAGCCGGCTTCCCAAGTTCCTTTTCTGTACCCGTGAAATCAAGCACATCATCTGTAATTTGGAAGGACATACCGACATAATAGCCAAACTTATATAATTTACGATGGTCCTCCTCAGGTACGCCTGATACCACGGCACCCAGCTGACAGCTTGCGGCAATTAGAAGGGCTGTCTTCCGTTTGATCCGCAGCAAATAATTACGCAGATTTTGGTCAAAGTTGTATTTATCTTTTATCTGCTCAATTTCGCCAATACTTAGTTCGACGATTGTATCTGAGAGTATCTGGTGTGCAGTCGGATTATTTATATCCGTCATCAATTCCAACGCTCTGGCAAAAATATAATCTCCAGTATACATCGCAATCTTATTGTCCCATTTTGCTTTGATTGTCGCCTGTCCCCGACGCAATTCAGCATCGTCGATGACATCATCATGTACCAGGGAGGCCATATGGATTAGTTCCAGGGAAACTGCGACATCCTTAATTAGATCGATGTCATAATCACCGAATTTTCCTCCAAGCAATACAAAAACAGGCCTGATCCGTTTCCCGCCAGCTTTCAGCAAGTGCAGGCTTGCCTGTCTTAGCAGCTGGGAATCCGCCTGGATTGCTTCTTCCAGTTCTCTTTCTATCAATGTCAAATCAGAATTCAAATATGTATATAATAACTTCATCTTCATATTAATCCACCCAGCTTTTACATCCTCGATATCCATTGGTGCACGTTCAGCATTTTCCTCGCGGCAGCCTCAATGCAATGAGGAGATTTCTTTTATGATGGCTCTTATAGTATACTTTGTTGTTTTCATGATTTCCTTGCAAGAGATAACCCTAAACTAAAACAGGCTGACCTTCCTTGCCGAGCGAAAAAGAAAAGGACAGCCATGGTCTATTTTATCTGTAAGCAGAATGTTTTTGCCTGGAAATCGAACCAGTTTCAGCGCTCGGGCTCCGATTGGTTCCCCTGGGAAACCAATCAAGGCGCAGTCTGCTGAGCAGTGCGTGTGCACTCTTTTTATTTCCGGCCGATATGCACGGCTGCTACCCCGCCGCTGTATGGCTTATATTCGACATTGACGAACCCTGCGTCGGAGAACATCTTGGCAAGTTCCTTCATCCCAGGGAAGTCTTTTGCGGATTCCTGCAGCCAGGAATACTCATCATAGCTCTTCGCGAACAGTTTGCCGAACATCGGCATGACAAACCTGAAATATAAGCGGTATGCTTGCTTAAATCCTGGCATTGTAGGCTGGGACGTTTCGAGGCATACTGCCATCCCGCCAGGTTTAAGCACTCTGTGCATTTCACGCAGAACCTGATTGTAATCAGGCACATTCCTCAAACCAAAACCAATCGTTACATAATCGAAGCTGTTATCCTCAAATGGGAGCTCCATTGCGTTCCCATGGATTAGAGTTGCCTGGTCCAGGCTACGGGCCTGCAATTTTTCCTCGCCAATTTTCAACATGTTTTTGCTGAAATCGAGCCCGACCACTTCACCATCTTTTCCGGCAGCTTCCGCAAGCGCGATCGTCCAATCAGCGGTACCGCAGCATACATCCAATGCTTTAGCTCCCTTTTGGACGTTCATCTTTTTCATTGTGTCATTGCGCCATTTAATATGCTGCTGAAAACTGATGACAGAATTCATTTGATCGTAATTCTCATAGATTTTTTCAAAGACTCCATGAACACGTTGTTCTTTTGATTGCTGCATTTCATTACCCTTCTTCCGCGAATTTTTTAGACATGGTCTGATGCTGCCCTGCAATCAGGTCTAACCGTTCCATCAGCAAACTGTTCATCCCTGGCAGCTTTTTAAACGCTGCATCGATCTTTGTCATTGAAAATTCAATATATCTTGTGCAAATTGATAAAAGGTATTTTTGCTGTTCCGAAGAAAGCTCTGTTGAATTCTGGTCCATTTTTGGCAGAGCGATCTTTTTCAGTGCATTGAAAACGAGTGAGCTGCCAGATTTCATGAAACTTGTTTCTTCAGATAGCATCCTCTTGACAAAAAGCCAATTAGAAGCGAATTCAAACCATTCGGCCGCATTAAAATGATCGGCGACCTTGCCTAAAAGAGTCGACTCAATCAATTTTACACTATCCATTAATTTATCGATCGCTTCGGCTTCCTTTTGATACAACAGGATTTTCTGCTCATTGACTTCTTTTACACCAGAAGCCAAAAGCTTGATCATTTCTATATCATCCACATCAGCCAGCAACTTGTAATACAGGCCGCTGAAATAAATCCCGGCGAGTACCGTCAGCTGACGGCGCTTATGGCTTTCATCCTCTTCACCTGATTGTGAGTTATGGACCTGCTCATGGGTATCAAGGGCGATTTGCAGGAGCATTGTGGTCACTGTATAGTTCTTTGCTCTTTCCTGATTTACTTCCTGCTGTTCCATCAATGAAGTAAGCAACAAGAGCCGGTCATCATCTATAAAAGGAGATTCTACATGCTCCAGCAAATAAGGATGTGAAAGTTTTTCGAGAAGAACCTCTCTGGTGCCGTCTAATTTGTTTTGTAAATCTAGCAAATAAATCACCCTTGTTCCCCTTATTTATGTTGGATTGCCGGCGACGAACATAAAATTGTTTAATCATGATAGCCTGCGATATACAGATAGCTGGCTTATATTGAAACAGACATAAAAAAAGCGCCTAAATAACTATTTTTGCAATTGTACCGAACATTCCAAGGCAGTGACAATTATATCACAAATAGTAAAAACATGAACGTGATATTATAAATTAAGTACTTTTTACGAAGAACTGAGCTTGATTTTGTAACAAAATAGTTGGTTTTGGACCAATTTACTTCTTCTCACTTACTATTTCACCGAAAGGCGTGACTATTTTTGCGTGTCCTCTGATTTTAATAGCGGAAGTGTGTTCTGTAAATTGCGCAATCATCACTTCACCCTGGTCTAGCTTTTCAGAATGATGGAATCGCGTATCTGTCCCTCTAGTAAGACCGATTACATTCACACCATCCTCGATGGCCTTGATTACTACATAATCCGTATTAACGCTTTGTTTCTTATCCATTATTATCCCCCTTACAGGAAAGAATATGTCGTGTTCGGTATGTACTCGTTTTGCTCGTTTTTTATAATATAGCAAAAGGCTAAAAGAATTACTTTCAGCCTTTGACGCTTTTGCATGCTACTTTAGTATTCATTACCCTTTGATCAATGAGAGAATTTCAGCTCTAGCGTTTACATCCTCGGCGAGGGTTCCTCTTACCGCAGATGTAACAGTCTTTGAACCTGGCTTTTTGACGCCTCTCATTGTCATGCACATATGCTCAGCTTCTACCACTACCATGACACCATGGGGATCCAGCTTCTCCATGATGGAATTCGCAATGGTGGATGTGATTCTTTCTTGCAATTGAGGCCTTTTAGCCACAGCTTCCACCGCTCTTGCAAGCTTGCTGAGGCCTGTCACCTTACCGCCTCGCGGAATGTATGCGACATGCGCCTTGCCAAAGAAAGGTACTAGATGATGTTCACACATTGAATAGAAAGGGATATCCTTGACCAAAACCAGTTCCTCGTGGTCTTCGCCAAAAATGGTTTCAAAATATTCTTTAGGATCTTGATTCAACCCTGAGAAAACTTCTTCATACATCTTCGCGACCCGCTTGGGAGTATCCAGCAACCCTTCCCTGTTAGGGTCTTCACCGACTGCTTCTAATATTAAACGTACCGCTTCTTCGATCTGGGCACGATTGACGTTTGTCATCTGCGTTTCCTCCTATGATCCATCAATCTCATCATAATCTTGCATAGTTAACCAACTATTAGATTATAATATTTTCATCTTAGCATAACCAATTCTCGGCAGGCAAAACTTAATATTCAACTCCAAAGGAAAAAGGCCGCGAACAGGTCGCGGCCTTTTGGGTTTAGCATACGCTCAGTGCGTCGTATGTAATTATTTCACTGCATCCTTAAGTGCTTTACCTGGTTTGAAAGCAGGCACCTTGCTTGCAGAGATTTCGATTTCATCACCAGTTTGTGGGTTGCGACCTTTACGGGCTGCGCGCTCACGAACTTCGAAGTTACCAAAACCGATTAATTGTACTTTGTCCCCATCTTTTAATGCATTTAAGATTGAATCAAAAACAGCGTCAACTGCTTTTGTTGCATCTTTCTTAGAAAGCTCGCTAGCTTCTGCAACTGCATTGATAAGTTCTGTTTTGTTCATGCCATTCACCTCCTCCCAAAGAGATCCCATTGCTCAGAAATTAAGCATCTTAACTACATTTCTAAACAAAACATGTGAATTCTATACGTTGCTGGCAGATTTTATTATCTAAGTTTGCAAAAAACTAGGATAAAGAAACCTAAAATCGCTTGAAACCCTGTTATATAAGGGTTTTTAAGCAACAACGCTAATTCTGTTAAAAGATTATCATAATGTTTTCCTCTTATCAAGATAATTTCAAGAAATAATGGGAATCTTTTCTTCTTTGAAACATAATTGTAATATGTTGACCCTAATTTATTACCCGTAACTGCTGCCATCAAACATGATATAATGAATTTTAAGTCTTTTCTCCTGGGTTCTCAAGCAAGTTTCAAGGTATTATCTCATAAATTCACTGGTAGTAAGTTATATCAGTAGAACAATATTCGCTGAAAATATAGATGAGATCTAGTTCATACCTTTTGGAAGACAAACAAAAAGACTCCCAAAAGGAGTCCAATTATAATATGATTGCGATTAATCCACCGGAACCTTCGTTGATGATTCTTTCCAGCGTCTCTTTTAATTTATAACGTGCATTTTCAGGCATCAAGCTCAACTTTGCGGAAATTCCTTCCCTGACGATCGAACTCAGGCTCCTTCCAAAGATATCCGAATTCCAGATTGACAGCGGATCATCTTCGAAATCCTGCATCAGATAACGAACCAGTTCCTCACTTTGTTTCTCTGTGCCAATGATTGGCGAGAATTCAGATTCGACGTCCACTTTGATCATATGGATTGAAGGTGCTACCGCTCTCAAACGAACACCGAAACGCGCTCCCTGGCGGATAATTTCCGGTTCTTCAAGGCTCATATCCGTCAATGAAGGAGAAGCAATTCCATATCCTGTCTGTTTAACCATTTTAAGCGCATCAGAAATCTGATCAAATTCTGTTTTTGCATAAGCGAATTCCTGCATCAATTCAAGCAAATGATCCTTACCGCGTATCTCTACGCCCACGATTTCTTTCAAGATCTCGTCGTAAAGGTCATCTGGTGCATAAAGATCGATTTCGGCAATACCCTGGCCCATTTCGATTCCTGCAAGTCCAGCCCTGTCAATGTACTCAAAGTCGCTGAATTGGTGTACGACCCTGTCTACATCGCGCAGCCTCTTAATGTCCTTCACCGTCTCCTTGACAGCTTCCTGGTAGCTTTCACGGAGCCAGTGATTCTCCCGAAGGACCATCACCCAGCTTGGCAAGTTGACGTTCACTTCAAGCACAGGGAATTCATATAACGCTTCCCTCATGACACTCAATACATCAGATTCGCGCATGCTTTCTACACTCATTGCCAGTACCGGGATATCGTACTTATCCGCTAACTGGGCACGCAATGTTTCTGTGTTCGGATGATAAGGCTGTGCACTGTTCACGACCATGATGAACGGCTTGCCGACTTCCTTGAGTTCTTCAATTACTCTCTCTTCTGCTTCAATGTAATCCTGTCTTGGGATTTCCCCAATTGTCCCATCCGTCGTGATGACGACTCCAAGGGTAGAATGTTCCTGAATGACCTTCCTTGTTCCAATTTCAGCTGCTTCATGGAAAGGGATTGGCTCCTCATACCAAGGCGTGTTGATCATCCTCGGCCCATTC